>JAFQEZ010000005.1 GCA_017398805.1 Bacteroidaceae bacterium | reverse complement strand
TGTTTCTATATCTCCCAATACAATAAGTTTCTACCTTGAAATACTACAGGAGGTATTTATGGTTGAAAAGTCTATACGCTACGATATTAAAGGCAAGAAGTATATTGACACTCCTGCCAAATACTATTTCGCAGATTTAGGATTACGCAACGCCCGTATAAATTTCCGTCAGCATGAAGTTACACATTTGATGGAAAATCTCATATACAATGAGCTTCGCACCCGTGGATTGATGGTGGATGTTGGTGTCGTAGTGGTAAACACCAAAGATGAGGAGGGCAAAAGCCAACGTAAACAATTGGAGGTTGATTTTGTATGCAACGAAGGTAGTAAACGATGTTACATACAGTCAGCATTAAGGTTGCCTAATGAGGAAAAACGAGAACAAGAACTACGTTCGCTGACGCACATATCGGACAGCTTTCAGAAGTTTGTAATTACCGAAGACCCAATAAAACGATATCAAGACGAAAATGGCGTTGTATTTATGAACATCTATGAGTTTCTGCTTGACAGAGATAGTTTGAAAGTTTAAGCCAATTATAAAACGCAGACAATATTAGAAGCGTAAATTTCTTTTTTCGCCATTTTTTGTTTATTTTTGCGTTTTAGCGGATTTGCAGGCCGCAAAAGATAAACTCATTACCAAAATGGAGAACAACGGATTTGACGAGAATATCGAGGAGATGAGCGATGCCACCGAGAACCCTGTAAATGAGAATGGGGACACGGGCAACGAGGAACACAGCAGCTATCACCCCGACAAGGGTGGCGACCCCATCACGCACAAGCTGACGGGCATGTACCAGAACTGGTTTCTGGACTATGCTTCGTACGTTATCCTGGAGCGTGCGGTGCCACACCTTTACGACGGATTGAAACCTGTTCAGCGCCGCATACTGCACGCCATGCGCGAGCTCGACGACGGGCGTTACAACAAGGTTGCGAACGTGGTGGGACACACCATGCAGTATCACCCTCACGGCGATGCATCCATTGCCGGCGCATTGGTGCAGATGGGTCAGAAGGAGTACCTCATCGACTGCCAGGGCAACTGGGGTAACATACTCACAGGCGACTCGGCTGCCGCGCCCCGATACATCGAGGCACGCCTCTCGCATTTTGCCCACGATGTGGTTTTCAACCCTAAGACTACCGAGTGGAAACTCTCTTACGACGGCCGTAACAAAGAGCCAATCACATTGCCCGTAAAGTTCCCGTTGCTGCTTGTACATGGCGTCGAGGGTATTGCCGTGGGACTGTCGTCAAAGATTCTGCCCCACAACTTCAACGAGGTGTGCGACGCGGCGATAGCCTATCTGCGCAAGGAGCCGTTCCAGTTGTACCCCGACTTCCAGACAGGCGGAAGCATCGATGTATCGCGCTATCACGACGGTGACCGCACAGGCCGTGTACGCATCCGCGCCAAGATAACCAAGTCCGAGGATAACAAGACCCTGACCATAAACGAGATACCATACGGCAAGACCACGCCGCTCATCATCGAGTCGATACTTAAGGCCGTTGACAACGGAAAAATAAAGATACGCAAGGTCGACGACAACACATCGGACAAGGTGGAGATACTCGTACACCTTGCACCGGGAGTGTCAAGCGACAAGACCATTGACGCACTCTACGCTTTCACCGATTGCGAGATAAGCATCACTCCATGCTGCTGCGTAATCGACAACCACACGCCTGTATTCCTCACCGTGAGCGAGTTGCTGCGCCGCTCGGTGGATAGCACCAAGGAACTTTTGCGCCTGGAATTACAGATACGTAAAGGCGAACTTCTTGAACAGCTGCACTTTGCATCGCTTGAGAGCATCTTCATAGAGGAGCGCATATACAAGGACAAGGAGTTCGAGCAGGCACCCGACATGGACACGGCACTGGCACACATCGACCGCCGTCTTGAACCATACAAGCAGGATTTCGTCCGCGAAATCACACGTGACGACCTTTTGCGCCTAATGGAGATAAAGATGGCACGCATACTCCGTTTCAACAAGGACAAGGCCGAGGAACTTATCGCACGTCTCAAGAAGGAGATTGAGGAGATTGACAAACAACTGGGACAGATGACTGCGGTCACAATCAAGTGGTTCACCATGCTCAAGGAGAAGTACGGTGCACGCTATCCGCGACAGACCGAGATACGCAACTTCGACACCATTGTGGCAGCAAAGGTAATAGAAGCCAACCAGAAACTGTACATAAACCGCGCCGAAGGATTCATCGGAACTTCGCTCAAGAAGGATGAGTTCGTAACCAACTGTTCCGAGATTGACGATATCATACTCTTCTACAAGGACGGAAAGTACAAGATTGTAAAGGTGAGCGAAAAACTCTTCGTGGGCAAGAACATTATCCACGTCGATGTGTTCAAGAAGAACGACAAGCGCACCATCTACAATGCCGTATACCGCGACGGAAAGAACGGCATACACTACATAAAGCGCTTTGCTGCGACAGGCATGACGCGCGACCGCGAGTATGACCTCACACAGGGCACACCCGGTTCAAAGGTGGCATACTTCACAGCCAACCCCAACGGCGAGGCTGAGGTAATAAAGGTGCTGCTGAAGCCCAACCCACGCCTGCGCAACTCAATCATAGAGAAGGACTTCAGCGACATCGCCATCAAGGGACGCCAGTCCATGGGCAACATCCTCACCAAGAACGAAGTTATGCGCATAACACTCAAGCGCCACGGAAGTTCCACCCTCGGAGGCCGCAAGGTATGGTTCGACCGCGACATACTGCGCATCAACTTCGACAACCACGGCGAGTACCTGGGCGAGTTCCACAACGACGACAAGATACTTGCAATACGCAAGAACGGAGAGTTCTACCTGAGTCCTGTAGACCTCAACAACCACTACGAGGACGACCTCATGATTATTGAGAAGTTCGACCCCAACAAGGTGTGGAGCGCCGCATTATACGACGCAAGCCAGCAGGGATACCCATACGTAAAGAGGTTCACCCTTGAGGCAAGCCCACGCAGGCAGAACTGCTTTGGCGACAACAAGGGCAACGAACTGATATGGTTCTCCGAGACACCGTTCCCACGCATACAGGTGATGTTCGGCGGCAACGACAACTTCCGCGAGCCGCTTGTAATAGAAGTGGACGAGTTCATAGGCACAAAGAGTTTCAAGGCACGAGGCAAACGCCTTACCACATATGAGATTGATGAGATAATAGAGCTTGAGCCCACAAAGTTCCCGCCACCGCCCGAGGTTATTGAGGAACCTGCAGCCGAAGACCCCGTCAACGACGACCCGGAGCAACTGACGCTATTTGGAGAAGAAGCATAATAACCGCTGTAAACGAAATACCGCGCACTGGGAATTGCTCCCCTGTTTTAGGGGAGCTCCGCGAAGCGGTGAGGGGTACAAGAAGTTAGCCCTTAGTAGCTCCAGGATGACAAACACCGCGAGGCTGTCATTTTGAGCAAAGCTAAAAATCTAAAGCCCATAGAACCCTTGGCACCCTTTTAGACAGCGTGCAAATACCGCGCGCATAAAAAACAGATGAAAACCATAAGAACCATAATTGCAGCCCTTGCACTGCTGGCATTGCCGGCAGTGTCAAGGGCGCAACATTTTATCGAGGACAGCATCATTCCCGAAAGGATTGTTGTCAAGAGCACTACTTACGGTATCTCCGGCATCAACACCCTCGACACCTACCTGAGCGGTTACAACTACACCGGAGCAGGCCTCCATATTGCGCATGAGAACTTCCGTGACGCACGCACAGGCAACTACCGCTGGAAGTTCCAGACAACATTTGACGGCTCGTTAGGATATGCTATGCAAGGCAACAACACCCAGCTCATGGGTATGGCGGCTTACCGCTGGAGCGGCTATCACCCATTTGAGATAGGGAAACGTCTGAAACTGCTTGCAGGAGCACAGATACAGGTCGAAGGCGGTGCACTCTACCTGCCATCGAACGGCAACAACCCTGTATCGGTAAAACTGCGCACAGCGCTTGCCGCATCGGGCATGGCAATATACCGTTTCCCCGTCAAGGGCAACGACTGGACCGCGCGCCTGCAACTCGACGTTCCGCTCATGGGAGTGATGTTCGCACCCGAATACGGACAAAGCTACTACGAAATATTCGGTCTTGGGCATGCCGACGGGGTTGTGGCGTTCACACACCCCTTCAACTGCCCTTCGTGGAGACATCACCTCACTCTCGATATACCACTGCGATGGAAACGTCACAGCACCACCCTGCGCCTTGCTTACACCGGTGACATATACCAGAGCGACATCAACGACACACGTTGCCACATATACCGCCACTCCTTTACCTTCGGGTTTGTAAAGACCATTCTCAAGATAAAGCAGGAAAACAGCATAAAGGCATATTCACCCTACTGACAACTGATATGATAAGAAGATTACTGTTATATATAACCCTGCCGCTGATGCTTACAGGCTGCATCGAAGAGGATGAGTTCAGCAACACCCCCGACGGCAATTTCGACGCACTGTGGCATCTCATCGATGAACGCTACTGCTTCTTCGAACAGGCCCGGCAGGAGTTTGGGCTCGATTGGGACGAGGTATACCACAGATACAAACCTATGGCGGATACATGCAGCACACAGGCACAACTGTTCGACATAATGGGCGACATGCTCAAGGAGTTGCGCGACGGGCATGTAAACCTATCGTCGATATACGGCACAAGTTTCTATTGGGATTGGAAACTCGACCAGCCGATCAATTTCAGCGACTCAATCCAGCGCAACTACTTAGGCACTGATTTCAGAATGACGAACGGCATCAAATACACCACCCTGTCCGACAGCATTGGATATGTATATGTAGAGAGCTTTGCCAACCAGTTCAACAGCGACAACCTCTCGCTCATGATCATGAACCTCAAGGACACCAAAGCCATAATCCTTGACATACGCAACAACGGCGGAGGCATGCTCACGGCAGCCGAAAGGCTTGCATCCTCATTCACCAAGGAGAAGATACACTGCGGTTACATACAGCACAAGACAGGCAAGGGACATAACGACTTCTCTGCACCTGAAAAACTCTATCTCGAGCCAAGCAAAGGCGCTGTATGGTTGCGTCCCGTAGTGGTGCTTACAAACCGTGGTGTCTACAGTTCGGCAAACCATTTTGTCATGATGATGCGCGAACTGCCAAATGTAATCGTCCTGGGCGACAAAACCGGTGGCGGCAGCGGCATGCCGCTCAACAGCACACTGCCCAACGGTTGGAACGTGCGCTTCTCGGCATGCCCGATACTCGATGCACAAGGAAAACACACCGAATTCGGTATCGAACCCGACGTAAAGGTACACATCACAGAAAGCGACTGGAACAGCGGTCGCGACACAATGATAGAACGCGCAAAAGAGCTAATCAAAGAGTTCTACGCTGACCAAAAGAGTACAGATAACAGATAACAGAGTACAGAGTACAGATAACAGAGTACAGATGCCGTAGGGGTCCCTACAGTGCCAAACCGCTGATTTGTCATTTCGACGATAGAAGAAATCTCAATTAACTTTCAACTTTTAGGGCAGACACATCGGTCTGCCCCTACATCGCACCAAAACGCGAACTTGTCATTCTGAGCAAAGCGAAGAATCTCAATCATCTTTCCACTTTGACAACACCGTCTAATCGCAACCCGCAGGGCGTGACCATGCCACGCAACCTGCGACCTGTTGCTGCCGGTGTTGTCGAAGTTGCGAGAGCAACTTTCAACTTTTAGGGCAGACACATCGGTCTGCCCCTACATTTAATCCACGCGGCACCTGGATTGCTCCCCTGTCAATACCCCTCACCGCTTTGCGGAGCTCCCCTAAAACAGGGGAGCAATTCTGGAATTGGCCGTCACGGAGTGACAATAAGAAATCAACCTCATAAGAGTTTTTCATCTCCACGCAAATTTGAAAAAAACGGATTCAAAAAGCAGACATGCAGGATTAACCTTATAAAATGTTAATTCGCCTTTTTTTTACCGACTAACTTGTTCATGTTATACATATGTTATACTTTTGCTAACAAATAAGCTAAAAAACACAATTATCATGGACGCAGTAATCAACAGGAAACAGACCGCCTTCAGATTAAGCAACGATTTGATTGAAAAGCTTAAGGAAGCCGCTACAAGAGAAAACCGCAGTTTGAACAACTATGTGGAAAGCGTTCTAATGGATGTTGTTTACAACAACCCGAACAAGTTAACCATTAAAGCAATGAAAGAGGCCAAAGATGGCCGTGAACTTGAGACGCTTGACACTGACAATCTTGAAACGATGATTGATTCTTTGTAGAATGTTTACACTTAAGACAACAAGTCAATTCAAGAAAGACTTGAAGAGAATACAGAATAGACCCGACAAAATCAAGCACCTCAAAGAAGTACTGCAGCTATTGGAAAAGGAGGGTTCGTTGCCCGAGAAATACAAACCGCACAGACTTATTGGCGACTATGCCGGGTTTATGGAATGCCATGTTGAAAATGACCTTCTGTTAATATGGCTCGACCCAGAAGAAAACATCATAAAGTTAATACGCTTAGGGAGTCACTCCGAATTATTCTAATGAGTTGCTGCCTCTGATTTCAAGACAGAAGAACCGCAAACTAGTTCATTTTGAGCAAAGCGAACCAACGGTCGACGCCCAAGGCGTCAGCCTTAGCATTAAGCCCGAAGGGGCTAAAGTCAAAAATCTCAATTAACTTTCCACTTTAACCCCACTGCGTGGGATTGAACCTTGACTGCGCTCGCTGTAAAAGCTCAAGTAAACTTGGCTTTCGATCGCTTGCACAAGCTTTCAACTTTTAGGGCAGACACATCGGTCTGCCCCTACTTTGCGCGAAAAACCGCGTACTTGTCATTCTGAGCAAAGCGAAGAATCTCAATTAACTTTGCACTTTGCACTTTTTGGGCACCCACAAGGGATGCCCCTACATTTAACCTATCGCCGTTCGCGCAGTCGAGTAACAATGAAGGGAAGCGAGAGCTTCCCTTTTGTGTTACTTGCCCCAGAGGTTGCCCCATTGACTCGTTTTGCTTTTTGCAACCCAAGCGGCACCACTGCGCGGTGCTGCGCTTGACCTGGTGCTGCAAAACTCGCGATGGGGAAATCTAGCAGATAAAAATTATGGAGAGCAAATGAATCAATTGCTCTCCATAATTTTTACTGCCAAAGATTTCCCCATTCACCGCGACGGCCACCACCGAGCTGCGCGTTTGGATCAGAGGTATCTACTGTTTGGTCATTACCACCTATCTTCAATGAAGCAGCGAGCATCTGCTCGGCCTCTACGTTTACCTCTACCATGAGAGGTGATACATAAGTCTTCTTCATATCTTGTATAATTTTTTTGTCTTTTATTTTCCGCGCCCGTAGGGGCAGACCGATGTGTCTGCCCTACATTTGCGGTATTTCTGTTGGGCAAACACACCGGTTCGCCCCTACATTATTATTGCTGTCTCAAGTTAAATGAGATAAAAAGGATGAAGTTCAAGGCTTGCGACGCTCGCTAAACCGCAGTTTACTTTTGTGTAAATGAGGATTTAGCGGGCTAGCGTAACGCAGAAATTCGCCTTT
>JAFQEZ010000032.1 GCA_017398805.1 Bacteroidaceae bacterium | reverse complement strand
GAAGTCATCCTCTTTTTGTTGGGGGTGAATAAAAAGCAAAGTTCAAGGCTTGTGCAGGCTTCAAAACCGCAGTTTACTAAGCGTAAATGAGGATTTTGAAGGCAAACGTAACACAGAAATTTACTTTTTAGTCACCCCCTTGCTTAGTGATATAATATGAAAAAAATAGTTTTTCTTACAGGAGCAGGTATCAGTGCCGAGAGTGGAATAAGTACATTCCGTGGTGGCGGTGGTCTATGGGACAACTATCCCGTTGAACAGGTAGCAACACCTGAGGGATATCGCGAAAACCCTGCTTTGGTTCTTGAATTCTACAACAAACGTCGCATGCAGCTTCTTGATGTTGTACCTAATGATGCCCATAAAATCGTTGCAGCACTTGAGAATGATTTTGATGTAACTGTAGTGACTCAGAATGTAGATGACCTGCATGAGCGTGCCGGTTCAAGCAATATCATACACCTTCATGGCGAACTCATGAAGGTATGTTCTTCGCGTGAGCCTTATAATGAGAATTATGTCGAGACATTGTCACCCGACAACCTCTGCGTGAAGTTGGGAGATCTTGCAGCTGACGGGTCGCAGAAACGTCCGTTCATAGTATGGTTCGGTGAGGCTGTCCCACGTATTGAAGATGCCGTTTGGGCGTTACGTGACATTGATATATTCGTGATTATCGGAACTTCATTGAATGTCTATCCTGCTGCAGGCTTGTTGAACTATGTACCGTCTGATGTTCCGGTATATCTTATAGACCCAAATGAGGTCAATGTTACAAGGCGTAACGTTACTGTAATCCGTAAGGGCGCTTCAGAAGGAATGCGTTTTTTAGTAGAGGAATATCTTTCAAAAGTAAAATGATTACAATGTTGTAAAAATTTGACAAAATATGCCTTTATTTTAAAAAACATGTATTATATTTGCAGTGTAGATTGATGCAGGGACTAAAGGTTGATAGCTATTGTTACTTGACGGTCAACTTTTGAGTGATAAACCTGAACATTCTGCGATGCCGATTGTTTAACTCAATAAAAACGTATATTATGAAAAAGTATATTTGTACAGTTTGTCAGTGGGTTTATGACCCGGAGATAGGTGACCCTGAGCAGGGTATTGAACCTGGTGTTGCATTTGAGGATCTTCCCGAGGATTATGTATGTCCGCTATGTGGTGTAGGCAAGGAGGAGTTTGAGGTAGAGGAGTAATGTAAAAGCTTAAAAAGAAATATGAAAGGTGCAACGCAAGTTTACTTTCTTGTTGCATAAAAGGGTTCCGGCATGCCGGAACCTTTTCTTTATTCTTTTTTCTTGTTCAATCAGCTTAAAAGTTTCGCGCGTCGATCGTTTGTGCGCTACGCTCCAGGATGACAAATTCGCTATTTTGTTAAACTTATATCGAATATATCAACTGACAAAAAAAAGACAAATGTGGTAAAATATTATTCCCTTATATTTGTGCATTATTTTAAAAAAGCAACGGACTCTTGTGTTTAATTGTGTTTTTTGTAATACAGCAAAAGATAGATGACAAATAAACACTCGAGTGTTTGACATTCTCGCTGATGAACCTATGAAATTCATTAACGGAAAGTGAGTGCAAACCCTGTCGCGAAGTGTTGTATATATACAGCCAAAGTATATATGCCAACATTTGCAATTACATGTATTCCTATGCTTTTGTAGTTAGCACAATTTAATAATTGGGGGGGGTAAAATGGAATCCTATTATTATATTTGTAAAAATAACCTGGAGTTAGAAATCGTCTGAATTTTAAGAAACTGTTTAAATTTATATCGCCAAATTTATGAATATAAAAAATGGCGAAATAGACGAAACACGCTTCTATAAGAAAATTCTTTTTAGAAATTTAAACACGCTTCTAAATACTTTTAAATTATTAACATAGCTCTGTCTGTTGGGTGGGGCATAAAACATTTACATTATGAAAAAGTTATTTTTGACCTTAATGACGGTTTTTGCATTGGTCAGTTGTGGTGGTAGTGCTAATGATAGCAGTAATGGTAGCTCTGATGGTAGTAGTAGCATTGACAACATTTATGAGCTTTTAAAAGTGTCTGAAGCTGATCTTAATCCTCTTTATGCAGAGTTGCAGAATGTCCAGAGCCTTAATGAACTCAAAGCGGTAGGAGAGAAGTATGAAAAATGGAATGAGAAATATGGGCCAATCGCTATAAAATTATCTTCCAACATGACAGAGCAGGAGCTTGAAGAAGCTATGAAATCGTCTTTAGTTCAAACTGATGATAAATTCGCAGATCTCTATAAAGATATATTATATTCTTATGGACTTAGCTTTGAAGAAGAAAATGTCTACTTAAAATTAATTGGAATAACAAGAAGAAGAACTAGAACAATAGAATAAGTCATAGTGAATATTGATAACCGGGAAGCCGAGCTATATATAGCTCGGCTTCCCGGTTATTAATGGTTGCTTATATCCCTAATTTCTTTATCAGGTCATTTCTTCCCATCCTCCGCAGCAACTGTGCTATCTGCTTGCGCTCCTCGGGCTTGTACCAGAAGAAGAAGCGTCTTTGCGCCTCCTTCTCCTTCATTGAGCGTGCTACATATACTTTCTCTCCGGTTTCGGGGTTTATTCCTGTGTAGTACATCTCTGTAGCCATTGTCATAGGGGTAGGGGTGAAGTCCTGCACCTGTTCAAGGTGGAAGTTCAGCTGCCTTGTCTCTGCAGCAAGCTCCGCCATGCTTTCAACTGTACTGCCCGGGTGGCTGCTTATGAAATAGGGGATTATCTGCTGCTTGAGATTCTCTCGGCTGTTTATGCGGTCGAAGATTCTTTTGAACTGGTGGAACTGTGAGAACGGTGGCTTGCGCATAAGCCTCAGTACCGAGTCGTTTGTATGCTCGGGAGCGACCTTCAGACGACCGCTGACGTGTTTTCTGATAAGTTCCTCAGTGTACTCGGCGGTCTTTGCATCGCACGCGCTGTCGCCTGTTTTATGAAGCAGCATGTCATATCTTACTCCACTGCCGATGAAGCTCTTCTTGATCTGTGGCATGGCATCCACCTTTCTGTAGAGTTCGAGCAGTGCAGAATGGTCGATATTGAGGTTAGGACATACCTTTGGCTGTATACATGAGGGGCGTGAGCACTTTGCGCACAGCTCGCTCCGTTTTCCCTTCATCATGTACATATTTGCCGACGGTCCGCCAAGGTCCGACAGGTATCCCTTGAAATCTTCCATACGTGAGATTGCCTCAATCTCGCGTAGTATACTTTCCTGGCTGCGGTTGACGATAAACTTTCCCTGATGTGCCGATATTGTACAGAAGGCGCATCCTCCGAAGCATCCGCGGTGTATGTTCACCGAGTGCTTTATCATGTCATAGGCTGGGATGCGTTTGCCATTATACTTAGGATGTGGCAGGCGAGTGTAAGGGAGGTCGAAACTGTGGTCCAATTGCTCCGTCGTCATTGTCGGGAACGGTGGGTTGATGACAACCACCCCCTCGCTGTACTCCTGCAACAGGCGCTTTGCGTTGACGCGGTTCGACTCCTTTTCTATGGCAAGGAAGTTCGCAGCCTGCTTCTCCTTGCTCCTTAGACACTCTTCGTGCGGTGCAAGAATCCTGTCGTTACCGCTATCTATTGCAAGGTTCTCTTTCTTCGCGATGTAACCGGTCTGTCGTGTCTCACGGCTGATTTCTCTTGCCATCTCTGCTGTCGCATACTCTGCACCGCTTTCTGCAAGTCTCTCCCTCATCGCATTTGCAATGGCATTTATGGGCTGCTCGCCCATCCCGTATACAAGTACGTCGGCCTTGCTCTCTATCAGTATGCTCTTCTTTAGCGAATCCTGCCAATAGTCGTAGTGCGTGAAACGGCGCATTGAGGCTTCTATGCCACCTATTATTACGGGAGTATCGGGGTATATCTCCTTTAGGATGTTGCTGTATACGGTTGTTGCATATTCGGGGCGCATGCTGTGCTTGCCGTTTGGCGAATAGGCATCCTCGCTGCGGAAGCGCTTCGCTGCAGTGTACTTGTTCACCATTGAGTCCATGCAACCTGCCGATATACCAAAAAAGAGCCTTGGACGGCCCATCTTCTTGAAGTCGCGCAGGTCGTCCTGCCAATTCGGCTGCGGTACTATTGCAACCCTTAACCCTTCTGCCTCTAACAGGCGCCCGATTACTGCCGAACCGAAAGAGGGATGATCTACGTAAGCGTCGCCACTGAAAATGACGACGTCAAGTTCATCCCATCCACGCATTTCTGCCTCCTTGCGGGTGGTCGGTAGCCAGTCTGTAACCCTCCTGTTACTCATCTGCAGTCGCTTCCTCTGCTGCACTCTCAGCAGCAAGCTGTTGTGTCAACCATTCGTTGTAGCACTTGATAAGGTTACTGAGTCCTAGTGCCTTCATGTCCTCATGGTAGAGCACAAGGCAAAGCTCAAGCAGGTCCTTTGAACCCATCACCTGTGATGAGATGAGCGATCGCACGGTTAGGCGCAGTTTATCGAGGGAATCCTCGTTGATTATACCCATGCTGTTTGCCAAGCGGTCAAGCAGTGAGTATTTCCTGATTATCTGCAACTGGATTTCGGTAACCTCTATTGTACGGGTACCCGATGCGTTTGCGTTAATCTTCATATCTTGTCTGTTTTGTTCTTCTTATGGTATGTCGCGAATTTAGCAATTATTTTCAATAAACAGTCATTCGTCAAACATGATTCTTACAGTGCGTGTGGTGTCTTCGTTCTCTTCAATATATACCTTTATTGTCTCTTCCGGCAGCAGTTCTTCAACCAACTCGGGCCACTCCATGAAGCAGTATGCGCCGCCATAGAAATACTCCTCGTACCCCATGTTGTATACCTCGGCAATTGACTTTATGCGGTAGAAGTCGAAGTGGTATATCGTGTTCATCTCTCTATCCTCATATTCGTTCACAATTGCGAATGTAGGTGAGTTTATGGTATCCTCCACACCTAGCTCCTCGCATATGCTCTTTATGAAGGTTGTCTTTCCGCTGCCCATTTTGCCGTAGAACGCGAATATGCGTCCCCTCTCCATGAACCTGATGAACTCGCGTGCAGCCTTCGGGTATTCATCAAGTGAGTTTATCGTTATTATATGTCCGTTCATTTGCTCTGTATGTTAAATGCCTTTCGGTCTCATCTTTATAAGCGGCACAAGCATCTCTTCCATAGATATGCCTCCATGCTGGAATGTATCTTTGTAGTACTGTACATAGTAGTTGTAGTTGTTAGGGTAGGCAAAGAAGTTGCTTGATGTCGCAAAAATATAGCTTGTGCTCAGGTTCGGGGCAGGCAGGAATGCCTTTGCCGGTTCCTTTATCTCAAAAACTTCCTTTCCGCTGTAGTTGAGTGCCTTGCCCAACTTGTAGCGCAGGTTCGTATTGGTGTTCTTGTCACCAATGACCTTTGTCGGGGTGTCCACCTGTATGCTGCCGTGGTCGGTTGTTATCACTACGGTATATCTATTGTCGGCAAGGTAGCGGAAGAGGCGCTTGATTGCCGAGTGACGTATCCATGACAATGTTATCGAGCGGTATGCAGCCTCGTTTGCTGCAAGCTCGCGTACCATAAGTGACTCGGTGCGTGCGTGCGAAAGCATGTCGATGAAGTTGATGACAAGCACGTTCAGGTCGTTCTTTGCGAGACTGTTGATGCCGTCCATGTATTTGTCGGCAGCAGCAGAGGTGAGGACCTTGCTGTAGGAGAATGTATCCTTGCGGCGATAGCGTGCGATCTGTGTCGCTATGAGCGGTTCTTCGTTCAGGTTCTTTCCCTCTTCGTCCTCCTCGTCTACCCACAGCTCGGGGAACATCTCCTTTATCTGTTTGGGCATGAGTCCCGAAAAGATTGCATTACGGGCATATTGTGTTGCTGTCGGGAGAATGCTTGTGTAAAGTTCTTCTTCTATGGTGAAGTCGCTGCCTATCTCATCGGCGAGTACACGCCACTGGTCGTATCGGAAGTTGTCGATGATTATGAAGAAAACCTTCTCGCCGGCATCGAGCAGGGGAAATATACGTTCACGGAAGAGGTCATTGCTCATGAGAGGACGATCCTTTGGCGTTGCTGCCATCCAATCCATATAGTTCTTCTTGATGAAGCGTCCGAACATGTTGTTCGCCTCCTCTTTCTGCGACTTTAGCATCTCGCGCATCTGCATGTCTGCGCTCTCAAGCTGCAGTTCCCAATATACAATTTGCCGGTATGCCTCCTGCCACTCTTCAATGCTGCGTGCATCGGAAATCTGCATTGCCAGCTTGCCTATGTTCTGCTGATATGCACTGTTGGTCTTCTCCGTAACAATCTCTTTGCTGTGGATATTCTTCTTCAGAGTCAACAGTATCTGGCTCGGGTTTACCGGCTTTATCAGGTAGTCGGCAATCTTGGATCCGATAGCCTGCTCCATGATATCCTCCTCCTCGCTCTTTGTCACCATGACAACGGGTGTGGTAGGCTGTATCTGCTTTATGTTCATGAGAGCCTCAAGACCGGTCATGCCAGGCATGTTCTCATCAAGAAGAATGAGGTCGAATGCCTCTTCCTTGCATGCTTCAATGGCATCGATTCCGTTGGTGACCTTGCGCACCTCGTATCCCTTGCCTTTCAGGAACATTATGTGGGCGTTGAGGAGTTCTATCTCATCGTCGGCCCAAAGTAGGTTGTATGTCATAATTCTCTTTTCTTCAACTATTCAACACTGGAATCTTTCAAACTCTTGATGGATCTATTCTCTCTATTGGCCTTTGTTCTATCCTCTTCATTAACCTCCTCATTATCATCTTCCTTGCCTTCATTCTCATCCTCTTCGGTGTCATTGTCACCGTAACCGGGTTCATCCAAGGTGTAGCCATCTATCTCAAGTTCCGGTATTGCCATGAAATTCTCTTCGTAGAATTTATTGTAGTCATCAAAACTGTAATACTGCAATAACAAATCAAGATTCGTTTTTGATATGATGAACGAGTGTATTCCTTCAAGAAGCCTTGCTGTCTCAGCATTTCCGTAGAGACGTTTGCGGTAGAGGAATGCCTCGTCAAAGTTCAGGAACTCCTTCACTTCGAATAGTGTAATCTCGGCCTGCTTTTCGAATGTCATCTCGAAATTGCGCACCATGTACCGCGAGAAGTTGTATCTTGCCATTTCGAACAGCAGACGCTTCTCGTCGACCGAATCGTTGGGGTAGGCCAGTATAAAATAGTATGGCTCGTTACGTTCTGCCACAAACGGCGGTATGCTGTCATTCGCGCCCTTTATCGTGCCGTCGGCCTTGCGTTCCCAGATTGATGTCGATATGCCGCTCTTGAGCAGTCGTCCCTCCTTTATTCCGGTTGATATTCCGCCTGCAATCTTGCTGATGCTGTCATTCGAATATGTAGTGACAAGCTCCTGCAGTGCTGTGAGGGCCTCTTCCTGTTTTCCACCGTAGAGCTTTGACATGGCATCGATGAACATGAATCGTGCGCGGTGGCTGCCCTTTGGATATTTTGCCAATGCAAGGGCGTTCTCCTGTTCAACCTGTGCATACTCCTGTTTCAGATAGTGCCCGTATGCCTTTACATAAAGCGAGTCCTCCTTGTGCTTGCGTGTTGCGGTGCTCTCAAAGAAGTCCGGATCCTGTATCATCTTTGTCATCGTGCTGTCGGGATAGTCCGCAATCAGCATATTCTTGTAGTGTTCCGCTTTCTCCGGTTCGTCCCATCGCGAACATGCGACAAACAGGTTGAAGTAGGTGTCGGCCATCTTCTCGAATTCCGGATAATCATCGACAACCCTTTCAAGGTATTTCAGTGTCAGTTCCTTGCTGTTGACCTTATCCTTGAATCTTATTCCAGACTCAAAAAGTGCATCGCGCAGTGCATTGTGTGCACTCTCTTTCTGTTCGTCGGTCACAGGAATCTGCTGGATGTAGTATTCGCGTGTGGTAGGGTCGGTCGACAAGGCTTCTTCAATCACCTCCTCTTCGAGCATCAGACTGTCCCCTGCAACCGTCATTGTGCTGTCCATGGCAAGAGTGGCATCACCGAGCATTGTGCTGTCTGTCGGGATGGTGTCATTTGTCATCAGCGATGATATCTCGTTGCTGAAACGCCAATAATCCTTCAGTTCTCTGTCTCCCCACTGCTTCTTGAAGGCCTGTACACCCTGAGACACTATCTTTGGGTTATAGAAATACCACTGCTGTTTTTCCATGGGGTTTGTTATTGTCATGTCGGCAGCGTTGCCTGCATTGTCGAGTTCACTGCCTCCGCTCTCACGCTGCATCTTCTTCTCCTCCTTTTTGCGCAGTTCCTCGGCATGCTTTGCCTCAACTATCAAACTGTCTATTATAGGGTTTAGCTTTTCGGGCGGCAAGGTTGACCAATAGAGCAACTCGCTCTGTTTCTCGACGACATCGGTATATTGTACCAAATCGCCGAGAACCTCGCTACGGAATTTCACCTCTTCATACTCCTCGTTCTCCTCGCCTATCATGGATAGGGCTTTCCCGTAGTTCTCGTTGGCTTTTGAAAAGCGTTCCTTCTCCCAATAGATTTTTGCGAGTGAAAGATGCAATAATCCGGTTCCGTATCCGCTTGTCGCACCTTCGGCTACACCCCTTTCGTATGCCTTTATTGCCTCTGTGGTGTCTTTTTGGCTCATGTGCAGGTTGCCAATGGCATAATATATCTGTGCCAGGTATTCCTCGTTCTTGGATGAACGTGCCATGCGTTTCAGTTTGCGCAGGATTTTCTTGTGGTTCTCGTCGGTCGCCATTTCGGTCTGGCGTATGCGTGCGTTGAACTCAAGCTCATATGGGGGATTCTTGGAAATGGTCTTGCCGAAACATTTGTATGCGGCTTTCTTGTTGCCGATGCTTGCATATAGCTGCCCGAGAAGATAATATTCACGTGCTTTGTCGAGGCCCGTCATTCCGCTTCTCTTCATCCCCTTCTCTATGTGTGGTATTGCCTCCTCAATCCTTCCTTGCTTGAGCAGCATGTTGCCTTTTGCGCGCGAGAACTCCTCTTTAAGTGATTCGGGAACGGAATCACGGTATGTGCGTTGCAATATGTCTTCGGCTTCATATAGCCAGTCGAGTTCGCTGTAGCAGTTTGCGAGCCCTATGCGTGCTTCCGCAACAATCTTCGGGTCGTTCTCATATAGTCTGCTGATGTAGATGTATGTGCTGGCTGCTTCGGTGAATTCACCTTTCTGCATCTGTGAATTCGCCATTAGGAACCATGCTCTCCACAGGAACGGGTTGAACTCCTTCTGTGCATAGAATTTCTTCTGTTTCTGTGACAGTTTCTTGCCGGCAGGTTTCTTCGGTTTCCTCTTTATCGAATGGTTCTTGATAGCCTTCTGTGCCTTCTCTATTGCACGGTCGTACTTGCCGCTTCCAATCTTCTGTGTCTCCTCTGTGCTTATTGTCAGCAACGGAAGCTGCTCAAGATAGTTATCCTTGTGTCCGGTGCTTTGCTCCTTGATGCCCTGCCTGTAAGCCACATTGCCGTTGTAGAATGTGTTATACCGGGCTGTGAACGCATGGTACATACGTGTCGTGCTTGTGTTCTTCTTGCGGCTTGAACAGCCGGTAAGGCACAAGGTGGCAACAACTGCGAGTATGTACGGTAGGGTTCTCTTCACACTAATATCTTTGATTATTATAATAACTGAAAACAGGCCTTTTTATTGCATTCATTGGAGCATCATCAGCACCTCCTCTTTTACCTGCGGCGGCAACTCTATGCCTCGTGTCTGAAGGCAATGCACCCAATTGTCAACCTCATCTTCTTTCATGGTATAGAGTACGTTGCGGAACTCCTCGATGTCGCTGTCACTGTATTCCTCGGGATTTGTGCCCTTGAAACGGTCCAATTCCTCATCATCGAAGTACAGATTGCTGTTGTCGTATCCCTTTGCACAGTTTGTATGCCTGCCGCAGCATACACCATCCTCACCACCATGTTCATGGTCGTGATGCTCATCTACAGGTGTGTTCCTGTAGAATTTACGCAGGATGAAGAACCCGGCGACAATGAATACCAAGATGCCTATCAGTATGAAGTTTTCCATGTCATTTGCTTTGAAATGCAAATTTAAATAATAAAATTGAGTTTATAATATATTATATGCAATATTTTGCTCTTTGACAAAATGCTAACGGGTGCGCTTTGTTTAGGTTGTGTAAATTTGACAAATTTCTCGAATTTTGCATATTTTACCGCCGTTTTGTTGCATATTTAGAATATTATGTTGTATCTTCGCTCGGCTTGTGTTAAGTGGTGACACTATGCGAACTAACAAAATGATAGTAATTTAACATGTTAATCAAGTAAAAATGGATAAATTCAGTTACGGCCTTGGAATGGGTATAGGCCAGAATCTGCTCTCGATGGGAGTTAATGAGATGAATGTCGAGGATTTCGTAAAGGGTGTAAAGGATGTCCTTACAGGCAATAAGACAGAGATGACACATGCCGAAGCCCAGAAGGTCGTGAACGAGCACTTCAGGAAACTTGCCGAGGCTGCATATGCCGTAAACAAGGAGGCCGGCGAGAAGTTCCTTGCCGAGAATGCAAAGAAAGAGGGTGTAGTTACACTTCCCAGCGGTCTCCAGTATCAGGTACTTGTGGAGGGTAACGGCAAGAAACCTTCGGCAACCGACCGTGTGCAGTGCCATTATGAGGGTACACTCATCGATGGAACTGTTTTCGATAGTTCAATCAAACGCGGTGAGCCTGCGGTATTCGGTGTGAATCAGGTCATCCGAGGTTGGGTGGAGGCTCTGCAACTGATGCAGGAGGGTGCAAAATGGCGTCTGTATATCCCTTATGATATGGCATACGGTGAACACGGTGCAGGCGAGATGATTCCTCCTTACAGTGCACTCGTGTTCGATGTTGAACTGATTAAGGTGCTTTGATAAGGAAGAATGAGAAAAGGAGTGATATGCACGTTACTGGCTGTTACATTCTCTATGCCTTCATGTACGGGTTGGATTGATGTGCAGCTTAAGGGAGCGGATGAGAACAGAAATGCCAGGGAGTCCCTGCAATCGGTCTTTACCGAATATGTGCCGACGGATTTCAGTGATTCGCTCTCTTATTCAGTCGGGGTCGTATTCTCTTCGGAGATGTACGCAACGATGCAGGAGCGTGGTATCGGTCCGGAGCAGGAATACTCTTTCGTGAAAGGTCTGAGAGATGCTTCCATAATCGACGATTCTCCGGAAACCTCGGCATATGCCAATGGAGTAAGGCTCGGTGCAGACATCGCAGCCTATGTCGAATATGAAGAGGAGTTCAATGGGTTGGAAATGTCACGTATTGATCGTGCCTCTTTCCGTAAGGCATTGCTTGAGATGGCCGGTGGTGGTCTGGATTCTGATGCCGTTGTTCAGGCAAAACACTCTATCGGAAGCAGCAGCGATGCTTCAGCTCTCTCATATGCGGCAGGTGTCCTTCTTTTCAAGGAGTATTCGGGATACGGGTATGGTATTGTGCAAGAAAATATCGGTGACTTTGTCAGAGGCGTAGGCGATGCATTCTCTCTTTCGGCGGACAAACAGGCATCGGCATACGTTTCGGGTGTCGGAGCTGCGCTGGATGCCGAAACCATGCTTGAAAAGTATAAGGAACCCATACTTGCTGTACCGGGAGCGCAGTTGCGCCGCAGGGCATATATTGAGGCTGTGGCGGCAAGTGCATCGGGTATGAACGGTAAAAAGGAAGTAGATGCCGCGCAAAACTATTTTGATTGGGCTATATACAGGATGCCGGCCGAAAAATTCCTTGCGGACAACAGAAACCGTCATGGTGTAAAGGAGCTGCCAAGTGGCTTGCAGTATAAAGTTCTGGAATTGGGTAAGGGTGATATTGCCGGTGAAGATGATACAGTGAAATGTATCTACAAATGTACAATGACCGATGGATATATCCTGGATACGACCAAAGGGAAATCTGACGATTTGAAGTTGAGTGAGCAGCTTCCCGGTTTCAAAGAGGCCCTGATGACATTGCCTGCAGGAACAAAGTGTATGCTCTATCTTCCTTGGCAATTGGCATATGGCACTGATGGGCAAGGTGTTGTTCCGCCTTATACCGTGCTTGTATATGACCTTGAGATTCTCGGAAAAGAGTAGAATTGTAATGAACGATAAAACTATAACCATAATAAAATGAAAAATATTGAATGTAAGGTAGATGCTCTTGACCTCAAGATCCTGGGCATCATTTCAAAGGATGCAAGAATCCCTTTCCGTAACGTGGCTGAACTTTGTGGCGTTTCACGTGCTGCAATACACTTGAGAGTGCAGCATCTTATAGACATGGGTGTGATTTCGGGCTCATGCTACGAGGTAGATGTGCGTCGTCTCGGCTACAAGACCTGTACCTACATAGGTATACGCCTTGAGCGTGGTTCGATGTACAAGGAGGTTGTGGAGCACCTTCGCGAGATACCCGAGGTGGTTGAGTGCTGTTATACTACAGGTCCATACTCAATACTTGCCAAGATGTATTCCCATGACAATGAGCATCTTATGCAGCTGCTGAACGGGCGTGTCCAGGATATTCCGGGTGTGGTGAGCACCGAGACAATGATTGTGCTCGACCACAGCATAAAGCGCAATATGCCTTTGGAGTAATCTTTGTATAATCCGTGAAAAAGATATCCATGGAGAACGATAGATTCGATGTGCATGCAGAGCTGCAAGCTCTGCATGCGTCATATCCGGCAGGAACTCCACGTCCTGTGATAGGCATAACTGCCAACTTTCGTGATGGCAATGCAGCTGTGGCAGAGGCATATTATGCGTCGGTGCTTGAGGCCGGCGGAACTCCGCTGATAATACCTCCTTATGCCGGTCGTGAAGCCCTGATCGAGACATTGCGTCATGTTGATGCTCTTCTATTGACCGGCGGTGCTGATATTGACCCACGTTACATGGGAGAAGAGCCCGACTATTCTCTCCTGCACACGATCAATCCAAAACGCGATGAGCAGGAGATTATACTTACTCGCCTTGCGGTTAACCGCTCTCTGCCAATCCTTGGAATATGCCGCGGAATACAGACTCTCGCGGTGGCTTTGGGCGGTAAGGTGCATCAGGACCTCTATGCCGGAATAGGTGGTGATCTGCTGGCTCATGATCAGGAACCGGTGGAGCGTCATGTGGCAACGCATGAGGTTAAGTTGCTCGAAGGGACTCTGCTCTTCGGAATCTTTGCTCAAGCGGATTTCTCCGTGAACACCTTCCATCATCAGTCGGTGAGTGCCGTGCCGCAGGGATTCGTTGTAAACGCGGTGGCACCGGACGGAGTCCTGGAGGGTATGGAGGCCGTCGACGGACGTCCGATAATAGGCGTGCAGTGGCATCCCGAATCGTTCATCATGAATGGCGACCGTTCTATGATGCCTCTCTTCGAATGGCTTGTGGGTGAGGCTGTTCTTTACCGTAAGGCAAAGGAGATTCATGGGAGAATAATCACAGTCGACTCCCATTGTGATACCCCGATGCTGTTCGGTGAAGGTTACAGGTTGGGTGAGCGCAGCAATGTGGCACTCGTTGATTTACACAAGATGGAAGAGGGTGGTCTGGATGTCTCTACTATGGTCGCATATATTCCGCAGGGTGCACGTGACGATGTCTCACATGAGAAAGCACGCGAAATGGCAGAGGCTCTGCTTTGTGGTATTGAGGATCAGGTTGCGGATAATAGCGAGTATGTTACACTCTGCAGTACACCTACGGAACTGCCTCTTTTCAAGAGACAAGGCAAGAAGGTCATCATGCGCGGAATCGAGAACGGATATGCGATAGGCAAGGATATCTCGCTTGTTGAGAAGTACCGCAAACAAGGAGTCGTGTACATGACGCTTTGTCATAATGGCGACAATGAGATATGCGATTCGGCGCGTGGCAATGGAGAGCATGGTGGTCAGAGCGCATTCGGCAAGGAAGTCGTGCGTGAGATGAACCGTGTGGGAATGCTTATAGACCTTTCTCATGCTGCTGAAAGCACATTTTACGACGTGCTTGAGTGCAGTGCCCAACCGGTCGTATGCTCGCATTCATCATGCAAGGCGCTGTGCAATCATCCGCGCAACCTTACTGATGAACAGATGGCGGCTCTTGCTGCAAAAGGGGGAGTGGTGCAGTTGACCATGTACAGCGGTTTCTTGCGTGAAGAGGGTGTAGCTACGCTCGATGATTTCATGCTGCATCTTGAGCATGCAATTGCTATTGCCGGAATTGACCATGTGGGTATAGGTACCGATTTTGACGGTGACGGCACTGTCGTTGGATGTGCCGATGCATCACAACTGAGGAATGTCACGAAGGAGCTGCTTCGCCGCGGTTACAGTGAATCCGATATCGAAAAGATATGGGGCGGCAACTGGCTCAGGGTGATGAGTCTGGTACAGAGAACGGAGTACAGATGACAGAGTACAGAGTACAGAGTACAGAGAACAGATAACAGATGAAAGATGAAAGTTGAAAACTGAAAGTGGAAAGTGGGAAACTGCGGGTATTGCTCCCCTGTTTTAGGGGAGCTGTCCGTAAGGACTGAGGGGTACAGGGAAGGAATTGGCTGTCACGGAGTGATTGAGAAGAGGATATTAAGGCGAAATAATTTTGGTACAATAAAACTGCTATTCCTTGGATTGTTTTACCCTTAATCTGTTGTCAATTATTCTCCTTGTGTCGTTCTATCACATACTTTTCGTGACCGAAAAGTACGCAAAAGGTCCCGGCACACGGAAATTCCAGTCGACCT
>JAFQEZ010000031.1 GCA_017398805.1 Bacteroidaceae bacterium | reverse complement strand
AGGGAGTCCCGCAGCACCCAAAAATCAAACAGAAAGTTCAAGCGGCAAGACCTCTTTGACTGAAAGATGTCGCTTGCGACTCTTGAACAAAAAAGAGGTCGACTGGAATTTCCGTGTGCCGGGACCTTTTGCGTACTTTTCGGTCACGAAAAGTATGTGACAGAACGACAACAAGAAGAATAAACGACAACAGATTAAGGGTAAAACAAACCAAGGAATAACAGTTTTATTGTACCAGAATTATTTCGCCCACACGAAATTTCTACTGAGCCATTTTTTTCGCGCTATGTTTTCAAATAAAAAATCCTGTCAGGTCAATTGTCATCCCGACAGAGCGTAGCGACGAGGAATCTCTTTTTCATTACAACCGCAAATATTTTGTCAACCCACACCTTTTTGCTACTGACCCAAAAAAATTAAAGGAACTAAAGGCTTTTTTCTCATTTTCCACAAGGGAACAATTCGTATATTTTTTATTTATACACAAATGCTACAATTGCCATTTTGTCACCAAACCGACAAGATAATTATCACAAACTGACATTTTGCTCCAAAAATAGGCTTTTTACTGACAATTTTACCCCCCCGAATTTTATTTTTACATTTTGTTACAAAATGACAACAAAAATACTTGCACAATAAAATAAAAAGAGATACCTTTGCAACTCATTTTAAGTCAAGGCTGTTTTTTATAAAAAAGGGATTTTTCCCCACAAGAACTACTATTTATATTATGAAAAAACTATCGAAACTGCTACTCACAGCAGTCATTTGTCTTTTGTCACAAGTGGTTCCCGCTCAAGAACAGAATGCCGATGACATCGTATCCGGGAAAGCGTCTCTCATACCTTATGAGAACCTGAATCTCAACGGTTATACAAGCACCGAGTTCAGCACAAGCGGAACCAACTTGAGGGCAAGAAGTGGTGAAACCGATTCACTCGGCAGTAACACATATTGCGGCGATATTGTTGTTCCAGACAACATTACCACATTATATAAATACAATGGATGGACCAATGCAGGTGCAGGTACATTCCAATATTCATATATAACATCGTGTCAACTGCCGTCTTCTATTACAACCATAGAACAAGCCGCATTCAGCGACTGTCCATACTTGCAAAACATCACCGTTGACAGTGCAAACACAAAATACATGGACATCGATGGCGTTGTATACCAACATGATGGCGATTGGATTCCCAAGACTCTTATTTCGGTTCCGGGCGGAAAAAAGAGCATCAACATCCCAGAAACCGTAACCAGAATTGCGGACTGTGCACTTGATGGTTGCATTTTCGTTAAAGAAGTAACAATACCAGAGAGTGTCAGCCAAATCGGAATATATGCTTTTACCGGATGCAACATAGAGAAATTGACTGTTTTGGGAACGACTCCACCCTCAGTTGACGGTAGCGAAAGCGGAGGATGGTGGGGCGGCGGCAAGGATCACGGACTTTATGGTCTCACTGTTGGCAAGGTTTATGTACCCGAAAGTTCTGTAAGCGCATACAAGGGGCATGATGACTGGGATCAACTGGAGCCGAAAATCGAAGGCCTTACAACTGTAATAGAAGAGACCACATTCAAATTGAATGCCGATGTTACAGCAAATAAAAATGATAACGATGAGGTTTATCAAATTTCAAGAATAGAGATCCAAGGAACGGATGGCGAGACACTCACCGACACCCCCGAGGGTTGGACTTTGACTGGTCCCAACGGGAATACCTTCAACATGTCATACAGTTTGGAAAACAACAATAAAACACTTGTAATCACATTCCCCAACAACACAGACAACAATAACCCGATAAACACGGAAGGTAAATACCTGTTGAGCATTCCAGCCGGCAGCCTCAAGACCGCCGATGGCAAGAAAGAATGTGAAGAGACCGTATTCTATATATACATTATTGAGAAAAAGGTAGTGCAACAAGAGCAACTCCATGGCACAACGCTATTGATGAATGACAGCGACGAGAGCGCATCGCTCAAATACACAAAGGATAATGGCACCGTCGGTTCACTCACCGGCACACACACCATTGGTGCCGCCTTGTATATCAGTGATAAGATAGACGAGAGCCACGACAACACAACAAACACCACAACCATCACCATCCACAAGTACTACTCAGCCAACGCCGAGTATAAACGCACATTCAAAAACAACAAGTGGCAAGCCTACTACGCTCCGTTCACAACAAAATACAGCGTGTCAATGAGCGGTTCATTACAGTTCGCTAGAATAGACAAGGTAAATGAGTTCTACGATGCAGACAAGAATATCACCTGGTTCTATCTGACAGCCACTGTTGTTGAGGATGGTGAAACTATTGAAGCCAACCATCCATACATTGTGCGCTCGATACAGAATGAGGGCGACAGTATTGAACGCACAATCTCACTGGGCAGCAACGACAAAATAGAATTTGTAGAAAACAGAAGTGTTGAATTTACCGCGAACAACGGAAGCGGCAACTGTTATACATTCGTCGGACACTACTCAAAAGAGCCAATACCATCCGATGCCTTTGCAATGTCTGGCGGTTCACTGAAACAACCCTCCAGTGCAGCTGTAGAGCTTGGAGCATACCGTTGGTACTTGAGCATCACCCCTGCAGCCGGTCAAAGTACAACACTGTTCAGTTTCGGGAATTTCGATAAAGATCAGGGAACAACCGACATCGGCAATGTTAAAGGTGAGAACGAAAATACAAAAGTGGAGATTTATGACCTCGCAGGCCGTCGCATTGAGACAATCACCACCCCCGGCATCTACATTGTAAACGGCAGAAAGCTCTATGTCAACAAGCCGTATATGGAGTAATCACATCGTTTTCAAACAAGACTTTAACCTTGCAGGCACATTACTAATAAACTAAATACTATCTAAACAACTATGAAAAAAACATATTCATCACCCACCACAGAATTTGTAACGATTGACATAGATGTTGTAATGGTAACAGTATCCATCACGGGAAAGCCCGGTGACAAAACAGACGAATTTGATGCCAGCGAGCACCGCAGCGACTGGGACAACATCTGGGCCGAAATATAATATAAAGGTCACCGCAATTATACAAGGAATGCTCGCCACGTGGCTAGCATTCCTTGTATAATGTTATGATATGTTTACTTCTTGCACTCTTTGGCTTTTTTGCAATCATCCTTCTTGCAATCCTTCACGTCTTTGCAATCGTCTTTCTTGCAATCTTTCATACGAGGAGCACAACCGGGCTTTCCGCCTTGAGGAGGCATCTGCTTGCCCATACGTTGGCCTCCCTTACGAGGAGCGGACTTATTGTCACCACCCTTCTTGAAACCTTCCTTCTTGCCGAACACTTTCTGAAGCTGCTTTGCATTGAGCACCTTCGATAGCTTGCCATAATATTTCTTCTCAACATCAAGAGCCTTCTGGCGTGCATCCATACGGGCCTCGATATTCTTCTTTATCTGATCATCGGTCAAGTTCTTGCCACGCTCCACATTCGGACGACATTTCGCCATTTCAAGAAGATACTCCTTATATATCGGAGCGAATTTCTCCGCAGCCGCATCGTCAAGCATAAGAGACTTCTGCATTTTCTGCACACGTTTTTCAACCCTTTGTTCGGAAGTAGGCTTATCCTTTCCCTTCTGCGCCATTGCTGCCGTACCGAAAGAAAGCAACAATGCCAAAATCAAAAACTTCATCTTCATTGTATCTCTTTTTTATGATTGTTCTTTTATTTGACAGGAAAAGAGCAACATGGTTTAATGCCTGGAAAACAGACAAAACAAATGGGTGCCCCCAAATAAAAACGCGCCCACACTTCTGTAGGCGCGTCTATTGTAAAATGATTTATTTTAGGGAAACTCAAACCTTCCTTATTTGAAAGCATCAAGATTATGCTGCTCATAGAGATTCTTGCCCTCGGGAGTATAAAGGATATCGATACGCTCCTTATAGAACTTCTCTACCTTGCCTCGCACAACCTTCATTGTACTGTTCATCATACCGTTCTGCTCGGTGAAAGCCTCGGGAAGCACAGCAAAGCAGCTTGGCAACCAGCGCTCCGGGAACATACCGGCATGCTCACCACCCTTCTTGAACATATCAACATCGGCCTTTACAAGGTCACATGCAGCCTTGCGGCCCTCCTCTGTTGTGAGGTCAAGACCCTTTGCCTCAAGCGCACGCTTGATATTATCCTTGTTGGGTACAAACAATGCTATTGTATAAGGAGACTGGTTGTTATAAAGTATCACCTGATCAATTGTGGGGCAAAGGCTCACGAATGCCTCTTCAATACCCTCGGGGCTGTACTTCTCGCCATCGCTTGAGATAAGAAGACTCTTGAAACGACCCTTTACATAAAGGAGGTTCTCCTCGGACATATATCCAAGGTCACCGGTGTAGAGATATCCGTCGCGCACAGTCTCTGCTGTAGCTGTCGGATTCTTCCAGTAACCAGCCATCACATTCTCGCCCTTTACTACAATCTCGCCGAGTTCGCCTACAGGAAGTTCTTTGCCATCGGCATCACAAATCTTTACTTCTATAGGCTTTACAAGCTTACCGCTTGAACCGAAACGGTAAAGATCGGGACCGTTTGAAGATATAACAGGAGTTGCCTCGGAAAGACCGTAACCCTGGAACATCGGCATACCGACACCCAGATAGAAATTCTGCAACTCCTTGTCGAGAAGCGCACCGCCACCTACAAAGAAACGGAGCTCACCACCGAAGTTCTCACGTACCTTTGAGAAGATAAGTTTGTCAAAAAGAGCAACGAGAGGCTTGAGCATTATGCGCATACCTTTTGAGTCGAGACTGCTCTCGCCATAATATTTCTGACGCACTGCCATACCCCACTTGAAGAGACGTTCTGTTGTCTTTCCTTTTGCACGGATTGCACCTTCAATATTCTTCTTGAAGGTCTTTGCCAAAGAAGGCACCGAAAGGATGAAGTGCGGACGCACCTCCTTGATATTAAGAGGAATATTCTTCAATGTCTCAAGACCTGTGCGACCTACCTGAACAGTAGCAGCTGTTGCACCGCAAGACATCATGATATAAAAGCCCACAACGTGTGCAAAGCAGTGATCGAGCGGCAGTATGATGAGTGTACGCCATGTCTGGTCAATAGGCACCAATGTAAGAGCCTGCTCCACATTAGCGGTGTAGTTACGGTGAGTAAGCATGACACCTTTAGGATCTGCTGTTGTACCGCTTGTATAGGTAATTGTTGCAATATCATCGTTCACGATTGACTGACCCACTGCAAGGAACTCCTCCATAGTGTGCTTTGCAAGGAACTCGTCGCCCATCTTCATCACCTCGTCAACATGGATTTCGTTATCCAACAACTCGCCGGCATTACCGAACACGATAACCTTCTCTACCTTAGTAAGTTTATCCTTGATGGCACGTACTTTCTTCAGCTGATAGTTTGACACCAGAATGAACTTCACGTCGCCATGATCAAGACGGAAATAGAGGTCGTTGCTCTCCTCCAACTTTATCGAAAGTGGCACGTTTACGGCACCTGCATAGAACATTGCAAGCTCACCGATTACCCACATGTTGCAACCCTCGCTCAAAAGAGCCATATTGTCGCCCTTCTTTACACCAAGAGCCTGATAACCGGCACCCAGGCGGTATACCTGTTCCTTTACCTGAGAATAGGTTGTAGGTTTGAAACCCTCTTTCTTGTCAGTTTTCTCCAGGAGGAATGTATTTTCGGGATATTTCCTTACCGATTCCTCAAAAAGATCTACCAATGTTTTTTTCATAAATAAACTGTTTTTTACAGGCCGATGACCTGTCTGTTTTTCATGCCGTAAAGATACAAAAAACAGGAGAGATATAAGGCATAAAAGGTGAATTTGTTTTGCAATTACATTAAATAGCGCACAAAAAGTACAAAAAGCAGCAAATAACGTTACCTGTTTTACCGGATAAGCGACACAAGATGGCGCAATAAGTAAAAAAAGCATAAAAAACGAGGTAAATTTGTTTTATTGGTTATCTTTGCAGTCAGACGTGCATATTACATATGCTGTCAGCGACAAACATTATAAAATTAAACAGCTTCAAAATTTATCAGCTATGAAAATTTCAAGAATTGAACACTTGGGAATTGCTGTGAAGAGCATTGAAGAGGCACTGCCCTACTACGAACAGGTATTGGGTTTCGAGTGCTACAACATTGAAACAGTAGAAGACCAGAAGGTGCGCACAGCGTTCCTTAAAGTGGGAGAGACAAAGATAGAGTTGCTTGAGGCAACGTCACCCGAAAGCACAATAGCAAAGTTCATCGAAAACCGTGGCGAAGGCATACACCACATCGCCTACAAGGTTGAGGACGGTGTTGCCAACGCACTTGCAGAGTGCGAAGAGAAAGAGATACGCATAATAGACAAGGCACCACGCGCCGGTGCAGAGGGATTGCAGATAGCATTCCTGCACCCAAAGGCTACACGAGGAGTACTCACAGAACTGTGCGAGGAGTAACGAGAATGTTTAAGGTTTAAGGTTTAAGGTTTAAGGTTTAAGGTTTAAGGTTTAAGGTTCAATGTTTAACGATATTTGTAGGAACTTTCGGCTTTCCGTTTGAAAACTCACCTTGTCATCTCGACGACTGCAAGAAGGAGAGATCTCTCGTCGCTCCGCTCACTCGAGATGACAACCGGAACATTAAACATTAAACATTAAACAAAAAAAGAAAAATTACACAAAAAACATATATTATGAGCAAGCAATTTGAAAAGATCAAAGAGCTGGTTGCCCTGCGTGAGAAAGCGCGTCTGGGCGGCGGAGAAAAAGCTATTGAAAAACAGCACGAGCGTGGCAAATACACAGCACGCGAACGTATAGATATGTTGCTCGACAAGGGTAGCTTCGAGGAGATGGATATGTTTGTGACACACCGTTGCACAAACTTCGGTCAGGAGAAGAAGCAGTTCCTTGGCGACGGTGTCGTTGTGGGTTGCGGAACAATCGAGGGGCGTCTTGTCTACGTCTTCGCACAGGACTTCACCGTTACAGGCGGTTCACTTAGCGAGACCATGGCACAGAAGATATGCAAGGTCATGGACATGGCAATGAAGGTGGGTGCCCCGGTCATCGGCATCAACGACAGCGGCGGCGCACGTATCCAGGAGGGCATCAATGCCCTTGCAGGATATGCCGAGATTTTCCAGCGCAACATCATGGCATCGGGAGTGATTCCACAGATTTCGGGAATTTTCGGCCCATGCGCCGGCGGTGCCGTTTATTCACCGGCACTCACAGATTTCACGATAATGATGGAGGGTACAGCATACATGTTCCTCACCGGTCCTAAGGTTGTAAAGACCGTACTTGGCGAGGTTGTGACTCAGGAGGAACTGGGTGGTGCAAGCGTACACGCAAGCAAGTCGGGTGTGACACACTTCACCGCACAGACCGAGGAGGAGGGTCTTGCCCTTATCCGCAAACTCATGAGCTACATTCCGCAGAACAACATGGAGAGCGTCCCCGACATCCCATGTACCGACCCAATCAACCGCACAAGCGACATTCTGAATACAATTATTCCCGACAACCCCAACCAGGCATATGACATGTACCGTGTGATTGCCGAAGTTGTGGACAACGGTGAGTTCCTTGAAGTTCACCGCGACTATGCACAGAACATTATCGTTGGCTTTGCACGTATGAACGGCAAATCGGTAGGTATCGTAGCCAACCAGCCATGCAAATATGCAGGCGTGCTCGATTGCAACTCATCGCGCAAGGGTGCACGCTTTGTACGTTTCTGCGACGCATTCAACATTCCTCTTGTGACATTGGTTGATGTTCCGGGATTCCTCCCGGGCACGGCACAGGAGTACAACGCGGTTATCCTGCATGGAGCAAAATTGCTATATGCATTCGGCGAGGCGACAGTGCCTAAGGTAACCGTAACACTCCGCAAGTCTTACGGCGGTTCACACATTGTTATGGCCTGCAAGCAATTGCGTGCCGACCTCAACTATGCATGGCCCAGCGCTGAGATTGCAGTCATGGGTGCTGCCGGTGCTGCCGAAGTACTCTACGCAAAGGAGGCAAAAGAGGCCGAAGACCCCAAAGCATTCATTGCCGAAAAGGAAGCTGAGTACAACCGCCTGTTTGCCAACCCGTATCAGGCAGCAAAGTATGGCTACATCGACGATGTCATCGAGCCACGCAACACACGCTTCCGCATAATCCGCGCCCTCGCACAACTTGAGAGCAAGCGCCAGGATCTCCCAAGAAAGAAACACGGTAACATTCCACTATAAACTATATAATTATGGAAGACAACAAAAAGATTGACGGTGCAACCGTTGCAGCCATTTCAATGGCTCTGGCAGCCTACATGGGCGACAACGTGCACGACAATGAGAGCGGAGTGCTCACAATAACCTACGTGAACAAACATTGGAACAACCTTAACAAATAAGAACACCATGAAAGAGTACAAATATACAATCGACGGCAACAAGTACGAGGTTGCCATCAACGAAGTGAACGACACTACAGCCAAGGTAACAGTCAACGGCACAGATTACACCGTAGAATGGGAAAAACCGGTCGAGGAGAAACCCGTTGTTAAAGTACAGCCCGTAGCGGCAAAACCAGCCGCACCTGCAACACCGGCGGCAAAACCTGCCGCTGCACCTGTAAGCGGCAACGCAATCAAGACACCGCTTCCCGGCGTAATCATTGACGTGAAGGTTGCTGTAGGTGACGTTGTAAAGAAAGGTCAGACAGTTGTCGTGCTCGAGGCGATGAAGATGGAGAACAACATAAATGCCGACCGCGACGGCAAGGTTGTTGCCATTCAGGTTGCAAAGGGCGACACTGTTGCCGACGGTGCTGCACTTGTGATTCTTGAGTAACAATATGACAGACAAAACAATAGGAGACTTTCTAAAGTCTCCTATTGTTTTGTCTGTCATATTCTATTATGTCTGTCCGGTATTATAACCTTGGGCTTGAACACCATAGCCTCCTCAGGGGTCATTGAAGCATAGGCCATGATTATTGCCACATCGCCCGGAGAGAACTTGTGCGCAGCAGCACCGTTAAGACAGATGACGCCTGAATCACGATCACCCTTTATAATATATGTAACAATGCGTTCACCATTACTGTTGTTCACCACATGCACCTGCTCACCTTCAAACATACCTGCCGCCTCCATCAGTGCCTCATCTATTGTGATACTGCCCATGTAATGAAGATTGGCCTCGGTTACAGTAGCACAATGTATCTTTGATTTCAACATCTGCAACAACATCCTTACTTCCCTCCTTTATATTTAATATTGTCAATCAAACGTACATTTCCGCAGAAAAGGGCAATACAACCTACTACATAGTCGCTGTCACTCCATTCTTCAATATCCTGCAATGTGTTGCCATCGACTATCTGATAATATTCAAGGTCAAGCCCCGGAGTATCGTTTATCATATCCTCGACAAATGCCTTTGTAGCCTCAAGGGAGTTCACCTTCGCGAAATCGGCACTTGCGAAAAGAGTACTTGATATCGTAAGCGCACGCTCACGCTCATCCTCAGAGAGCAAAGTGTTACGGCTGCTCATTGCAAGACCATCGGCTTCACGGATAATGGGACAGCCAATAATCTCAAGTCCAAGACCAAGCTGACGCACCATCTCGCGGATAATCGCCAACTGCTGGAAATCCTTCTCGCCAAAATAGGCCCTGTCAGGTTCTACGGCATAAAAAAGTTTGCTCACAATCTGTGCCACACCATTGAAGTGACCGGGGCGGCAAGCACCCTCCATTACTGTATCAAGCGGAGCAAAAGAGAATTGGCGGGTATCCTCTGTGGGGTACATCTCCTCAACCGATGGAGCAAATGCAACCGAAGCACCAACCTTTTCGAGCAATGCACAATCGGCCTCAAGGGTACGCGGATAGTTCTTGAGGTCATTCTTGTCATTGAACTGCGTAGGATTCACGAACACACTCACCACGACTACGTCATTATCTTTCACGGCACGCTCTACAAGCGATGCATGACCGGCATGCAACGCACCCATTGTGGGCACAAGACCTATACTCTTACCCTCACTGCGGCATACTGCCAACAACTCTTTAAGTTCTTTAATTGTATTTACAACCTTCATCTCGACAATGAATTTCGCCCACAAAGGGCATCCTTTGATTTCGGAGTGCAAAGTAACAAACAAATATGCACAAAAAGAAATAAATAAAATAAAATTATTTCGAGCAGATGCCCGGAAACTATATTTTAACGTGAGTTCGATATAACATATTATACTGAATTATTGCATATTTGTCATTTTTCGGGCAAGCCCTCAACAACACGTCTGAACGAATGTGAAGAATCTCTTATTTCGCGATTTTTTTGAGATCCCTCGTCGCTGCGCTCTGTCGGGATGACAGATTCGCGATTCGGTTGAACTTATATCGAACTCACGTTATTTTAGCATCACGCAAAAAAATTCCGGGATAAAATCCAAAAGTTGCGTTCCTTTATCAATTTGTCATAAAAACACTTAAAATGGACCCATAATTTGCCCCTTAGCCTTTTTTTTTGTAATTTTGCGATGCGCGGAATTTATCCGCAGTTTTAAGGAAAGATGAAAGCTAACAGAATTTTATTTATTACTCAAGAAATTACACCGTTTGTACCGGAGTCAACAATCTCAAACATTGGACGTTACCTTCCACAGGCAACCCAGGACCAAGGCAAAGAGATAAGGATATTCACTCCAAAGTGGGGTATCATCAACGAAAGACGCAACCAGCTGCACGAGGTTATACGCCTTTCGGGAATGAACCTCATTATTGATGACACCGACCACCCGTTGATAATCAAAGTTGCATCGTTGCAGGCAGCGCGCATGCAGGTATATTTCATCGACAACGATGACTATTTTCACAACCGCGCCATGACAGCCGATGAGAACGGCAACGAGTACAGCGACAATGACGAGCGTGCAATATTCTTTGCACGCGGTGTTCTTGAGACTGTAAAGAAACTGCGTTGGTGCCCCGAGGTCATACATTGCCACGGCTGGATTTCGGCACTTTTACCCCTCTTTGTAAAGAAGGCATACAACGAAGAGCCATCGTTCCGCGACTCAAAGATTGTCATCTCGCTCTATGACGACAATTTTGAAAGCCAGTTCCCCGAGAACTTCAAGCAGAAACTGCTCCACAAAGAGATGCAGGAAGAGGCTATAAGCAGTATCGAGACACCTGTAACATACAACGAACTTGCAAAACTGGCAATAAGATACTGTGACGGAATCATCATCAATGGCGACAATGTCTCTCCGGAACTTGTAGAGTATGCCAAGTCACTCGGCAAACCAGTACTCCCCAAACCTGCAGACGAGGAGTACAACAACGCTTGCAACGATTTCTACGATACCGTTTTCTCACAGGAATAACAGAACAAACAAGTACAAAGAACGTATGAGAAAGACATTTTCATGTTTTTTACTTGCCATCGCCACTATACTGACATTCACACAGTGCGATGACAATACCGAGTCCATGGGCGGCAGCATCGTTCCAGGTACGGATATAATTACAGCAAGGACAGATACCTTCTATGCCAAGAGCAATACCATATTGGCAAACGACTCTATCCTTGCTAACACCAGCGACGTATACTTAGGCCAATATACCGACAGCGAATCAGGCACAATACTGAACTCAAGTTTTGTGACCCAGTTCGGATGTACCGAAGATTTCGAGTTCCCCGAGGAAGGTGTCATTGGCGACAGCGCGACATACACAAAGCTCCGCCTTTATTTCGACAAGTACTATGGAGACTCGCTCAACACCATGCAATGCGAGATATATGAGCTTGACAACACATTGAAAGAAGGAATCCCCTACTACACCAACCTTGAACCCGAGGAGTTTTACGACAACCTGAAAGAGCCCCTGGCGAAGAAGGCTTTCAATGTCATCGACTACCAGTATCACGACTCGATTTTGAACGGCGAGAACTATACACGTCACATTGAGATCAACCTCCCCAACAGCATCGGCAACAGGTTCATAAGCAAATTCTATGAAAAAGATGCCGAAGGCAACCATGTCGGGAAGAAATACTTTGCAAACTCTGAAGTTTTCATAAACGAGATATTCAAGGGAATATATGTAAAGTGCACCCATGGCGACGGAACCGTACTTAGGATTTACCGTACACGAATCGATGTCGGTTTCCAGCGCTACATCAAGAGCAGCAGCGGCGAGTTGGACTCAATACAGTCACTTTCAGCCCCATTCTACTCAGGAAAAGAGGTGTTGCAGACAAACAAGTTCGACAACAACGACCTCAAACCGCTTGTCGACCAGAAAGAGTTCACATACATAAAAACCCCGGCAGGTCTCTTTACCGAAGTGGAGTTGCCAATCAGCGATATAATCGAGAGTAGCGATACAATCAATTCTGCAAAGATTGCCTTCACACGATACAACGAAGACGGCGGATATGCAACCACCCCACATACAAATCTGTTGATGGTAAGGAAAGCCGACATGCACAAATTCTTCCTGAAGAACAAGCTGGTCGACAACACAACATCATATCTTGCAACATTCGACAGCAGTACAAACGAATACGTATTCGGCAACATTGCAAGCATGCTCAAATACTGCCACAAAGAGCATGAGGAAGGTAAAGCCGGTGCAGACTGGAACAAAGTTGTCCTAATCCCCGTGACCACCACAAAAGACTCTAACGACAACGTCGTCAAGATAGTCCACGACATAAGCATAAGCAGCATAAGACTGCGCGGCGGCACAGCATACGACATCCCCATAGAGATTGTAACAAGTAAATTTATGGAATAAATGTAAATAACGGTTCTCTGTCGAGAACCGTTATTTGTTTTGTATTACTCATGCCGGATACGAAGAGCAAGCGTTGTCATTTGAATATAAAAATAGAACTCATACGAGTCCTACTGCAGTAGCGCCTACGGGAATTAACCGTACAACGGTTAATCGACAATGCTTGCAGCAATAGTCGCACGAAGCACCGCGATAGTGGTGCCGGGCGGGATGCGAAAAGCAAGCATTGTCAATTGAATAAAAAAATAGAACTCATATGAGTCCTATTGCAGTAGCGCCTACGGGAATTAACCGTGCAACGGTTAATCGACAATGCTTGCAGCAATAGTGGCCCAACGTAAAAAGTTGAGGGGTAAGAAATAAATGTTTATTTTTGCTGTCAATAAATTTCAAAGACTATGCAAAAAGACGGCTATTCCCTTCTGCTTCCCAGCGGTACACTTGATTATTTTGATGTTGTAAACGTTGT
>JAFQEZ010000030.1 GCA_017398805.1 Bacteroidaceae bacterium | reverse complement strand
GTCAAGTTGTAATAACAGACGCTTCGCCTCTTCGACACGCATCCGATTGATAAATTCAAAGAAGTTACAGCCCAGACACCCGTTGATGGAACGCGAGAGGGTGCGTTGCGGAATATTTATCTCCTTGGCGAAGATTGCCAACGAAATATCGGGACGCAAGTAGGCTTTCGACTCCTCCAGATATCGGGAAGCTCGTTCACAGACTTCGTTCATCTGCCTATCGTCCATAGCAGGAGTGGCATAGGTTTCCGGTTCATAGGGTTCAGTAGGCTCCGGAATATTCTCGGGAACTTGCTTGATTGGCACCACCGGGTGGGCAATGGAGTTATAGACCAGATAAAACATCGCAACGACATTCAGGATTTGAATGAGCCAGGCATCGGTACGAGGCCAAATGAAGTAACATACCATCACAATGACAAACAATGCGGCAAAGAGATACTCAAAGACCGGAATCCACTCTTTCTGCACCCATTCTGCATCGGAAGCGGTATCCCTGATGGCCCGTTTCTTCCGATGAAGGAAACGGAAGATGACTGTGAAGTAAGCCACCATCTGTACGAAAATGATAGAGGTATTGATGTCGCCTATCCAAGTGTCATCGCCTGTCATCTCGTGCTGAATGGATGCGATACGCTCCTGAGTAGGAATAGCAAGGCTAAGTCCGAGGCAAAGAAGACCTGGCAGGAGATGCAACAGATGAATAGGTTTGAGGCGGAAGTTCAGGTCAAAATTCTTCTTGGCAAAGAGCCATAGCAATGGCATCAGCAGCGTATTGACCGAGTAACTGATGGGAAGCATGAAAAGAGTCAAGTTGTGCCATCCCAACATTCGGCTCATATTGTATATATAGACGGGGACATTGGGTAGCACAATAATGGCAGCCGCATATCCGCTCTCTCCACGAAAACGGGTAGCGGCAAGCAGTACAGCGGCCATCCCTAATAATATGATGATGCTGGACGAATTGACGGTCAATATAAAATCATCGTATCCCATCTGAATATTACCATTCCATTTCGGCACAAAATTACCCAAAAATCAGCAAACAGAACTATTTTTGGACGATTTTTCTAACATTGTCTTCTGTAGCTTGTGGGGGTATAAATGGTTTTATATCATTAATTTTTAATGTTATTAATAATTATAGTGCCTTGCAGGCGGTGTTTTTAGGCAAAAAATCCTTATCTTCGCAAAATATTTGAAAGTGTAGGGCTGTGGCCGGAGTTATTGCAAATATGGAGTGGCTGTTTCGCTGTCAGTGTCATCCTGATGAAGCGTAGCGAAAGAAGGATCTCCTGTCTGCGGTTTTTGGGATTCTTGCCTTTGGTCTTGTACGGTATTGAAAAACAAAATAAAAAAGATATAATTATGGCTCAAGAAGATGTTTTCAAGAAAGTAGTTGCGCATTGCAAGGAGTATGGTTTCGTTTTTCCGTCAAGTGATATTTATGACGGCCTTGGCGCTGTATATGACTATGGTCAGATGGGCGTGGAGCTCAAGAACAATATAAAGACTTACTGGTGGCAGAGCATGGTGCTGCTGAACGACAATATCGTTGGTATCGATTCGGCTATCTTCATGCACCCTACAATATGGAAGGCTTCGGGTCACGTGGATGCGTTCAATGACCCTCTCATCGACAACCGCGATTCAAAGAAGCGTTATCGTGCCGATGTGCTCATCGAGGAGCAGATTGCAAAGTATGAGGAGAAGATGGAGAAGGAGGCTGCAAAGGCAGCTAAGCGTTTCGGCGACTCTTTCAACCGCGACCTCTTCATGGAGACTAACCCTAAGGTGCTTGCCGAGAAGGCTAAGCACGATGCTCTGCAGGAGCGTTTTGCAAAGGCTCTCAATGCTATGGACCTTGAGGAGCTGCGTCAGATAATCATCGACGAGGAGATTGTTTGCCCTATCTCAGGCACACGCAACTGGACCGAGGTGCGTCAGTTCAACCTGATGTTCTCTACCGAAATGGGTTCTACTGCCGACGGTGCCATGAAGGTTTACCTTCGCCCAGAGACTGCTCAGGGTATCTTCGTGAACTACCTCAACGTGCAGAAGACAGGCCGCATGCGCGTTCCTTTCGGTATTGCGCAGATTGGTAAGGCTTTCCGTAACGAGATTGTGGCACGTCAGTTCATCTTCCGCATGCGCGAGTTCGAGCAGATGGAGATGCAGTTCTTCGTGCGCCCGGGCAGCGAGCTCGAGTGGTTCAACAAGTGGAAAGAGACACGTCTTGCATGGCACAAGGCTCTTGGCTTCGGCGATGAGGCTTACCGCTTCCACGACCATGAGAAACTTGCACACTATGCAAACGCGGCTACTGATATCGAGTTCCGCATGCCTTTCGGCTTCAAGGAGGTCGAGGGTATCCACTCGCGTACAAACTTCGACCTTGGACAGCACGAGAAGTTCTCGGGCAAGAACATCAAGTACTTCGACCCTGAGACAAACGAGAGCTACACTCCGTATGTAATCGAGACTTCAATCGGCGTGGACCGCATGTTCCTGAGCATCATGTGCGCATCGTACTGCGAGGAGAAACTTGAGAACGGCGAGACACGCGTCGTCCTGCGCCTGCCTGCAGCGCTCGCCCCTGTTAAACTTGCGGTGCTCCCGCTTGTGAAGAAGGACGGCCTGCCTGAGAAGGCACGTGAGATTATGAACGAACTCAAGTTCAACTTCAACTGTTACTACGAGGAGAAGGATTCTATCGGTAAGCGTTATCGCCGTATGGATGCCATCGGTACTCCGTACTGTGTAACCATCGACCACCAGACACTGGAGGACGGTATGGTAACCTTGCGCGAGCGTGACACAATGGAGCAGCGCCGTGTTGCAATCAGCGACCTGCGCAACCTTATCCAGGATAGCGTGAGCATCACATCTTTGTTGAAGAAACTCTCTTGATAAAATGAAAAACTTGAAGTTTATATTCGCTCTCTCTCTGCTGATATGCACTCTTGCATCGTGCAGCGAGACCGAGGAGGCACAGGAATTCGATAACTGGAAGGTCCGCAATGTGGAGTATATCGACTCTATTGCCAATGTCGCACGTGCAAATGCCGACGGCAACTGGAAAGTGTTCCTTGCTACAGGGCTCGATGAGAACAAAGAATGGAGCAACGACTACTATGTATATTGTCACGTGATGCAGGCAGGTGACGGTACATCGCATCCGTTATATACCGATTCTGTGCTTGTCAACTACTGCGGACGCCTGATTCCTACGAGTAACCACTCCGAAGGGTTGATATTCGACTCTTCTTATGACGGCGAACTGAACCCTGATTTTGATGTTCCTGTGAAGTTCCAGCTGAACGCAACTGTTGAGGGCTTCTCTACCGCTCTCCAGCATATGGTGGCAGGAACAACAAGGACAAACGGCGACATATGGAGAGTGTATATCCCTTATACCCTCGGTTATGGAACAACTGATTTTTCGGGAATCCCTGCTTACTCTACACTTGTATTCGATATAAACCTTGTGGACTTTACACCAGCCGGAGTTCCTTTTAAGGACCACTCTGCAAAGAATATTACTGATTTATAGAACCTTCCTTGATAATTGATACTATGGAAATGAAAGAGAACCAGCTTCAGATAGAGCTTAATGAGGAAGTGGCAGAAGGTACGTATGCCAACCTTGCTGTCATTGCGCACTCTACATCGGAGTTTGTAATTGATTTCGTGCGCATGATGCCCGGCGTAGCCAAGGCAAAAGTGAAGTCGCGCATTGTGATGACTCCCGAGCATGCAAAACGTCTTGCCCTTGCTCTCCAGGACAACCTCATGAAATATGAGGCGCAATTCGGTGAAATCCGTTTGCCGGAGCGTGGAGGGTATGCACCGGGGGCGCCTTTTAAGGGCGAAGCATAAATAAAAGTTCACTAAAAAGGTGATATCTGCGTTACGCTTGTTTTGGTAAATGGTCATTTAGGGAAACTAAACTCCCATTTTCAAAAACTTCGCAAGCCTTGCTCTCCCACTTTTTATAGAACTTTTATGTCAGAGTGGTAAAAAGGTGATATCTGCGTTACGCTTGTTTTGGTAAATGGTCATTTAGGGAAACTAAACTCCCATTCTCAAAAACTTCGCAAGCCTTGCTCTCCCACTTTTTATAGAACTTTTATGTCAGAGTGGTAAAAAGGTGATATCTGCGTGTTATTGTCATTAGTGTGATATATGTAGTTGTTTGCCTTGCGTTGGTAGTTCCCAACCTGATGTGTGAGATTTAGTCTTGCTCTGTGTGGGGAGGCTATAAAGATAGAAAAAACGAGCCGGTAGGCTCGTTTTTTCTATCTTTATGAACAATGTATATAATGTCTGTTCATTTCTTGAAATTTTTGATTATTCAGGGTCTATCTCCTCGATTTCGTCCATCAGGTCAATCAAGGGTCTGCCGTCAATTTTAAAATTTTCAATCAAATCCATAGCATCGGCATAAACCTCATACTCCTCAGTGAAATGGTCATCGCACACAGCTACATGATCAGGTTCTGTCAACAAATAATAATCCTTGCCCTTATACTTAAAACTCACATCATAGTTCTGAACTCCAAAATCATAGAACAGAACCCCTTCGGCCTTACTCCTGTAGCCTTCATATAAATTCCCATATTTCTCTTTATTTGGAGGATATTTACTATTGAAGGGATAACCATTATCGTCATATCCAATGTAAGGTTTAAGAACCTTTTTAGTAATTTTCATAGACTCTACATCGTCAAGCATATCTAAAAGAGTTTTATCATCTATCCTAAATTTCTCTACAAATTCCATTGCATCGGAATACTCTTCTTCCTTATACACCACTTTGAAATCAGGCAAAAGCGCATTCCAAGAAACCTTTATAGAATCCGCCTCTTTGTTAACGCTATAAAACGTATCATTATAAAAAATGTAGAAATCTGACGACAATACTGCAAAATCGTGAAACAGAATCTTTTCAGCCTCACTCTTGTAACCACCGAACTCATCACCGTACTTTTCCCTATCAGGGGGGTATTTACCATTTATTGGGTTGCCATTTGCATCATTGATTATATAATGTCTGTTCATTTCTTGAAATTTTTGATTTTGTTTATTAACTTCTTCATTCTATCATTTATTGGATAAGCCTCAGTTGGTACTTGCCCACCACTTTCCCAAGGATGCCAATGAGATCCCAGTCCGTGATGGTCAATAAGATGTATCGAATTTAGTCTTTTACCATCAGGACCATATTCTGCAAGTTCTTTTAACCCTTTTCCATTTCGATAGAATGTTGCATAAATTCTATTAGGAGTATGACTCTCCTCGGGAAGTTTTAAACTTAACCGTGGATTCTTTGTCTCAAGTATCTTTATATTATCGCCAATGCTCAATATTGTTTTATATCTCCTGCCATCTTCAAAATTAGTTATTCCGCTAAAAAAACTACCGTTTCCTCCCATTGTTTAACATTTTATAGTTCTCGTTTTCAAAATATGTACTTATCTCCTCATACTCACCGGGCATTTTTTCTCCATAACGGATTATATGCTTGGGGTCTAAACGCCTGACAGCCTCTTTGTACCTCTCCATCCATAGATATTTGGAATAGCCCGACCTTTTTACCCCCGTACAGTTAATTGCAATTATGCCATTCTTTGCAATACCGGCAAAACTGTAATCATAGCTATCGGGTGTACTCCAGGTTACATTTGGAATAACATTCACACCATTATTTGCCCAATAAGCTGCTAGAGCCTTATTTAGGAAGCAATGATAAAACCTCATAGGAAGGGGCATATCTATGTATTGAGAAAAATCAGGTGCGATGACGGATTTAAACCTTTTTAGTATCTCAAGGTATTTCTCAGGATACGTAAGTATACGTGCAAACTCTTTGTCGTTCAAATAGAAGTGGACTGTATTGCTATACTCCTTTTGTGTGACGGCTTTATTAAAGGCCTGAAGTTTAGTGGGTATTTCGCCTTTGTATTTATTGATTACAGGCATACCAAACACGTCATCACTAACAATATTGCTGAATATTTGCAAATGATTGTTTTTGATGTTAAGATTAATTCTATCCATTTCAGCTTTTTGCTGCAAAGATATTAACAGGATAAAGCTTTATGGTTGCTGAAATGACATATTTTCACTTTTTTAGTCTACCATAACACCCTTGCTGCGGAATTCTGAAAGTGAAAATCCTGTGTGGCGCTTGAAGTAGCGGTTGAGGTAGCTCTGGTCGGGGAAATGGAACTCTCCGACAAGTTCCTGGAAACTTTTGTGTGTGTACATGAGCGCAACCTGGAGCTCGATTATGGTGTAGTGGTCAATAATCTCCTTTGCGTTCTGGCCGCTGATGCGCTGGCATACGGTGTTGAGGTTACGTGTGGATATCTTAAGCGTGTCGGCATAGAACTGTACAGAACGCTCTTCTCGGAACTTCTTTGTCAGGAGCATGCGGAACTCGTAGAATATCTTGTCCTTGCTCTCGCTCATATGCTCTTTGTTGGGCAGAGCCTTTTCTTTGCTTATGTGCTGTATGTAGAGCAATAGGGCATTGACTGCGAGGATTATGTTTTGACGGCAGAACTCGGTTTTCTCTTCCTTTTCGGCTTCGGCATCAAGGATGTCGACCTGACGGAAGATGTTTGTTACGAATTCCTTTTCAAGAGGTGTGTTGCCGCCCTGATGTGTGCGACATTCAATCTCTTGCATAGTCTCCGGGCTCATAGAACTGCGGGCTGCAAGCCATATGTGCTTTGAGAGACCAAGCAGGCGTGTGGAGAAGTCGCTTGTTATGTCAAGGAGCAGGATGCTCGAACCCATAGGGCAAATGATAATCTCGCCGGGAGTAAAACGGTATTTCTGTCCGTCAATGGTGAAGAGGGCTTCGCCGCTCTCGCAGAAGAATATCGAAGTGTGCTGCATCTGATAGACGTGCTGCACGAACTGCTGCAAGGATGACTCTATTGTTGCAAACCCTTGCTGAGGTATCTTTTTAAGGTAAATGTTGTTCATCTTATTGTTCTTAGTGTGTGCAAAAGTAGTCAAAAATTACGCAACTGGCAATGAAAAAAGAACATTCTTGATTGTTTTGGATAGAGATTGGTGTTTTGGGAATATTTTGGGTGGCTGTGCCGGCCTCCCAAAAAGGTTTTGACACCAATTCAGGTGAAGTGAATCACAGGCCGTGGGATGTCGCGTGTTCGATAAGGACCTTTATACCTATGAATATGAGGATTATTCCGCCCCATAACTCGGCTCGTAACTTTTGCGAGAATCCTTTTCCGAACTTCAGTCCCAACGATAAGCCTGCAAATGTAAGCAATGACGAGGCTATGCCTATCGCCACAAGGGGATATGTCAATGGTCCAAGGGATGTATATCCCATGCAGGAGAATGAGATGCCCACAGCAAGGGCGTCGATGCTGGTTGCTATTGCCAATGTGAATATCACCTTGTAGCTGCGTGGGTCGAAACTCTTCTCTTCCTCTTGCTTGAATGATTCGGCAATCATCCGTGCTCCAAGAAAGGCGAGGATGCCGAATGCAATCCAGTGGTCAATGCTCTGTATAAGGGAACGGAAATGGTTCGCGCCGAACCACCCGATCATGGGGTTGAGTGCCTGGAACAGGCCGAACAGCAGAATCATGGCTATCATGGGGCCCGGAGTCACCCTTTTGAAGATGATGCCGCTTGCAACGGAGACTGCAAAGCAGTCCATTGCCAACGCAAGTGCCATGAGCCATATCTCTACGTGTGTCATAGGTGCAGTTTTATGTTGCAAAAATACTCTTTTTTTATATTGTCGGTCTATGAGAAGCCGTTTAAATTTATATCGATAAGTTTTTTTATAAATCAAAAATTGCAAAAGCTGTTGCCTAAACAAAAAAAAGAGAGTATCTTCGCGGACGCTTTAGAAACAATACCGGGGCTATATGGATTTGACAGCGGGTAGAAAAGGTATGTAAGCACGCAGTGCCTCGTTGGTTCGCACTATAATCTGAGCCCGCAAAAATTTATCTGGCAATAACAATTACGCTCTTGCTGCGTGATCGAAGTACAGTAGATCGGCTTAATCCCGGCACCAGGTGCTGGGACAAGACATCACCCGGACACTGTTGTTCCGAAGTAATCCGACCAGGTGGTGCAGGCAAATCGGGACTAACCGTTGCAGGCCTCGATGCAATGGTGACATTTTAGAGGATAAGGCGCAGGTTGGCGGTCGCGGTCTTGCCTACGCTCGAAAACCTTACCGATGACTAAGCGTGTAGAAAGCATATGGTTTCCCTGTTTGGACGAGGGTTCGACTCCCTCTAGCTCCACAAACAACCTTAAACATCACGCCTGAGAGGGAACGTTCCCTCTCTGGCGTGATGTTTAAGGTTTTGTATTGCGCTGTTTTAAAGGGGCTAAAGGGGCATTGTACCCCTCCGCCTGCGGCACCTCCCCTGTCAATACCCCTCCGCCTGCGGCATTTGGATTGCTCCCCTGTTTTAGGGGAGCTGTCACGGAGTGACTGAGGGGTATAGTGGAGCAATTCTGGTATTGGCTGTCACGTAGTGGCTGAGGGGTACAGGGGAGGTGCCGCAGGCGGAGGGGGTTAACCAAGAATCACTTGAGGGGTGTCGCAGGCTGTTTCCTCTTCGTATATTTGCTCCAACCTGTGTCTAAGTTCAGTAGTGTCATCAATGAGGCTGCGGAACTCATCCAGGCGTGCGGCATTCGGTGATTCCGGTATCCACAATTTAAGGTAACCTCCGTGACCGTATTTCTCCTTTATATGCGCTACGGCACGTTCAATCTGATCCTCTTTGGCAAGTGTGGGGCAGTGCGATAATCCGTATTGCACTGTGCGTCTTATTATGGTAGTGCTGTCGATTATGCGGTCGGCTTCGGCAACAATCTTTCCGTAAATGGTGCGTGGTTCGTGGCTGTTCGATGCTCTGTGATCCTCTACGGCATCTGCCATGATATCTATCTGTTCCTGTGTGAAGAACTCCTTCAGAATCCTGTCGTTGCGTACAATCCTTGCCGATGCTGTGTGGTGATTTTCCCGTCCTTCGCACAACCCTAAATCGTGATAGGCTGCGATTGCATATACCATTGCAATGTCAACGTCATAGTGCTGCGCAAGCTGCAGGCTCTGTCCGATGACCATTGTGGCATGATCCCTGCGATGCGCTTTGTCGAAGGCGTCGTACAAGGGGATTATTTCATTTTCAATGTATGTGGCAAGTGCTGCAGGAATGTTGTGCTTTGATGTCATCTTGTGGAGCAATGAAAAGGACGGTGCCGTAAGCACCGCCCTGAATAGTATCTGTTTTCTTATCTTGCGTAGTTGACTGCGCGTGTTTCGCGGATGACGGTTATCTTTACCTGTCCGGGGTAGGTCATCTCGTCTTGAATCTTCTTTGCGATCTCGCCCGACAGTAGTTCTGTCTGCTTGTCGTCAATCTTGTCGGCACCTACAATAACGCGGAGTTCGCGGCCTGCCTGGATAGCGTAAGTCTTGGTTACGCCAGGATATGACATTGCAAGCTGCTCAAGGTCGTGCAGACGCTTGATGTATGCCTCGACAATCTCGCGACGTGCGCCCGGACGTGCGCCTGAAATGGCATCACACACCTGAACGATTGGCGCAATGAGGCTTGTCATCTCTACCTCGTCGTGGTGAGCGCCGATGGCATTGCAGATGTCGGGCTTCTCCTTGTACTTCTCGGCAATCTTCATACCATACTCTGCATGTGGCAACTCGGTCTCCTCATCGGGCACCTTGCCGATATCGTGCAACAATCCGGCACGTTTTGCCTTCTTGGGATTAAGTCCAAGCTCGGCAGCCATCACTGCACAGAGATTCGCAGTCTCGCGTGCGTGCTGCAAGAGGTTCTGTCCGTATGATGAACGGTATTTCATCTTACCGATGATGCGGATGAGCTCAGGGTGCATACCATGTATTCCAAGGTCGATTGTGGTGCGCTTACCTGTCTCGATAATCTCCTCCTCAATCTGTTTCTTTACCTTTGCAACGACCTCCTCGATACGTGCAGGGTGGATACGTCCGTCGGCAACAAGTTGGTGCAGTGCAAGGCGTGCGATCTCGCGGCGTACCGGGTCGAATGCGCTGAGTACAATTGCCTCAGGTGTGTCGTCGACAACGATTTCTACGCCGGTTGCAGCTTCGAGTGCGCGGATGTTGCGTCCTTCACGGCCGATGATGCGGCCCTTCATCTCGTCGTTCTCGATGTGGAATACTGTTACCGAGTTCTCGATTGCAGTTTCTGTTGCAACACGCTGGATAGTCTGTATCACAATCTTCTTTGCCTCCTTGTTGGCTGTCATCTTGGCATCGTCGATTATGTCGTTGATGTATGATGCAGCCTGTGACTTAGCCTCCTCCTTGAGTGACTCTACAAGGCGCTCCTTGGCATCCTCGGCAGAGAGGCCGCTGATAGCCTCAAGCTTCTCGCGCTCCTGTGCATGCAGTTTGTCAAGTTCCTCCTGCTTGCGCTCAAGTACGCCTTTCTGTGCCTCAAGGTTCTCCTTGAATGTGTCGAGTTCGTTCTTGCGGCGCTGCAGGTCCTCATTGCGCTGGTTGAACTGTACCTCGCGTTGTTTAAGGTTGTGCTCGGCCTGCTGGATCTTGTTGTTGCGCTGAGAAATCTCTTTCTCAAGTTCTGCCTTCTTGTTGAGGAACTTTTCCTTAACCTCGAGCAGTTTGTTCTTTTTGATTACTTCGGCCTCTTTGTGGGCATCGTCGATGATGCGCTGGCGTTTTGCCTTGAGCCCGAACTGGTTTATCAAATATTGGCCAATGAAGCCTGCTGCGGCTCCTGCTACCAATCCGATGATTAATGTTGTAACATCCATATAGCTATAAGTTAAATATATAATAAAACGCACCGCCACACTCTCGGCCATGCACACTTTGTGCCGGCTTCAATGAATGTTGCAATGCGTGAAATGCCTTTTTTACGGGCGGTTACTTCTTGGCATTGAGGGTGTTGTCAAGAAGGCGTGTAAGTTCGCCAATCTTGTGCATAACCTCTGCCGAACCGGTTTCCTCGTTCTGTGTTACCAGGTTGTAGGCGATGTCAAGGGCGACCATAGTGGTAATCCTTGCTCCTCCCTCGCCTCCAAACAGGTCTTTATATAGCGACAATTTGCTGTTTACAAGACGGGCGGCCTTCCTGTAATGGGGTTCTTCGCTTGCCTTTACGGTAAGCGGATATGATATCCCGTCTATTATAAGGTTTATTGTCAGTTCTCTATCTTCCATGCACAAGTTACTTTTCTGTGTTATTTCTTGAGTGACTCGATGCATCGGTCAATTTCACGCACCAGCTTCGATATCCTCTCTTTAGCCTCGTCGATGTTCTCGCCGGTGAGAGAGATGATCTTCGCCTGTTTCAGGTTGTCGTAGCTCTTCTCGAGTGCCGAACAACGCAACTGCATCTCCTTGAGGGCATTCTCTTTCTCCTCAATGGCCTTGGACAACTCCCGGTTACGCTCATCCAGCTGCTTGTATTCGTATACAAGGCGGCGGAGGCTCTCCTCAAAACTGTCCATTACAATCCTGTTGTTCTCGGTCATACTGCAACAATCTGCTATCAGATAGAACCATACTTCTACGGCATGTTAACCTTCTATCTGTAATTTATCGCAAATATAAGAGATTTTTTGTAGAAACAGAAAATTTTGTCATTTTTTTATTCTGCAGGTGCTGTTTTTGGCAGTTTGGACTGCTGTATATGCAAAATCAGGTGGTCAATGTTGACCACCTGATTTTGTGTTGTTCTTACATCTCTTTCCAAATGTTCTCCCATTCATTGCGGTGCTCGTCTGAGAGTGCACTGCCGCCACCTGCTTCCTCTTCAGTTTTTTCCAATGATGTTATGAGAAAGTTTGCATGGGGTATGAGAACTATCGTCTCTGCTGCGGGTTTGATATATTGTCTTTTCATATGCATTTCCTCTTGATGTTATTTTACCATAATCTTTTTACCATCCACGATATATATTCCTGGCTCGGTAATCTCGCTGAGTTTGCGTCCCTGGAGGTCGTAGATGCCTTTTGCATTTTCGTCTTCACTCTCTACACCATCGATGTCGGTAGTGCCTACGAACTTGAACGATATTGCCGATGAATTTCCGGCCTCGTCAATATAATATGCCTTGTTGGCATTTATTGTTCTGTCATCGCTTGCAAGTTTGTATAGCTTGATGGCAGTTCCTGCACCCTTATAAGAGAGAATGTAGGCGTTCACTTCATCTGCAATCTCTTTTGCTCCCAATGTTCCGGCAAAGCCCGTTTCATGCTTTTCATTGCTTGCTGGTGCCGGAGCAAAACCGTATGTGCCTGCCTCTTCGGCCTCGACAAGAACGGGAGTGTTTGCCGGGAGAATGTTGTTTTCCAGTGTCAATGGAGCAACATATGCATAATTCTCATCGGAACCTGTTACAGCGTATGCAATAATGCTTGGGTGAACGGTTGTTGCAAACGGCAGGTTTATTGTGCCGAGTTTTGCGTTTGAACCATTGGCAATGCCGACATTGAACTCAAACGGAACCTCCTCGAATATAAAGTCGGTAGAACCGTTGACAGTTTCATTTACAACCTTCTGTATACTTCCATCTTTAGTTGTGTAGTAGTTGATGTTGTCGCCCGTGGTGTTTGTTCCTGTGCTGCTGAAAGCGGTGTAACTGCGGTGCTCTGTCCCCGATATACCATACAGGGTAAATGTACCTTCTATAGTGCCGTCAACAGTCTTTAGAGCAACGTATGTGTCACCCATATCGCCTCCATAATTCCAACCGAGGTCACCTACAGCACTTATCAGGTTCAAAGAACCGTCGTTTGCTGTGAAGTCATACTGTGCAATGAATATCGAGTTGTTGGTATCATCAGCAGCATCCTTCCATTTTATATTTTTACCATCGCGGTAGATATAACGGTAATTGCCGTCATACATCCTTGCCTTTATGCGGTATGCCTTACCATCCTCAAGTTCTGTTATTTTCTTGAAATAAGCCTTGTAGGTAACTGTTTCATTGAGCGATGCAGTAAGTTTAAATGTATATACAGCGCTACTGCTGACATTGGTCTCTTCAGTGCCGCTAATCTTTGCCCAATAGTCGAATGCATATCCGCTATTTGCCTTCGCGCTTATGGTGTAAGTATTGCCGGTTACAACTTCTTTAATTGTTGTGCTTTCTGAACCTATGTATGCCAAACCATTATCACCTGATTCAACTGCCAAAGTCGCTTTCAAGTTGAAGTTGGCAAGGAATTCATATCTGTCCTCGGTGGCTGTAAAGGTGTATGGATTTTCTTGGCTAATCTTTTCATTGTCTATACTCCAGTATGCAAATTCCACATCACTGTTGAATTGGTCATAAACCAATACATTAATAGTTACCTCTGTACCATAGTCAACAGTGATTGTGTATTCGGTACCGCTGCCAATCCAAGTATAAGCAAATCCGTAGCCTTTATCAGGCTGTCCCTGGTCATTTATCATATCGGGTTGGATGATTTCAATATATACTCTCTTGATGAACTTGGCTGTGTATTTTGCGTTTGCAGTTGCCTTGAACTCGAATGTGGCATCTGTGCTCACCTGTTCGTTGTTCTCGTTGTACCAACCCATAAAACGGTAGTTTGTGCCACTTGGCGTTGCTGTAAGGGTCACTGTACCACCATTGGCATAATTTCCTCCGCCGGTTACAGTACCACCCTCGCCACCGCCGATGGTCTCTACGTTGGTTGTAATTGCCACAAAACTTCCTGTGTAATTGAGATTTGCGACATATTCGGCATTTGCCGTTATGTTTTCAATGATCATTGTTGCATCAGTGCCCACTTCTACACCGTTCTTTGTCCAGTTGACAAAATTATAGTTCGCATTTGGTGTTGCGGTGAGTGTGGCATTCGCACCTTTGTCGTATGTTCCGCCACCAGTAACAATACCGCCTTCAACCGGGTCTGCGCTTACACTGATGGTGTAGGTTACAGCCTCTTCCTGGAAGTTGGCAGTGTAGTTTATGTCGCTTGTCGCTGTAAAGGTGTATGGGTTTTCTGTGCTTACCAACTCCTCACCATTGTACCAACCTGCAAACTCATAACCGTCGTTAGCCACGGCTGTGAGTGTTACCTCGCCACCGTGTTCAACGGTTGCTGCATTTGTGTTTGCAACACCGTTTCCTTCGGCTGTTACATTAATGGTATATGTGTTTATTGCAAAGTTTGCAGTGAATTCGGATACAACACCTTTTCCCCCGTTTATGGTTATTGTGGTTGCAGCATCGGTGCTTTCATAGTCAGTTCCTGTCCAGTTTACAAAGTGGTAACCTGTAGCAGGAGTGGCAGCAATTGGGAATTGGTAATCTGCCGGTGCTCGTTTGGTTGTTACACCCTCTTCACCGTTGATAGCCGTTGTACCGCTGTTATTGGGTGTGATATTCAACTTTATGGTTGGCCAGTTATCCATGGCGTAATAAGTTGTGTTGGTATAACTTATGATGGTATTCAATGTCATGTCTCCGTAACCGTCACTAAAATCCTCTTTAATAGCCTGAATCTCTTCCGTGACAATGCATCTGCCATTGCCTTTGTCGAATAATGGAAAGAATGTAGCCTCAAGGTCTATAAACCTTGACATATATTCTGCCTCGGTGAATTTCAGCCAAGCATAATTGATGTTGTTTGAGAATGTAGTAAAACCATATGCAGTTTCTGTTGAACACAAATATCCGGGAGTACCATTAATGTTGGCGGTGAGGGCATACAACCCTTCACCATCACCTTTTACCAAAGTGAATGTCGTGGCATTGGCTCTCTCAACAAATTTTGTGTTCTGTGCATTGGTGGCGGCAACGTCTGTGACCTGCATGTACATGCCGGTTTTCTCATTTTTGAAAATGAACTCAAAACTGTTGTTGACGTTGTATATGGTCCAACTAATCATGCTGTTGCCGTCATAGGTATTATATATCGGGTGGTCGCCATAGGCATAATCACCTGTAACCTTGGATACATACGTGTCAGTAGCATTCAAACCTGAGATGTACACAGGATAATCATTCCCTTGCAACCAATAGATATAAGTGTTGTGCAGGTATGTGTCCTCGCTGTTGTCTACCTTGAACGGAAGTACCACAGTATTGGTATAGGTGTATGCAGTTCCACTGCCGCTAAGGGTAATGCTGTTGTTGTCATCACCTAATTTTATGAATGGGTACTTTTCTGTCAGTTTGGTTGCAACACTCGCTGTTGTTACCTCTTCGGTAAAACCGTCAACTTCTACAATGTATATGTTGTCTTGTGCGTCGGTAAGTGTTGCAGTTACAACAATGGGTTCAAAGTTTGCTGTGTATGTAACATCCGCAGCCACGGTTGGGGTGTACGGATTTTCTGTTACAATATCAGTATTCAAGTTGTTTGTCCAGTTGGCAAAAACGTAGCCACCGGCAGGTGTTGCTGTGAGTGTTACGCTTGTCTCCGGCTCAACTTCGATAGAACTTGAACCTGGGTCTGTTCCTGTGGCAACTGTCGCTGTTCCTGCGGTGCCGGGGTTGGCGTTTACGTTAACGGTGCATGTTATTCTTTCAAAGTTGGCTGTCAGTGTTGTTGCGCCGTTGGCGGTGAATGTGTATTCGGCTGTTTCGCTTACAATGCCTTCAGCGTTGCTCCAGTTAAGAAAACTGTAACCACTGGCAGGTGTTGCGTTTAAAGTAACGCTTGAACCTTTGATAACGCGCTTTGTGCCTGTAGCCTCGCCGTTGATTGTAACAGAACCGCCCTCGCCTGCATTGGCTGTGATATCAACCTTCTCTACAACCTCAACCACAATGTCATATACAATACCTTTGTCAAGTTCTGCTGTTCCGTTTGTAGGCCATTCTTTCCAAGCATTGGTGTATATCATTCTTACGTGCGACTCGCCTGTGGGGGCATCATCGGGCACTGTAATGGTGTGTGTAATGTTCATTACAAGGTCGTAGTTACCATAGACGTTTGAATTACCGCCTGCGTACGGGTTGGTCCCGCTTGGTCCTTTTACACCCCAACCCTGTACACGTTCGGCCTGGAAGGTGAAATCCTGGTCAAAGTCGGTGAAGAGCGATGCGTGGCAATAACGCATATCCTCGCGTGTTTCGCTGTTGCTTCCGGCTCCCAAAGAATAGGCTACAAGGTTCATTGTGAATGATTCGCCTTTTGCTAATTGTACCTTACCGGGAACAACCACAAGTTTCTGCCCGGGGTGCGCATTTGCCGAGTAGTCAATGTTTGTGTCACCGCCGGTTGTTGTGATTGAAGTAAGGTAGTTGTTGGTGTATGTGTTGCCTGTCGGGGTGGGGTACTCGGTAGCTGTTGCTTCTTTCTCAAAGTTTGCAACATAGTCCGAAGCCTCCGTGATTGTTACGTTGTGTGTGGCATTTGTGCTTACTTCTATACCGCCCTTTGTCCAGTTGACAAATCTGTAACCATCGTTTGCAACGGCATAGAGAGTCACCCCTGTTCCACTGGCTACGGTAGCCGATGATGTTGCCGGGTTTGTTCCCACAGCAAAAGTTGCTGTACCGCCAGCAGCCGGGTTGGCTGTTGTTGTTACTGCGAATGTAGTTGGATTTGCAGCCTGGAAGTTCGCAACATAACTGGCGCTCGCATTTGCTGTAAACGAGTAGGTTGCATTGGTGCTTACAGTGGTTGTACCGCTTGTCCAGTTTACGAACTCGTAGCCACTGTTAGGTGTTGCTGTGAGTGTAACGGTTGCGTCTTCGTTGTATGTTCCGCCACCTGTAACGCTACCTGCTGTTCCAGGATTTGCTGTTGCGGTGATGGTGTATTGAGTTGGGGTAGGGGTTGAGCCTCCACCGGTGCCGTCGTCTTTCATTACAGTTACAGAGAAACTTAGAGTGGTCATTCGCCCTGTACCTGCAACTGTATATGTAGTAGATTGTACATTTAAGCCAGAGGCATTTAGATAATAGTCGCTGGATGAATCTGTTGCAGTCTCATTGTGCCCAAGTTCGTTGGTCAGTGTTATGCTGCCATTTTCAGGGTAGTATTTAATGGCATAACCGGTAATTTTATATCCGTTAGGAACTGAAATCGTATATATTGTTGGAGACGATGACGGTGTTTCTGTATTGGCAATTATTCCGCTGGGTGCAAAATAATGTCCCGCAGTTCCACTTGTCTTATTTGTAATAGAGTTGACCACATTGCCATTGCTGTCTGTTGCACTTATGGACAATGCCGCAGTAAAATCACCGACAGTCGTGAATGTCCAAACTGAACTTCTGTTTGTGCCATTGTTCAATGTTCCTGTTGTGGGATTTACAACATAATCCTGAACTGCCAATGTAAAATTAGCGGTAACGTTCATTTCGCCTGTTGCCACAAAAGTCAACGATGTGCCAGAGTAGTTTGTACTTTCGGTGCCTTTTGTTACTGTCCAGCCGTTAAAGATGTAACCGTCGGCAGGTGTTGCGGTGAGGGTTACCTCCTCGTTAAGGCGTGGTGTAAGAGTTGTTCCGTTTGCAACAGTGCCGCTTGTGCCTGTTACTGTACCGTAACTGCTGTTGTATGTAACCGATACATTCACTGTTGTGTTGCCCACTGTAAGGAAGTTTGCAACATAGTCGTTGTCGCTTGAAGCGACCTTTACAGTGCAACTCTTGTTTGTGCTTACGACTTCGCCTCCTTTTGTCCAGTTTTGGAATGTATAACCGGTGTTTGCAGTGGCTGCGAGGGTTACAATGCCGCCTTCGATCTGCTCGGCAGGATTAACTGTTACTGTACCTGCATTCTCAGGTTCTACAGTAGCTGTTACAGGGTATTTGGTTTTGTCGGGAGTGAGGTTGAAGAACGCTTGGTGCTTTGATGTGTATCCATTGGCATCGTCACTCCAAGAGTAACCTACTGTAATTGCATCTAACTTGTACCAGCCGTTGCTTCCGCCGTTCCAGCCGAAGTTGAAGTGGAAATAGTCATCGTCGGTATAACCATCGACAACAAACATATGTCTTGCGTCAACGGCGCCCGAACCGATGTTGTTTGCTCCATAAGGAACGGGGCAGTTGTTGTCGAGACTGTTCTTCAGATTGTTTTTCCATTCTGTAAAATCGGTCAGACTTCCATTGTTATACTGGTTCGAGATGTAACAATCTTGGTAATTGAAGTATTTTTTAGTTGCTTCTGTCTGCGAATTACCCATACTTACGCTAGTTTCACCGGTGCCATAGCTGACTCCGAAGGCGTGTCCTAAGTGTGACATAAGCTTGGCAACCTCGTTCTTTTGCTCTTCGGTCCAGTTGCTGTCGTAAACAAGCGGCATCTTGCTGTAGTCGTATGTTCTGTCTGTAATCTCTACGTAGGTGGGAGCTTGGCGGTTGTATAGTGTTCCTGTTCCAACCTGTGGCCACTCGTGGTAACGCATTATAATGGCAAATGCTGTGGGAACACAACCGGTAAGGGCATTAGTAGAGCCATTGTACGAGGTAAAGCATTGGGCGTTGAAAGGATAGTCCTGTCCCCATTTTGCAGTTTCGAGCAATACTACCTGTTCGCCCATTGTCGTGGCATTGTAGTTGGTCTTCTGCATTGCGCTGCGTGCTGCAGCAGCTTTCTGCGGGTTCTCGGCATTGTACTTGCGGAGAGCTTTTACCTGTGCATCGATGTCGGTAATATAATCGACAAAGCCCACCGGCAAATCGTTGGTGTCGATTGTGCCCTCGAACGAGTAACCGATAATGGGGTTCTCAATCTCCTCACCCGATACAATGACGAAGCCTTCACCGTTGGCGTCGGTGAGAATGTGGAATGTCGGGGCTTCGTTGCTGCTGCCGTTTGAGAGAATGCGGCTGTCGGCACTCTTCTTCAATGATGTTGCAGTAGTTGAACGCACTGCTGCGCTTTTCTGCTTTCCGTTCTGGAAGAAATTGTTTGCAATCTCCTGTGCACGTTCGGCCGTTATGAGCTGTGCCTGTGCGCCTGCGAATGAGAATGCGACGCATGCGGTGATTGCCAATGCACGTAGTAGAATTTGTTTCATGATTATGTTTATTATTTATTCTTTTTGTCAAATTCCGGGGTTTCCACACAATCTGCAAAGATAATAAAAATAAACAAAGTCTATTTATTGTTAAACAAGTTTAATTTGTGTAATTTTTATTTTTTGTTCCTTGATGCGCGGTGTTATTTTAAGGGGTAACTTCTTTTACCCCTCAGTCACTACGTGACAGCTCCCCTAAAACAGTGGAGCAGTTCTTTGCGCGGTGTTATTAGATTTTTCGCTTTGCTCAAAATGACAGCATCGCGGTTTGGTGCTGTAGGGGCAGGTCTTGTGTCTGCCCTTTGTTTGCGGTGTTATTTTGTTTTGGGCACCTACAAGGGGTGCCCCTACAGGCGCGGTGTTGTCGAAGTTGCAAGAGCAACTTTCCACTTTAACCCCACTGCGTGGGCTTGAACCTTGGCTGCGCTCGCTGTAAAAGCTCAAGTAAACTTGGCTTTCGCTCGCTTGCACAAGCTTTCAACTTTTATCTTTTAGGGCAGACACATCGGTCTGCCCCTACGTTTTGAGCCCAAATACCCGAAGGGGAGAGGAGTGGTTCTTTGTACGCGCTAAGCCATTAAGGGTATAAAATAACCGGCGGTCGCGACCGCCAGTTATCGAAACTGTTACTCTTTATATTTAATTTCTGCTTTCTGCAGAGTTATTTGATAAGAGTCTTTTTACCATTTATGATGTAAATTCCGTCGGTTGGGGTTTTTGTTTCTCTGCCCTGCAGGTCGTAAACAGTTTTCACCTTTCCGTTTTGACATTTTACATCCTCTATGCCTGTTGTGGCGAGTTTCTCGAAGTTTGCGGTGAAGGTTGCTGCTTCCCTTGCGACAGTATTGTATACAGGCTCTGTGCTGACCACTTCGGTGCCGCGTGTCCAGTTTACAAAATGGTATCCGTTATCGGCCTTTGCCTCCAGTATAAGCTTGCTGCCAAGAGCAATGGTCTGCTTCTGATCGCCATAAACGGTTGCCTTGCCACCTGTGGTTGCCACAGTCTCGATTGTCACGTTAAGGTCTGTGTCTTCGGTCACAAAATTCGCATAGAAGGCAACATCTTCGGTAACGGTGAAAGAGTATGGGTTTTCGTTTGTGAATATTGTTCCTTTGCCGCTGATTATGGTGTTGCCTGTTGACCAGTTGGCAAATTTCTTGCCTGTTCCTTCGGCTGCCTCGGCACGGATGAATGCGGTGCTGCCTATTGCAACATCCATGGTTCTGTCTGTTCCGCTGCCTACATACATGTATCCGCCGTTGCCTTTGACCTGAACGGTCACTGTTCCGCTGTTCTCCACAAACACAGCAGTGTACACTCTGTCGTTCTGTGCGGTGGTAGAGAAGAAAGCATCGGTACTGACGACTTCTGTGCCCACTCTCCATTCCACAAAAGTGTATCCGGCATCGGGAGTGGCAAGCAGTGAAAGTATCTTGCCTACTGGCACAACCTGCTCTTTGTCGCTGTTTACGCTTGCTGTGCCGCCGATGGTCGACTCGGTCTTTATGATCACTTCGGCAGGTGCGCCGCCCTCTTCGTTGTTCTCGTTGTCATCGGTTCCCTCGTTGTCACCGTTGTTGTCATCTCCATCCTCGATATCCTTGGGTTTGTCGGGCTTGAGCATGAAGTATGCCTTGTGCGATTTTGAGTAGTCGCTGTATGCGTCGGGCTTCATTTCATTGAGTTTGAACCAACCATTACCTTGTCCACCCCAACCCCAGTTGAAGTGGAAGTAACCGTTGTCGGTGTAACCGTCGAGGATGAAGATGTGTCGTCCGCCGCTTGTGGTTGTAGATGAGTATGGTATTGGGCATCCGGCATCAAGGCTCTCTTTTATGTATTGTACCCATAGTTCATCGTTGGCAAGTATATCTCTGCTTGTAGCCATTGTTGCCGATGATGTGCTGGGTGATTCGCTCTTGTATTTGAATATCTCTATGAGTTTGCCTGCACCTTCACCACCTGATCCCGATGCTGTGTTGCCTGTGCCGTACTCCACACCGTAAGCCCAGCCAAGGTCACGCATCAGTGTGGCAACAGCTTCTGCCTCTGCATCGCTGTATGTTCCTCTGTAGCTTTTGAGCATCTTGTCCCATTCATATGAGTGCCCTAAGGTCATGCTTTCTCCTGTGCCTGAGTGGTAAACCTTCTTTTCGTTGGCTTCTGTAGGCCATTTATGGTATTGCATTAGAATTGCGTATGCCGTAGGAACGCATCCTGTCAGTGCAGTCCTGCCGTCGGAGGTTTGACATAATTTGTTGTAAGGAGATGTTTGATCCCATTCAGCGGTTTCAAGGTATACCACTATGTTACCGTACTCGGCTTCTGTTGCTCCGGCTTTCTCCTGTGCCGATGTGGATGTAGACAATGTCAAAAGACATGCGATAGCTGTTGCTGCTTTGCGTAAAAGTCCTTTCATGATATTTTTGGTTTTGTTCCTTTGCGGTAAAAATAGTGAAATCCTTTGGCATTCTGTCGTTTTCTGTCGATTATTCATTTTCGAACAACACACGGTAGTATTCAGCCTTTTTCTCAAGTGGCAATGGATAGGCTCTTGATGACGAAGGCATGCGCCACAGGCGAATCTTCCTGTTCCCGATGTTGCCTTCGGCAACCTCGCCCACAGAGGGTTCATTACACCCGGTCATCTCAATGATTGTCTCTGTCGCTTTCTGCCCTGTTGTGACTATTGCGGTGCAGTGTGGCAGTGCTGCAAGCAGGGCATTTATGTCGGTGGCTGTAACCACTTCAAGGAATTTGTCCGAAGCGTTCTCTTTCAGTCTTCTGACTTCGCATGCCGTGTCGTAGAGTGCAATGCCCTTTTCGGTGCAGAACTTCACAATGGCCTCCTTGTTGAATCTTTTTTCACCTTTCAGTTCAAAGTGGTGCCTGTCGTTGTAGAAAAGCAGTCCCATGATGCGCCACATGTCGTTAATCCAGTTTGGGTAGAAGAACTCCATCGACCACCGCGCCCTCGGCGGAGGAAAACTGCCGAGCATCAGTATTCTTGCATTCTCAGGCAGGAAGGGTGCAAGTGGGTGCTTTTCAGTGTCCATGCTTTATCGTTTGATATATTTCTTGCCGTTCACAATGTAGACTCCCGGGGATGTGATTTCCTGCACCTTGCGGCCGGTAGTGTCATATATCGCTTTTTGTTGTACGTTTTCTTTGATATTGTCAATGCCTGAAACTGTACTGCTTGTAACTGAAATGATCTTTGCACTACTGTTGATGTCGACGGTTATCTCCTTGCCGCAACTTGCGACAATCTCCTCGGCAGCAATATCTTCTCCTGTGTTTATGGCGATGAAACCACCGTCATAAATTTTGCTGCTCCCCGTGTAGCCGGGTTTGAGGAAGGTAATGGCCTCAATGTCAATGAGAGTAACCGAGTATATTTCGTAACCATAAACAGGTTCTATAGCCCAATGCGATGCGGCAGTCCATGGCCCCCATGTTGATACTCCCTCGTTGTTGCCGTTGCATTTGAGGCAGCGCTGTACGTCGGTAAAATCGGGCTTGCCGGGGGTGTAATATGTCTGCTCAAGGCAGTAGTGTCCCTCGGGGTAGTCATATTCTTCTCCTTTGATGCTGTATGATACCGGTATGGTGTCAAAACGGTAGACTGATTGCTTCGTCTGTAGTCCACTGCGGTCCTGTATGTATCTGCCATCATTGGCTTTCAGGTAGTAGGCATTGGCTTCTGCAGCCTCTTCAAAGCGGAAGATGCTGCGTACCTCGCCTCCCTTATCGCCTGCAAAAAGTTCATCTCCGTTCTGGTACATATAGTGTGTCGCATGGGCGTCGTCGGCACCGCGTATACGGTAGTATCCGGTTGTACTCTCTTCATATTCATATTCTGCAGGGGCTTCGGCGGCACTATCGACCTTTTCAACTATTTTTTGTACGTTGCTGTTTATGGCATATGATGCGTGCGTGGCAAGAGAACGTGGGTCGTTGCAGTCACGGGTGTCGTTGCCCATATCCCAATAAAATATTCCGGCGCAACCATTGTTGTTCATATATTCACTGCGCAGCCAAACCTGCTCCATGCCTGTGAAATAACGTGTAAGCCCGTCGCCTACGTCGTAGCTGTTCTGGGTGTAAGCGAATGTCTCATATGGCATTGACCGCCAGCCTGTGGGGTAAAATTCGGGATGTGTGTTTGCCGGTCGGCTGCCGTTGCTGTACATGGCTCCGCTTGTGGTGGTCGCATATGAGAGCATTATCTTCTCTACGGGGTATCCGTGATTTTTCGCCTTGCCGAAGAAGTTCTTGTAGTTGTTAAAGTTGAATATGTTCTTGTTGGCAGGGCCGTAGTCCTGGAAGTTGAAGTAATCGACATATTGCATTTTGTCGACAGGGAAGTTGTAGTATAGTTCGTGTGGCGACACTGCCTGAATCTTGCCGTCGTGCAGTCTGGAACGTACCAACTGGCACAGTGTACCTATTCCGCTCCAGTTGTTGTTCCACTCGAAATCGTAGTCTACACCGTCAAGGAATGGTTCGTTGCCCATAGACGATATTGCATTGGCAAGTGTTTCGCGGTATTGTGCGTTGTTGTTTATCTTGGTGAAGAACTCATCGGACCACTTGTCGATGCTGATGGTTACTCGCGCTCCCTCATAGCCGTCGAATGTCGCTTTTATCATTCTAAACCACTCAGGGGTGGAGTAGCTGTCGCGGCCAAGATCTTCGGGCAGGTCAAATTTCCACAGGCCGTCGACGCTGCGGGCGAAAGCTCCGGTTATTGTCTTGCCGATGCCGGGTTCAATAGGTGTGATGCCTTGTGCCATGATGTCTGCGGCTCCGAATTTCTGCGACCATGTGATTGTCTCGTCGATCTTGCCGTCAATACCTTTGCCAATGATGCAGTCTGTGGCTTTTAGATTGCCAAGTGATGTTGTGGCTGCAGCAGTGTGGCTGTATGTGGGAGTGACAGCTGCATCGTCAACAACAAAGAGAAACTCGTTGCCAAGGGTGGCAGAATTGGTTGAGAAACCTATATGATGCCATTTGCCGGGCTCTACTGCTGTGGCATATTTGAACTCAACACCATTGCAACGCAGGATGAACTCGCCTTGAGCGTTGCCCAAACGCAAAGAGATGCCGTTGTTGCTGTTGTTCTCCTTTTGAATGAGGTATGCTCCCGGTGTCCAGCTGTCGAGAGACAACCAGGTCATGAATGTATAGGCTGACGTTGTCTCAAGGTATGTGCTGTTGTTGTAGGCTATGAGCGCCTCTTTGCCAACATTCATCTCTGCCTCTTCGCCGGCCAGGTCAAGTACTCCGTAACGCCCGTTGTATTCGGCAATGTAGCTGCCGCCGGTGATGATGCCCTTGTTGTCGGGTTGCTTGTATTTTAGCGAACCGTCGGCTTGGGCAGTGGCGCCAATCATGCTTATGATGTTACTCTTGAGATATTGCCCATGCTGCACGCCACGGTCGAAGAAACGGCTGCAGTCGGCATAGGCAAGGTTGCGGCGGTATGTAAATTTAGGGTTGTCTTTAACGGCAACGCGCTTGACGCCATTTGTGCTGAATGTTCCGTTGTGCCCTCTTCCGCTGTAGTCATATACATTGATTGCAAGACGTGTCTGGTCGAACTTCCAGTATGCGGCAAGGTGTTCCCATTGCGGGTTGAAACTGTCAATCGTGTTGTTCCAGAACCGGTTGTAGTCGGCAGGCAGGACGGTGCTCCACACACGTACTTCGTCTATACGTCCAAGAAACCCTCCGCCAAGTATTAACGGATCGGCACTAGGGATTGTGAATGCTTTTGATAATGTGCTGCTCTGCTCATTGGTGTTGTTGACAAGCAGGCTTATGCTGTTGCCGTTTAGTAACAGGGTAATATGTGCCCAATTCCCGGTGGTCAGGTTTGCATCGGTGAATGATAAGGTGTCGCCATTGCTTTTAATTACAATCTCACCAAGTGCCCCCAGCTGTATGTTGAGGTCGTCGCCCCAGGATACTATGTTTGATCCCGGAATCCAATGATGGGGGTTCATCCACAACTGTAAGGTTGTGCCCGATGTTGCAGCGTTGTTGTCTATGATGCCCAATGACAAGCGGCCGTTCCTGTCAAAATTGATGGCATTATTGGTTACTTGTGCGCTGATGCACAATGACATAAGGAGTAGCGCTAATGCAATGCTGTATCTTTTCATGAGTTTGTTTTTTTTACTTATATTGCAAATGTATGAAAAACAATTGTAGCTACAGCCGTTTTGACAAGAAAAATGGCGGAGGAAAACTGCTGCCGGTGTCATCGAAGGCTAGGCTTTCCACTTTAACCCCACTTTGTGGGCTTGAACCTTGGCTGCGCTCGCTGTAAAAGCTCAAGTAAACTTGGCTTTCGCTCGCTTGCACACTTTAACCCCACTGCGTGGGATTGAACCTTGGCTGCGCTCGCTGTAAAAGCTCAAGTAAACTTGGCTTTCGCTCGCTTGCACAAGCTTTCAACTTTCCACTTTTAATAGCAACAGGTCGCGCATAGAATGACAGCTTCTCGGTTGTTTGTCATCCTGGAGCGCAGCGAACCAACGGTCGACGCCCGAGGCGTTAGCCGAGGGGCTAAAGTCAAGGATCTCTTTCCTTTGGCGCTGGCTTTTAAAAGGGCTCTAAGGTCTAACTTCTTGTACCCCTCACCGCTGCGCGGAGCTCCCCTAAAACAGGGGAGCAGTTCCCAGCGCGCGGTGTTTGTTTTGGGCACCCACAAGGGATGCCCCTACGGGTGCGGTTTGCGCGCATCCTTAGTTGCCATTAGAGCCCTTGGTTCCCCTTTTTAAATTGCGCACGTGCACAAACCGCACGCGCGGTTTGTTGCTACAATAAAGAGGATGACTCAAAAGTCATCCTCTTTTTGTTGAGGGTGAATAAAAAGCAAAGTTCAAGGCTTGTGCAGGCTTCAAAACCGCAGTTTACTAAGCGTAAATGAGGATTTTGAAGGCAAACGTAACACAGAAATTTACTTTTTAGTCACCCTCTTTATCACTTCTTCTCCATATCCTCAGCTTGTGGACGTGGTTCTTTCTTTGCGAGTGTGATAATCTTGTACACGTACTCGGTCATCCACAACTGTGAATAGCCCAGCTGTTCCTTGTACTGGCGCACTGAATAGACGGTGCGGAATGTTGCCTCGTCCTTCCACTTGTCTTTCTTCAGGATATCGTCAATAATCTTCTCTGTCATGCTGTGGAGCATCTTGTGCATGAATCCCGGCACGCGGAACTTCCACTTCATGAGGTTGCCGACGAGCATCATAAGGTCGTTGTTGAAACCCTGGAACTTGAAAAGATATGGCTGTACATCCTGTATCTTCTTGCAGTTCTTCTTTATCGACGAGTCGATCTCCTTGAAGAAGTTGTCGTCCATGTTGTAAATCTGCTCGATCATCTTCTTGCACTTCGCTTTCTCTGCTACACCGAGTTTGTTCTTCTCTGTTGCAACCTTGAGCGAGCGTTTGAATGCTGCAAGGTCGGGGAGCATCGCAATGTTGGTGATGCCGAGGTTGCTTGCGAGCGCAGCCTGGTAGTAAACACGGATGAGGGTCATGAAATCCTCCATTCCACCCACGCGTGCTTCGTTATCTTTCTTTTTCTTGAAAAAACTAAACAATCCCATTTCGTTATTCTTTATTTCTTGTTCTTTTTAGCATTCTTGATTCTTTCTCTCTCCTCGATGAGTTTCTTCTGTTGCTCCTGGAGTGCCTCGATACGCGCCATCATGTTCGACTTCTTCGATGGGTTATTCTTGTTGCTTTCGGCATATGCCTCCATCTTCCTGAGCAGCTCATCCTCGTTTGTCACTTTTCTCAGGTACATGAAAATGAATACGCTGAAGAGGGTAGAGAGGAAGTAGTAAAGGTTGAGTCCCGATGAGTAGTCATTGAACATGAAGAAGAACATTACCGGCATGATGTACATCATCCAACGCATCATCTTCTGTTGCGCCTCCATTTCGGGGCTGTTGCCCATATTGGGCTGCATCTTGCTTGTGTAGTATGTGTTCAGAATCTGTGTCACACAGAACAGCAGGCAGAACAGACTCAAGTGGTCTCCTATTGGCCAGATGTAACTGTTCCAGCTGATTATCGAGTCGAAGGCCGAGAGGTCATTTGCCCAAAGGAAGCTCTCCTGACGCAGTTCTATTGCATTCGGCACAAAATTGAACAGCGCAATGAAGATTGGCATCTGTATGAGCATCGGCAAGCAACCGCCCATCGGGCTTGCTCCGTACTTTGTGTAGAGGCCCATTATCTCCTGCTGTTTCTTGAGTGCATCCTCGCTGTTTGGGTATTTCGCGTTTATCTCATCGATGTATGGCTTCAGGGCACGCATCTTTGCCGAAGAGATGTAAGATTTCTTGGTGAATGGATATACGACAGCCTTCACAATGAGTGTGAGCAGTATAAGCACGAGACCCATGTTGAGACCGAAGCCCGAAAGTATGTTGAACAGTGGCATCACGAAGAAACGGTTAATCCAACGTACGATAGGCCAACCGAAGTATATCAACTCCTCAAGTTCTGGGTCATTTGTCTGGTTGAGTACATAGGCATTGTTCTCCTTGAGAATATCAAAGTCATTAGGACCGAAGTAGAACTGTACCACAGTCTCCTCGTTGCCTGCGGCGTCGAACGGAGTCTGCATTGTAGATGTGCATCTCTTCAATAGGTTGTGTCCCTTCTGTATAATCTCGGAATTGATTTCAACATTGCTGAACTCCTTCCCTGCAATTAGTATCGATGAGAAGAACTGGTTCTTGTATGCAATCCAGCCGAGGTTACCCTCAAATTCGGTCTCCTTCTCGTCGCTCATTTCGCTCAGGTAGTCCGAGTCGTCGTCTACAAGCTTGTATGTGGCATTTGCATATCTCTGCTCGAACTCATATCCCGGCTCAAGCTGGCGCAGGAACTGCTTCCATGTGATGTTGGCGTCACTTCCTGTTATGACGTCACCCATGTTGTGTGCCTTGATGTAGAGGTTGAGCATGTAGCTCTCGCCTTTAAGCACATAGTTGAAGTCGATATATTTGTTCTCCTTGAATGCCAGGCGCATTGTCACAGAACTGTCGCTTGCATTTACAGGGGTAAAGAACAGTTCATTGGTATTGATTTTTCCGCTATTGCTGTCGAACGCAAAGTTGATTGTATTGCTGCCGTTCAATTCGCGGTTCTTGTCGTTCTGGTTTATCTTGTCCCTGCTGTCGAACAATACAAGTTCTCCGCCCTCCTGGTCCTTGTAATCCTTGAGGGTTGCCGAAGCGACACGTCCGCCGTAAGTAGAAATGTCGACCTTCAGTTTGCTGTTCTGCATTGTAACTCTCTTGTTCTCGCCTTTGAGTACATTGTAGAAGAGGCTGTTTACACTATCCTTTTGCGCAATGAAAGCCTCATTTGCAGCCTTCTGCTGGATCTCTTTCCTCTCCTGCTCCTGCTTTTGGTTTTCTATACGCTGTTTCTCGGCTTTTACCTCCTCGGCCGACGGTTGGCTGTACTGGAAATATAAAACCAGCACAAGGCCGATAAGTACATATCCGATTATACTTCTTTTGTCCATTTATATTGTTTTATTTGATTACTCTATGTCCAATTTGCATTTTGCCGCGCAAAGTTAGTAAAAATATTGGTTAATACGGAGAGAAAACGATATAAAAATAGTTCTTTGCTACTTATATGTAATATCCGTCATGCATTTGTGCAAAAAATGTTATCTTTGCACTAATGAATTTTGCATACGTTAAAATCTACTATATGAAAACTAAAACATTCCTATTTTTGCTGATCTCATTGTCGCAGTTGCCATTGGGTGCGCAGAACAGTTCTGCCTACAGATATTTTGACAAAGGTATTGACCGTATTGTCAAAGAGTCCGAAACCAATGTTTCTGCCGAGGAGGAACGTACTAACCATGTCTATTCAAGACTGTTCTCATCTCCCGTACTCTATGAGTCTGTTGTCGGCAAGGCTTTTGCAGGCAACGGTGACAATGAAGGGGAGAGTACCGGTATGCTTGCCATGGATGAGAAACGTTCGGCAGTGATAGATGGAATGATGATTGACCTTTACGCGTCTCATCCCGACAAGGTGGCGATGACCGAGGAGGAACTCCGCAAGGAGGTTATCCAGCCTCGCGAAGACGGCGGAATGTCCAAGATTACTTATGTGCAACCCGAGGTGACGCTTCCCGACAATGTATCGGGCGGTATGCCTACGACTGTAGTCAAGCCCAACTATTGGACGACAAGCGGCCGCATCGGTCTCAAGTTTACCCAGAACTACATTTCGGGCAACTGGTTCCAGGGTGGTGAGAGCAACAACACCATGCTCGGCGAGTTTGACTTTGACGTGAACTACGACGACCAGGACCGCATAACATTCAAGACACACTTTGATGTCGACCTCGGTTTTGCCACGACAAAGGCCGACACCCTCCACAGTTTCAAGACAAATACCGACCGTTTACGCATAGAGTCAACCTTCGGTTACAAGTTGGTGAAAAACCTCGACCTTTCCGCAAAGATGAAACTCGAGTCGCAGTCATTGCCCAACTATCCTACAAACAGCCCCGATTTCGTCTCTAACTTCATGGCGCCTTTCGATGCGAACTTCTCTGTCGGTCTCAACTACAAGCCCACATGGGAAAAGTTCAGGTTCGAGCTTTATGTTGCTCCTCTGTCGGCCTACAACTACAAGTTCGTGCGTTACGGTGACCTCGCAGGCCGCTATGGCATACGTCAGGGACGTCATCACAAGGAGGACTTCGGTACCCAGGTGGTGCTTACAGTCCCCACACAGAAGATATTCAAGATTGTCGACTGGCATTCACGTGCCGAGTACTATACAAACTATTCACGTGCCTTCTTCCAGTGGGAGAACAAGTTCGACATTTCGCTTAACCGCTACCTCACGGCGTCGCTCAGCCTCCATGCACGCTTTGATGACAGTGCTCCGGGCCTCTACGACGATGAGTACGGTTATTGGCAGATAAAGGAGTTCATGACACTCGGTGTCACATACTCATGGTAATGAAAGATTGATAGTGTTGAGATAAGAAAAAGATGAATTTCAGTTCCCTGTTCCCTGTTACGGACCCCACATGGATATTCCTGGGCGTATTGTGCATTGTGCTTTTTGCGCCATTGATTTTCAACAAGTTGAGAATGCCTCATATCATAGGCATGATTCTTGCCGGTCTGCTCATAGGCCCCAAGGGACTGAACATTCTTGAACGCGACGACAGCTTCGAACTCTTTGGCAAGGTAGGTCTCTACTACATCATGTTCCTTGCCAGTCTCGAGATAAACATGCAGGAGATGAAGCAGGCGAAGGGTGGTGCGGCTGTCATGGGACTTGCTGTCTTCATCATTCCCATTGCATTGGGCATGGTCAGCAACATGTTCATTCTGCAGTACAACCTTATAGCATCGTTGCTGCTTGCCAGCATGTATGCCTCATATACTCTTATCTCCTATCCCATTGTCGCACGTTACGGTCTCTCCCGTCTGCGTTGCGTCAACTTCGTGGTTGGCGGTACAATCATAACCGACACTCTCACCCTCTTTGTGCTTGCAGTCATTGCCGGTACTTTCACAGGCGAGGCCAGCGTATGGTTCGTGATCTTCATGCTCATCAAACTGCTGGCAATAGTGGGAATAATAATATTCTTCTTCCCACGTATCGCCCGTTATTTCTTCAGGACATACAACGACAGCGTTATACAGTACATCTTTGTGCTCGCGATGCTCTTCCTCGGTGCGGGAATGATGGAACTTGCAGGCATGGAGGGTATTCTCGGTGCTTTCATCACCGGTCTTGTGCTCAACCGCCTTATACCTCACTCGTCTCCCTTGATGCGCCGCATCGACTTTGTGGGTAATGCAATCTTTATCCCATACTTCCTCATCGGCGTGGGAATGATGATAGACATAAGCGTCCTTTTCAAGGGAGGCAACTCCTTGCTGGTGGCTTCGGTGATGGTGGCTACAGCTCTTACAGGCAAATGGATTGCCTCTTTCCTGGTGGCAAAGAGTTACCGCATGTCAAAAGGGGAACGGAACCTGATGTTCGGCCTCAGCACCTCGCAGGCCGCTGCGACACTGGCGGCAGCCATAGTAGGTCATGGGATAATCCTCGAGGACGGTTCGCGTCTGCTCAATGACGATGTTCTCAACGGAACTATTCTCCTTATCCTTGTCACCTGCATTGTAAGCTCGATAGTTGCCGACAGGGCATCGCGCAAGCTTGTCGTTTCAGGCGACCAACTGGCAAAGCCCGCTCCTCTTGACTCCAAGAAGACCCTTCTTGCACTTGCCAACCCGGCGGCTGTGGACAAACTTATGGATCTTGCCCTGCTCGTGCGCAAGGAGAACAGCCGGATACCGCTCTCTGCCATTACCGTAGTGCTCGACGAGGATAAGAAACTGCAGGAGCGTGGGACTAAAGTGCTTGACCTTGCTGCAAACATTGCAGCCTCTGTGGGTGTGCCTTTGCTCACCAAGGTGCGTCTTACAACCAACCTCGCGCATGGTATCATACACGAGGTCAAGGAGAACGATTACCGCGAACTTGTCATGGGATTCCATCAGAAGGAGACCGCAAATGACAGTTTCCTCGGCGGTGTACTTCCCGAGGTGCTCAACGGCATCAATTGCCAGGTGGTAATGGCACGTATGAACATACCTCTGAACACAGTGCGCACCATACATATAACATTCCCTGCCAAGGCGGAGTTCGAGGCAGGTTTTGCCTATTGGGTCGAGGAGACTGCGCGTATGGCAAGCGGCCTGGGTTGCAGGATAATGTATCACGGACATCCCGATACCATGAATAAGATACAGATGATGCTCAAGGAGTATGACCCTGTGGATGCCCACTTCTTTGAGACCGATGGCGGCAACGATCTCAAGCGCCTGGCAAGCATAATCCATGACGACCACCTTCTTATAATAGTAAGTGCACGCAAGGGATCGATCTCCTATCGCCCGTCGCTCGACCATATCTTCGTGCAGTTGCAGCGCGACTATCAGAACACAAGCGTGCTCCTCATCTATCCTAACGGCTACAAGGTCGAAGGCGGCGAGACGCATTAAAACCATAGGGGCATCCCTTGTGGGTGCCCAAGAAGTGGAAAGATGCTGTAGGGGCATCCCTCGTGGGTGCCCTTAATTTCGCGCAAACAAAGGGCAGGCACAAGACCTGCCCCTACAGCACACAAACAACGCGAGGCTGTCATTTTGAGCAAAGCGAAAAATCTCAAACTTCCCACTTCCCTCTTTGCTCTTTCCACTTTAATTGCCCTTATAAATACCGCAACAGTAGGGGCATCCCTTGTGGGTGCCCAAAACAAAACACCGCGCAAACAAAGGGCAGGCACAAGACCTGCCCCTACAGCACACAAATACCGCGATGCTGTCATTTTGAGCAAAGCGAACCAACGGTCGACGCCTGAAGGGGCCAAAGTCAAAAATCTCAAACTTTCCACTTCCCACTTTGCTCTTTCCACTTTTAACCACTCAGTCACTTCGTGACAGCTCCCCTAAAACAGGGGCGCATTGAATACTCTCGCGCGCACATAAAACACCACCGCAACAAACCGCGCCTGTAGGGGCACCCCTTGTGGGTGCCCAAAACAAAACAACACAGCAAGCAATGGGCTGGCACAAGACCTGCCTCTACAGCACACAAACACCGCGATGCTGTCATTTTGAGCGAAGCGAAAAATCTAATAACACCGCGCACCGGGAATTGCTCCCCTGTTTTAGGGGAGCTCCGCGCAGCGGTGAGGGGTACAAGAAGTTAGCACTTAGCGCCCTTAGAACAGTGCCTAAGGAAAGATATCCTTGACCTTAGCCCCTCGGCTAACGCCTCGGGCGTCGACCGTTGGTTCGCTGCGCTCCAGCACACAAACAACCGCGATGCTGTCATTTTGAGCAAAGCGAAAAATCTAATAACACTGCGCACTGGGAACTGCTCCCCTGTTTTAGGGGAGCTCCGCGCAGCGGTGAGGGGTACAAGAAGTTAGCC
>JAFQEZ010000029.1 GCA_017398805.1 Bacteroidaceae bacterium | reverse complement strand
AGAGTAAAGGGGATTAACATTTTGAACGGTATCTTCAGTGCCAATGACAGTTAATAATCTTTATCCTTTACTGCTTCTGTCCGCTTGCGAAGATAGCGATTTCTCGCTATCTTCGTTCCTTTATGCAAATATAGAATGACAAAACAACGTTTTGTTATCGGCGAGTTTTGCAGCAACAGGTCAAACGTAGCACTCCCACCCCTCCGCCAGTAAACTGGCACCTCCCCTCAGGCAGAGGAGGAATTTAACTTATGCCGTTTGGGTTGCGAAAAGCAAAACGAGTCAATGACAATGCAAATATTGAATGACACAGAACCAAGCTGCAACAAACTGCTGTTTTTTTAAATATTTTAATATTTACCTGTTGATAAATAAGGCAATCTTTATAGTGTAGAATCGGGCAAAAAAAGTTAACTTCGCGAGAAAATAGGGCACATCGCCCCATTTTCTCGCGTAATTTATTTACAATCAACAAGATAAACAACAAAACAGATAACAGACATGTCTACAAAAAGAATCAAATCGGCATTGGTTTCCGTTTTCCATAAAGACGGGCTTGACGAGATTATAAAGATGCTCCATGCTGATGGCGTGCAGCTTATATCAACAGGCGGCACACAGCAGTTCATCGAGTCTCTCGGTATCCCATGCACGGCAGTGGAGAGCCTTACAGGCTACCCTTCAATCCTGGGCGGTCGCGTGAAGACACTTCACCCGAAAGTGTTCGGCGGCATACTGGGACGCAGAGAACTTGAGAAGGACCAGCAGCAGATGGCGCAGTATGAGATTCCTGAGATTGACCTGGTAATTGTTGACCTCTATCCGTTTGAGCAGACTGTTGCTTCCGGCGCATGTGACGCCGACATCATTGAGAAGATTGACATAGGCGGTATATCGCTCATCCGCGGTGCAGCCAAGAACTTCAACGACGTTGTAATTGTTGCCAGCAAGGCACAGTATGATCCGCTTCATGAGATTCTCAAGAGCAAGGGTGCTGAGACAACACTTGAGGAGCGCCGTTTCTTTGCACGCGAGGCATTCGCTGTTTCATCGGCTTATGACTCTGCAATCTTCAACTGGTTCGACAAGGATGACAAGAGCGCTTTCCGCCAGACAAACGACACACCGATGTCGCTCCGTTACGGCGAGAACCCTCACCAGAAGGGTGCTTTCTACGGCAACTTCAACGATATGCTCGATCAGATTCACGGTAAGGAGATCTCTTACAACAATCTGCTTGACATCAACGCTGCCGTTGAGCTCATCAATGACTTCGCCGGTGAGACAACATTCGCAATCCTCAAGCACAACAACGCTTGCGGCCTTGCTTCACGTGCCACTTTGGCCGAGGCATGGGATGCAGCCCTTGCAGGTGACCCTGTATCGGCATTCGGTGGTGTACTCATCGCAAATGCAAATGTCGACAAGGCTACTGCAGAGAAGGTAAACGAGATTTTCTTCGAGGTTATCATCGCTCCAAGCTATGACGCCGATGCACTTGAGGTTCTCAAGCAGAAGAAGAACCGCATCATCCTCATTCAGAAGCAGACCACAATGCCGGAGAAGACATTCCGCAGCGTACTCAACGGTGTGCTCGTTCAGGACCGCGATGCAAAAGTAGAGACAGCAGCCGACCTTCAGGTGGTTTCAAAGGTTGCTCCAAAGGAGAGTGAAATCGAGGATATGCTCTTCGCAAACAAGATCGTAAAGCACAGCAAGAGCAATGCAATCGTGCTTGCAAAGGGCAAACAGCTCATCGCAAGCGGTGTGGGCCAGACCTCACGTGTCGATTCACTCAGACATGCTATCGAGAAGGCCGGAAACTTCGGTTTCTCACTCGAAGGCGCTGTTATGGCCAGCGACGCATTCTTCCCATTCCCCGATTGCGTGGAGATTGCGCACAAGGCAGGCATCACCGCAGTGGTACATCCCGGCGGTTCAATCAGAGACAAGGAGTCGGTTGACTATTGCGATGCCAACGGTGTTGCAATGACAATCACCGGATTCCGTCACTTCAAACATTAATTACACTAAAAAAACAAGAGAGACAGAATGGGTTTATTTTCATTCACACAGGATGTTGCTATTGACCTTGGTACAGCCAATACCATTGTATCGTACAATGGAAAGATTGTTGTCGACGAGCCATCGGTTGTAGCCATCGACGGACAGAAAAAGATGATTGCGGTTGGCGAAAAGGCAAAGCAGATGCACGAGAAGACCAACCCCAACATACAGACAATACGTCCTTTGAGGGACGGTGTCATCGCAGACTTCTATGCCTGCGAGATGATGATGCGCGGTTTCATCGACAAGGTAAACATGGGCAGCAAGCTCTTCACCCCATCATTACGCATGGTAATTGGTGTGCCTTACGGTTCAACCGAGGTTGAGCTCCGTGCCGTACGCGACTCAGCCGAGCACGCAGGCGGACGCGATGTATATCTCATCTACGAGCCTATGGCATCGGCACTCGGTATCGGACTTGACGTAACAGCACCCGAGGGCAACATGGTTGTTGACATAGGTGGCGGTTCAACAGAGATTGCAGTGATTTCATTGGGCGGTATCGTGTCGAACGGTTCATTGCGCACTGCGGGTGACGACTTCACAGCCGACATCCAGGACTACATGAGCCGTCAGCACAACGTACGTGTCAGCGAGCGTATGGCAGAGCGTATCAAGATCCATGTAGGTTCTGCGCTTACCGACCTTGGTGACGAAGCACCTCAGGACTACATCGTACATGGTCCTAACCGCATAACAGCCATGCCTATCGAGGTTCCTGTATGCTATCAGGAGATTGCGCACTGTATCGACAAGTCAATCATAAAGATTGAGAATGCTATCATAAGCGCACTTGAGCACACACCACCTGAACTATATGCCGACATCGTGCACAACGGTATATACCTTGCAGGTGGAGGCGCACTGCTCCGAGGCCTTGACAAGCGCTTGTCGAACAAGATAAACATTCCTTTCCACATTGCGGAGAACCCTCTCTACTGCGTGGCAAAGGGTACAGCGCTCGCACTCAACGACCTCACATATCCATTCCTGATGAGATAATCAAGAGTACGGTAAGAACTGTCAAAAGGTCTAAGAAGAAGTGCAGTCAATACTGAATTTCCTTGTAAAGCACAATCACTGGTTCCTCTTCATTATTTTGGAGGGAATCAGTTTTGTGCTATTATTCAGTTTCAACAGTTATCATGGTGCCACGATGTTCACATCGGCAAACAGCGTGGCAGGAAACATCTACTCCTTCGTTTCTGACATTGGAGGATATTTCAACCTCAAGGATGAGAACGAAGCTCTGCTTGAGCATAACAGAGAACTGATATGCCAGGCCAATGCCATGAGAGAAGAACTCAGGCAATACAAGGACAGCGCATTGCTTGCAAACAGCAGTTACACAATGCAGCCAAGCAAGGAGGGTTTCTATTTCAACACTGCCAAGGTAATAAACAACTCTATCAACAGAGTGAACAATTTCGTCACCATAAATAAGGGAAAGAATGACAATATCGGGCAGGACATGGGTGTCTTCAATGAGAAAGGTGTTATAGGTACTGTTTACCAGGCTTCGGACAACTTTGCCCTTGTAATGCCATTGCTGAACAGCAAGATGCAACTGAGTTGCAGAATCAAGGATGACAACAATTTCTGCTCTCTAAAATGGAACGGTGACGACATCCTGCATGCCTACATAGATGACCTGCCAAGACATGGAGAGTTCAAGAAAGGGGATGTTGTAGTCACCAGCGGATTCTCATCTACATTCCCCACCGGCATACCTGTAGGTGAAATCGTAGAGTTTACAGAATCGTCTACAAGCAATTTCAACAGCGCAAAAGTAAGGTTGTTTGTGGATTTTTCGACCATAGACAATGTGTTTGTCGTAGGAAACGACGGCAAGGAGGAACAAAAGGCACTTGAAGAGAGTATTACAGAAGAGCAATGACAAGCAATACTTTTAAAAATATCAGGAACTTCATTATGCTGGCATTGGCACAGGTGTTGGTTTTCAGCCAAATACACCTGTTCGGCTATGCCACAGCCTATATATACTTGATTTTTCTTATCAAGCTCCCCCGACACACCTCTATAAACTCAATGTTGCTATGGGGATTCACCTTCGGCATTGTAGTGGACATATTCGGCAACACTCCGGGCATAAATGCTGCGGCCGCAACAGCCATGTGCTTTGCAAGAAAGCCAATACTTGCCATGTTTACACACAAGGGGCTCCCCGATGATTTCATACCCAATGCAAACAACCTCAAATGGGGAAGCTACCTCATTTATTCCGGTCTCTGCATACTTATATTCTATTGCATATTGTTCATACTTGAACTCTTTACGGTAGGAAACATCATCCCACTGCTCATATGCATCGGTAGCAGCACACTGTTTACCATGCTTTTCGTAATCGTCACAGAGGGATTCTCGCACAACAAGGCAAAGGCATGAAGGATTATACCTACAGCGGCAGGAAGTATATACTGGCCGGAGCTGTCATACTGCTCCTTCTGGTGTATCTCTTTTCATTGATGAAGATACAGCTCGACAACGAGGAGTACAAGATGCTTGCCGAGAAGAATGCGCTCTACCTGAAGACCACATACCCCGACAGGGGACTCATATATGACAGGAACGGCAAACTACTGGTATATAACCAGCCTTCGTATGATATCACATTCATTCCACGCGAACTTAAGAAGCTCGACACGCTTGCTTTCTGCAACACTTTGGGCATAACACTCCAGGAATTCAATGACCGTGTAGAAAAAGCAAAGGACAGAAGACTCAACCCGGGATATTCGACATTCACCGAACAGGATTTCATGACCCAGCTCTCGGCCGAAGAGTACGCCTCGATACAGGAGAAACTGCACCGTTTCCATGGATTCTATGTAAAGAAAAGGGCTATCAGACAATATAACTGCAACTCAGCCGGTGTGTTGCTCGGGGATATCGGCCAGGTATCACAGAAGAAAATTGACAAAGACCCCTACTACAAACGGGGAGACTATATCGGCACGCAAGGCCTTGAATCTTCATATGAGCATGTGCTTAGAGGCAAGAAGGGAACAGAGGTATATCTTCGCAACGCGCACGGACGCATACAGGGCAGCTACAGGAATGGAGAGTGCGACACCATTGCCGTGCGAGGAAAGGACATTACCCTTAGCCTTGACATAGAACTCCAGGAACTTGGCGAGAGGCTTATGGAAAACAAGATAGGCAGCATTGTTGCCATAGAACCCGAAACCGGCGAGATTCTCTGCATGGTCTCATCGCCCTACTATGACCCGACACTGCTCACCGGAAGAGAACGAGGAAAGAACCACATTGCCCTGTCGAAAGACATTCGCAAACCACTGATGAACCGCGCAATAATGGGAGCATATCCTCCGGGGTCAACATTCAAGACATCTCAGGCACTCACATTCCTTGAAGAGGGGATAGTAACACCTGAGACAGCATTCCCTTGCCACGGAGGTTTTCCGCTAAACAGCAACCGCCGTCTCAAATGCCACGCGCACTCATCCCCAACAGCCCTCAAACCGGCTATCGCAACATCATGTAATGCATACTTTTGCTATGGTCTGCAAAGGATGTTGACCTCAAAGAAATACAAGAATATCAACGAAGCGATGAACATATGGCGCGACTACATGGTCTCTATGGGCTTCGGTTACAGACTTGGCGTTGACTTGCCTGGCGAAGAAAGCGGTATGATACCGAACGCCGAGTACTACTCCAGAAAAATCAGCAAAGCATGGAAAGCACCGAACGTGATAAGCATCTCAATCGGACAGGGCGAGGTAACATTGACACCTCTGCAGATTGCCAACCTCGGTGCCACAATAGCAAACCGCGGCACTTACATTATACCACATGTCGTCAAGGAGATCGAAGGCGAAGAGATTGACATAAAGTACCGTACACCAAAGAAATCAATGGCAGACACCAAGGTCTACGAGGATGTAGTAAAAGGAATGCGGCATGCCGTCACCAATGGTACGTGCCGCGCTGCCAATATCCCGGGAATCGAGGTGTGCGGAAAGACCGGAACAGCCCAGAACAAAGGCAAGGACCACTCGGCATTCATGGGCTTTGCCCCAATGGATAAGCCTGAGATTGCAATTGCCGTTTATGTTGAAAACGGCGGTTTCGGTGCAAGGTTCGGTGTGCCTATCGGTGCACTTATTATGGAAAAATACCTGAAAGGGGAACTATCCGAAGAGAGCGAGGCTAAAGCAAAACAGATACAAGAGACAGTGATTGATTATGGAACAGAAGAAAGGTAATATCCTGACAAGAATCGACTGGTGGACTCTGATCCTTTATCTCTCATTGGCTGTTATGGGATGGCTGGCAATCTGCGGAGCAAGCTACAGCGATGTAGAGGGCGGTTTCTCTGAGTTCTTCAACATTGAACAGAGAACCGGGAAGCAGGCCATGTGGATGGGTATATCCGTTGTTGCGGGAATCATACTTATGTTCATCAAGAAACACACATACAGGAATATATCATGGATAGTATATATTGCCACATTGGCTCTCGGTATACTTACAATCTTCATAGCAAAAGACATCAAGGGTTCGCGTTCCTGGATTTCGATAGGGTCATTCAGTCTGCAGCCTGCAGAGTTCATGAAGGTAGCGACTGCGCTCATGCTTGCAGCATACATCGGGCGCAGGGAATTCAATATAAAGAACAGCAAGGACCTCTTGCGGTGCATAGGAATAATACTGCTGCCAATGTTGATAATCGTTGGCCAACGCGAAACCGGAAGCGCACTCGTATATCTTGCACTCTTCATCGTGCTCTACCGTGAGGGAATGACCGGAATATTCCTGCTCATGGGAATCAGTGCTATAATATATTTTGTGGTGGGTATAAAGTTCAGCGGAGAGATGTTTGATGAACTGCCTGTTGCAGTGGGGCCATATGCAGTTACGGTGCTTATCCAGTTCTTCTCCATTGCTATGGTCAAGTTCTGGTGCAAGCACGAAAAGACGTTCCTGATACTGCTTGCCGTCAATGCTGGCGGAACACTCCTCACATATTGGACTGCAATATACCTCATCGAGTTCAACATTATGTACACGCAGTACATGATACTTGCATTCAATATCATATATCTGCTGCTGAGGATAAGACTGAACAAAGAAAAAACAAATCTTTTCGTAGCGATATACATACTCGGTGCACTGGCTTTCTATCAATCGTGCAACTATGTCATGTATAATGTTTTGAAACCTCATCAGAGGATAAGGATAGAGGTACTGTTAGGACTTGAGGATGACCTTGACGGTGCAGGATACAATGTACACCAGTCAAAGATTGCGATAGGTTCGGGAGGGTTGACCGGTAAGGGATTCCTCAAAGGCACACAGACACAGCTCGGATATGTACCTGAACAGGATACCGACTTCATATTCTGCACCATTGGAGAAGAGCAGGGATTCCTTGGCTCCGCATTCGTCATGGTTGTCTTCGTGCTGTTCATCTTGAGGCTCATGGCTATTGCCGAACGGCAGGACGACAAATTCGGAAGAGTATACGGCTACTCGCTTGCAGCAATATTCTTCTTCCATTTCACTATAAATATTGGTATGGTCCTTGGAATAACACCTGTTATCGGAATACCGTTGCCTTTCTTCAGCTACGGAGGCTCCTCGTTCTTAGGATTCTCGATACTTCTCTTTACCTTCCTGAGGATTGATGCCGACCGTGACCCGAAGAAGCATTTAGTTTGATGCCCGCATCTGCCACCCCTTGCAATTCGTCCTCATGCATGGCATGTGTCAGCCTGAATGATATTGAATCCCCGACACCTTTGGGAACATAAAGCGTTTCACTGCTCACCTGATAGAGCATTCCGGCTGTAGCACCTAATCTGCGGCCGTCATCACCGAATACAGCACAGCGCAATGTGTCGACCTGTATTATTCTGCCGGAGCGTGTATCACGGCTCTCTACACGAACATCGAGATTCTTATATGTATATGAGGCATCGGCACGCACCTCTACAGAGAGTTCATATCCCGCGGTATTTCTCTTGTCAAGCGAACCGTCATACATGAATGAGAGAGTGTCACCACGCCCCCACTTGCCATCGTCAAGCGAAGAGTGGTTGTGGTAGACCACATGACCGCACGAGACAAAGGCAAGCACAATAGCGGGCAACAGGATATCAAGCACCCTTCTTGGCATCTTTCTGTCCCTTGTCCCTCCTGCCATTGTTCCTTTTCTGTTCACCACGTCCGGCTCCGCCGCCTTTGCGCCTTCTGCCCTTTGAAGCATTGTCGAAGCGGTTGATATTCTCCTGCTCAAGAAGGTCTACCGGACGTTTGGGTTCCTGTGTACCGCCTGTCTGCAATGCATCGGGACGTTCACCTCGCTTATTCATCTCAATGATAGCGAACGCGCGCCTGCCGCTTATCGTAACGAGGTTTGCGGGTATATGCTTGTCGGTAGAGTATGTCACCTCACCACGCATTATGTCGCACTTGAAGAAGTAGAATGTACCGTCCTTCGTCTCAAGCTCAACATCACGCGGTGGAATGCCACGTGAAGCCTCTACATAGGCATCCACCTCATAATTGAGGCAGCATTTGAGTTTTGCACACTGGCCAGCCAGCTTCTGAGGATTGAGTGATATATCCTGGAAACGCGCTGCCGAAGTAGATACCGACACAAAGTTTGTAGTAAAACTTGCACAGCAGAGTTCACGTCCGCAAGGACCGATACCGCCGATACGTCCGGCCTCCTGGCGTGCACCTATCTGCTTCATCTCGATCTTGATCCTGAACACCTCGGCAAGCACCTTAATGAGCTGACGGAAATCGACACGGTTGTCGGCAATATAATAGAAGATTGCCTTCTGGCCGTCACCCTGATACTCGACATCGCCAATCTTCATGTCAAGATTGAGGTCCTTGGCTATTTGGCGCGAACGTATCATGGTGTCGTGCTCACGCGCTTTCGCCTCCTCATATTTCTCCATATCCACAGGACGTGCCTTGCGATATATGCGCTTGAACTCGCTCTCGGGTGTGAGACGTGTCTTCTTTAGTTGCAGCAGCACCAGACGGCCTGTCATGGTAACCTTACCGATATCGTGACCGGGAGTAGCCTCAACAGCAACGATATCACCCTTTTGGAGAGGTATATTGTTACTGTTCTTATAGTATCCCTTACGGGTATTCTTGAACTGCACCTCTACGATGTCGGTATACTCCTCATTGCCCGGCACGCATGCGAGCCAGTCGAAAGTATTGAGCGGAGCATCCATCTTGCCGCAACCCCTGCAGCAGATTCCGGCACAGCCATTGTTTTCCTTATATTTTTTATCCATCTATCTGTTCTTTATCCAGACAATCATCCTCAACGACATGTCAAAGAAGACCATCTTTGCATTTACATTCTGTTCAATATGTCTTTGGACTTCGGATAGTTCCTCCATTATCCCGAATATGTTGCGCTCGTTCACATATGGAGAGAAACGTACCGAAAAGTTCTGTTCAGCCTGCGACATAAAGTTCATGCCCGGTTCCTTGAAGTTCATTATGAAATTCTCCCTTATCATCGACTGGCAATAATCAAGCAACCGTTTCTGTCGCTCACGGCCAAGCCCTGCAACCTGCTCGCTCCAAGCCTTCATGTCGCGGATATTACGCGCATATGCCACACGCATCAACTGCATGAAAAGGTCAAGATAAAGACTCTTCTCATCACTCAGCGAAATCAGTTCCTCTGCCTTCTCCCAGTTGCCGCCACTCTTCTGTGCAATCTGCCTTGCATCCTCGAAAGAGAGTCCCATGCGCGACTGCAAAGCCTCCTCGATGTCGCTTGTTTCGATACGTGGCACTACTACCTTCTGCGTACGGCTGAGGATTGTAGCTATAATCTTGTCCGGTTCCTCCGACACAAGCAGGAATAGAGTATTTTTTGGAGGCTCTTCGATAATCTTAAGCAGTTTGTTTGAACCCACCTCTTTCATCTTCTCGGGCAACCAGATGATGACTACCTTCCAGCCACCTTCACGCGACTGCATGGAGAGTTTGTGCAGAATCTCTGCACTCTCCCGGTCATATATCATCGGTTGCTGATTCTCGAGGTCAAGTTTCGCAAGCCAATCGTCATAGCTGAAATATGCGCTCTTCGAAAGCATCTCGCGCCACTCGGTGATATAATCGTCACTGACAGGGTTGTCGCTTCCGCTCTTTTTCTTCTTCACCGGGAAGACAAAATGCAGGTCGCTGTGGATATATTTCTTCAACTTCACGCACGCAGGACACGCACCACAGGCATCACCTTGCCCGTTGGGGCAAAGCAGGTAGTTGGCAAGCGCTATTGCAATGGGAAGCTTTCCGTTTCCGCGAGGACCGGTAATGAGCAACGCATGTGCCAGACGGTTATCGTCTACACTACGGCGCAACTGTTCTATCACCGCCTTCTGCCCAATTATATCTCTAAAGAATACTCCCATCAGTATATATTCTTTGCTATCTCATAAACACTGTCGAATGCGTTGAGCGTGTAAAAGTGAATGCTCGGTACACCATGCTCCATAAGTTCACGGCACTGGCTGATACCCCATTCACGCCCTACCTGAGCAACAGCAGCATCGTCCTTGCAACGGTTTATCTCTGCCACAAGCTCGCTTGGCAAATCCACACGGAATGTCTTAGGCAACACATTAAGCTGCGAAAGACGATGTATCGGTTTTATTCCGGGAATGATGGGAATGTTTATTCCCATTGCACGTGCACGTTCAACGAAAGCAAAATATTTGCGGTTGTCGAAGAACATCTGTGTCACGGCATATGCTGCACCCTCGTCGGCCTTCTGTTTGAGAACCGCAAGGTCACTCTCCATGTTGGGGGCCTCCTCATGCTTCTCAGGATAGCATGCGACACCGAAAGAGAATGGTACACCCTTCTCCTTCATTGCCGAGCCATCAGCAAAGAACCCTTCGTTGAAACGGTTCACCTGACGTACAAGGTCAATCGCATGCTTGTTACCGCTCTTTGCCGGAGCCATATTGGCATCGCCTTTGCATTTGTCGCCACGCAACACAAGAATATCGTTTATACCTGAGAGCTGCAGATCTATCAGCACATACTCTGTATCTTCAAGAGTGTAACCGTCACAAAGTATATGCGGCACCACCGGCACATTGTAACGGTGATGTATTGCAGTGGCCACAGCCACAGTACCCGGACGGCGACGTATTGTACCCAGTTTGAAAGTGCCGTTGCCAAGATCCTGGTACACAGGTTCACTATGATGTGTGGTTATATTGATATATCCCGGATTGAACTCCATCAGACGGTCGATATTGCCGAAGAGCCTGCCTGTACCCGTACCCTTGAGCGGTGGCAGCACCTCGAAAGAAAACGCCGTCCTCGAAGATGAGTTTATATAGTCTATTACCCGCATTGTAAAATCCAATTATCCTAAAGTTACAAAATTAGAAAAAAAAATCGTTTTTCCCATTACAACACAGGAAAAACGAAGAAAAGCAGTTTAAAAAACAGAAAAAGCAAGGATGCGCAACAGCACATCCTTACCATATATTATACACCGGATATCTTTATTTCAAGATTTCTCCCTCCGGAGTAACATTCACCACAATCTCAGCATCGTTCCTGTGCTCAAGTTCTACCTCGTAGAACACTACACCACCCGGGCGCTCTACATACTCTGCGCTGTCAAGGAAATACTCGGGATAGTTGTCGGCAAGAGCACGCAACACTGCATCGGGAAGTGAATCTGCAGGAACATCCCAATCGGTCTGCACCCAATTGCCTTCCTTATCAAAGTATACATCCTTCTCTTTGTTACCGTCGCGGATATCCACTTCAAGAAGTCCGTTCGCTGTGTAGTCATACTCTACAATGGTTGCATCGGGATAGTTCTCCTTTATGAAGGTACGCACCTCGTCACTGAGTGCAGGCTTTGTTCCTGGTTCGCCTGAGACAGCCTCGAGGATGACACCTTCGGGCGATACATAGACCATCATGCTTACCTTACCCTTATCCAGTTCAACCGCGTAGTATGTCAGTTGCTGGCGCTCCACGAAATCTACCTCATCGATCACATAGTCGGGATAAGCATTAGCCAGAGCCTCATTTACCACTGCCGGAACATCCGATCTCCTTACGTCCCAAGTGGTATACACCCAGTTGCTCTGCGAGTCAAAATAGAGATCTTTGATGATTCCGTCGTGTTTGATTTCAACTTCAAGGAGACCATTTTTCTCATATTCCGAACTGCGCACCTTCGCTCCCTTGTACTTTGTGTCAATGAACTCAAGCACAGCATTGTTCAACTCTACATTCTTGTCATCATCGTCACTGCATGCAACTATTGCAAAGAGTGACAGAAATAGTATCGGAAATAGCTTCTTCATAATTTTCAGTTTTTATCAGTTGTTTTTCAAATTATTTCTTCTTGGTTGTTGATGTTGGAAGTTATCTTCAATTGTCAAAATCTACAAGTTCAAAATCGTTGTTGAAGCCGAGCTCGATACGGTTCGAGAGTTTAACTTCGTAACCTCTTCTGTCGCGCTCTATCTTCAGGACTCTCGCGTCGGGATGATTCTCGCTCAAGAATTTTACTATGGGAGCAGGAATCACAGCTGCCGGAACCTCGGTATAGCGGCAGTCAACCTCTTCCCAATTACCCTTGTTCGAGAACTCGATTTTCGTACCGTCGGCAAGCATCACCTCATATGCCCTGTCGAGAAAATCCGTATCCTGCTTCACATATGAGATCTTCGCTCCAGCAAAATGTTCGTTCAGGAAACTCTGTGCCTGAGCCGGCAACTGTCCTTTACTAATAACCTTGTCACCGCCGGCAAAAGCCGCTGCTACACCAAAAGGCAAAACAAGTGCCAATACAATCAGAATCTTTTTCATAATACTTAGTTGTTTAAATTTTTCCCATATTCTGTTTAACATATAATCTCTCTTTTTGTTTACAATAACGATGCGTTCTGCATCATTTACGATGCAAAGATTATATGCGATTCTGAAATGAATTTGAAATTTTCGACTTTTTTGAAAAAAAACAGAAAAAATTTGCCTACACTACCCCTTCCCTGTTCAAACGGTTATAAAGCCATGCAGTGAAGTAATAGAACAGGACACCTGTTGCCAATCCGGCAATCGCATCCACAAGATAGTGCGCCTTGATGTATACTGTCGCACAGCAGAGAAGCACGAAAACAGGAAACAGAATGGCAAACAGCCACTTCCTTACCCTGAAAGCAAGAATAATCAATATCGTAGAGACACCGATGTGTGAACTCGGGAAAGCGGCAGTAGGGCGCTCGCCTGTACTCTGCGCCATCCCTACAAGATCAGTGAACAACCCGCCTTTACCCTCCTGGGCGATGGATATTTCGGGATGCATGTTGAAGTAGTTTCCGAGTTCAGGGTATATACCCGATGCGGCAGCATCCTCTCCAATCACAGGGAAATAGAACTGAGGACCTGCAACAGGCACAAATATGTATATTATATAATATATGAAGAATGACGCAATGATAATGAAGGTGCATCTTTCAACCTCCTTGGGACAGCGGAAGAAATAGTAGAACGAGACTGTAGCAATCATAGGGTAATAGAGCCAATAGCCCATATTGAAAGCCTCGCGCCACCACAGGCCGCTGCATACCCGGTCAAAAAGGAGTGCCGGCTGGCAGCCGAAAAGGTCGAACTCCATCGACGCAAAGAGGTGGTCAAGGTTGGGGAATATGCGATTGAACTCGAAAGTATCGGGATACCAATAGCTCAGCAACGACATCTGCGCCACAATCCTCAGCAATACGGTGGCACGCGAAGGGAACTTTGTGTAGATATATATGATAATGAAAGTACCTGCTGCAATGAAGAAGCGCCCCATAAGCATAGATTGCGGGTCATTGAGCCTGTCGAAGAAAACCACTATCAGAAGTGTGGTGAACAGATTATATACAAGGTTCAGTTTCTCTACAGCAAGGAACTTTGTCTCGGGCTGCGTGCGTTTCAGTAGTTCTATAGCCATTTCTCTTGTTTATACCAGTCAATAGTCTCTTTTACTCCCTTGCCAAGCGGATAATCGATCGTGAAATCCAACTCCTTCTCTATCGGTTCTGTTTCACATAACCAGTTCCTCTGTTTCATTATCTTGTACTTGTCACTGTTAAGGGTGCTCGGTTTGCCGCTTATATGCGAGAACCATTCAGCACATACCGAAATCACCTTGAGTAACCAAACCGGTGCTTTGATATGCAGAACTCTCTTGATTCCCAACTCATGCTGTATGAGGTCGCTGAAAGCACGGCTATCATACCCTTGCGGTTCGCTCACGAAATAACAACGGTTCTCTACAGGCTTTTCAATTGCAAGATATATCGCCTTGACAAGGTCCTTTACATATATGAAAGTTATCACCTGAGGCTTGTACCCCACTGCAAAATCAACATGTTTCTTTATACTAACCGCCATCTGGTAGTAGTCACGCTCACGCGGCCCGTAGACACCTGTCGGACGCAGGATTATGTATGGGAAACGCACATTCTCCATTATATATCTCTCGGAAAGCAGCTTGCTCTCACCGTATGCGGTGTTCGGAGCAGGAGTGTCGCTCTCCATTATAGGTGTATATGGTTGCTTCTCATGCAACGGGCCGAAGATGCTCAATGAACTCAGATAGATAAATTTCCTCGGTTGCATACCGGTAGCCTCAAGAGCCTCTATGAAGTTTTTTGTACCCTCATAGTTGACCTTGAAAAAATCCTTTTTATCGAGACATTTGGTTACACCGGCAGCATGCACAATGTAGTCCCATACCCCATGCTCGGCCTTGAAGGAGTTAAGCTGTGCCTTCAGTTTATCGGGCGAGGAGAAGTCCAACTGCACAAACTCCACACGATCGTCCTTGAGAAAACGGCGACTGCTGCTGCCACGCACTCCGGCCCAGACATCGAATCCCTTCTCAATGCCTCTTTCGACTATGAAACTGCCAATGAAACCGCTGGCACCGGTAACAAGTATCTTCATTTATCCTGCAAATTTTTCACCACCCAAAACAATAAGAGCCTCGGGGCCCATATTGAAAAGAAGGTCAACAACACTCAATCCTGGAATAAATCCGTTACGCACGGTAAACACCTGATAATATTTTTGTGGGGTATACCCGTCCATATTCTCAAGTGCTTTCGGCTCGGCAATGGCACGCAAATCACGACACCCGTCATTGGCAGCCCTAACCTCACTTATAAACCTGACATCACGTTCCAGCCCCATCAGTTCACACACCACAGCGTGAAGACGCAGATTGTAATCCATAAGGAAACCGTCACGTTCTTCGTAGAAATGGGCGAAATCATCGGCGTAATACTCAAAGAACGGACTGTTGCGGTATGCACTCTTCAAAGCATTCCAGTGTTGGTGACGCCAATTGCCATGCTCGCTTATACGGACATCACGCATCGACATCCTGCCACCGTCATGCACCACCGGTATTGTCAAGGGCTGCGTTCCCTTCTCTGTGGCAATTAAAGCACGGTTGCGGAATGTCTGCTTCACAAAAGGAGCCTCATCGTCAATGAGAAGCCCCGCCCCACTGTACAATGCCGAGTACAGAGGAACGGGTGCCAAATATAACGGATGTGTCAATATATCCACAGCAACTCTTAATCGAAACTGTTTACACTGCGGAACATTCTGTTCCAACGTATCTTTCCATCGAAGAGACCGAGGTCCTTATCAATGGATAGCCAAATGAACAGCGCCTTGCCCACGATATGGTCCTCGGGGACAAATCCCCAACAACGGGAATCGGCACTATTATGACGGTTATCACCCATCATCCAATAGTAATCCATCTTGAAGGTATAACTGTCGCTCTCCTTGCCGTTGATATATATCTTGCCATTCTTTACCTCAAGCGCATTGCCCTCATATGCCACGATAGGACGTTCATATACTGCCACGTTATCAAGTGTAAGCTTTATGCTCTCGCCTTTCTTAGGAATCCATACCGGACCAAAATTGTCGAGTGTCCATCCTGTTTTGCCGTTAAGCGGATAGATACCGATTGTCGCATCCTGATTAGAGATACTTATACTTTCAACAAGATTCTTGTCATTCTTAAGTCTGTTGTAGTTGGCGCGTGTCAAAGGAAGTTGTCCGACACCGTCATTGTCTCTGCTTTTACCGAAAGCCGCCAGGTCCTCCTTGCTTATACCGAGTTCCCTACGCTTTGCTTCACTGAGGTTCTTTTTGAACTTGACATTGTAATTGAACTGCGCATTGCCCGGTTCTGTCTGTGCCTGTCCATTGATGTAGATAACCTTATCCTTTATCTGAAGTGTATTGCCTGGCAAACCGACACAACGTTTCACATAGTTCTCCCTGCGGTCAACCGGGCGGTTGACAATCTCGCCATAATAATTTGGATCTCTCTTTACAATCTCCAGTCCCTCTTTGTAGTGCTTGGCACGAAGGGCATGATACTCTTCGCTTGACAGACTGTTCATGAGACTGTCATACATGGCAACTGCCTGGGCAAGTCCGGCATTATCCTTGGGATTGTACTTCTCCATGATACTCTTTTCATAACCTGCCATATATATTGCCGAATGCAAATCTATCATCTGGGGATTTGTTGTTGCAACATCCCCTGCCGGATAGTTGAACACCACGATATCACCTATCTCAATATCCTCAAAACCGGCTACACGCTCATAGTCCCACTGGATGGCATCAATGTAGCTCTTGCAGCCGAGGATAGGCATTGTGTGCTGTGTAAGCGGCATGCTGAGAGGCGTCTGAGGCTTGCGTGGACCATAGTTGACCTTGCTCACAAGAAGATAATCACCCACAAGAAGTGATTTTTCGAGCGATGATGTAGGGATTACATAATTCTGGAAAAAGTATGTGTGTACAAAATATACTGCAACAAGCGCAAACACGATGGCATCGACCCAGCTCATCACCTTCCTGAGCATTGGATTTTCCGATTTTTTCCACCATCCCCAGGGGACAATACGTGTAGTGTAGTTGTCAACGATGAAAGGGATTACAAGAATTCCTAACCAACTTTTTACCCATATAAGAAAAAGCAGGTAAAGGAACATTATAACGCCAAGCTTGACAAGATCCCTTTTTGTCGATTTTACCGTAAAAGTCTTGCCACGAACTGTGAATTCCTTATCGATTATCAATGGTTTGTTCTCTGTTTCGCTCATGTTGACCTAAAAATGTTTCTGAATTTAAACAGTTCCTAAAAATTGAACAGATTGCCCATACCGAGCATGCCTTCGTGCTCCTTCACATATTCTGCAGCAAGCACTGCACCCAATGCAAAACCGCTTCGGTTGTGCGCATCATGAGTAATTGTTATTGTGTCGGCTGGAGAGTCGTATGTTATGCTATGGATACCGGGAACCTCGTCACGGCGTATTGCATCAATCCTCAGTTCATTGGCTTGCGGTTCTCTGCCCTTTGTTACTGTCCCGTCGGGATTGGTTAAGTCACCCATTACCCATGCATCCTTACGGTCAAGATTTGCCAGAACACCCTCGGCAAGAGTAATTGCAGTGCCGCTGGGAGCATCGAGTTTGTGTACATGGTGGGTCTCTTCCATAGTAACGCTGTATGTATCAAAGCCGTTCATTATTTTCGCAAGATAGCGGTTAACTGCTGAGAATATTGCCACTCCAAGGCTGAAATTGCTTGACCAGAAAAGGGTCTTGCCCTCTTCATCACATCTGCGACGCATCTCCACCTCATGCTGCTGGAACCAGCCCGTGCTGCCGCTCACGACCTTCACGCCTGCATCCATCGCTCTCATGCAGTTTTCGAATGCCACAGCAGGAGCTGTGAACTCAATTGCAACATCGGCACTCTTGAACGCCTCGCTGCCAAAATCCTCACGGTTGTCCACATCAATTATCGACACAATCTCGTGTCCTCTCTCAAGGGCAATCTTCTCGATGGTCTTGCCCATCTTGCCATATCCTATAAGTGCAATCTTCATTGTTATACATATTTTGCCGCGAAGATAAGGATTTTTTTACTAATAAATATCATTTCTGTTATAAATAACATTGCAGGCGCCCAAGTGGGCGCCTGCAAGAGGTATCCGCGACATTCCTTTCTTCTATCTTTTTACAAACTTTCTGCCCAACCAACGGCGTACAGGTTCATCGTAGAGTTTCAAGCAGAGCAATGCAAGCAATATGCTTGAAGCAACAACAAGCAGTGCCATACCCCAACACTCCTGCAGAGTGTAAATCTTTTTCTCAATAAGCCAAGCGTAAAAAACGTACATTATCGGATAGTGTACGATATACAGCGGATAGGACAACTCGCCAAGCAAACGATTGAGTTTACCGGTATTGCCACTCACGCTGCCACATGCTCCCAGCCATACGATATAAGGGAAAACCGTTGCAATGCAGAACACCTCGAAAAGACTGTTGAGGCTCACCTTGCCGTCGGATGCGATATATGGCACAGCAAATATAGCCACAAGCATGACACTGCATATCCAGAATGCACCTTTGACCTTACGCGGTTTGAATGTGCGTGCAAGCAGCATACCCATGCTGAAGGGGAATAGCATACGAACAAGACCACCCCAGAAATTCACCTCGTCAATGGTCCAGCCTACCCCCACCATATCATATCCCGAAACATTCCCCACAAAGAACCATGCATGCAGTACACCCAGAATAAAGGTGAATGCCGCAAGCATCTTTACCGACAGACGGCGGATAAAGAGTGCATACAGTATATTGCCTATGTACTCGAAGAAAAGTGACCAACCCGGGCCATTGAGCGGAAACATCTCGCCATTGCCACGCACCTCATAAGGCACAGCAGGCAGAGCAGGAATCATGAACATTGTAAGCAGAAGGGCTATCATCACCCAACTTACAGGTGCCACTGAATGATCCCAACGCTCGAAACCTACAAAGGCAAATGCCGCAAAACCGATGATAGCACCCATGATGAGCATAGGATGCAGGCGTATGAGACGACGTTTGAAGAAACCGCCGATGCTCATCTTCCCCCAACGGTCATCATAGGCATAACTGATGACAAAACCCGAGAGGATAAAGAAAAAGTCCACAGCTATGTGCCCGTGATTAAGAGTTGTGATAATACCATCTCCGGCCTTATTCTGCAGTTCTGCAAACGAGAATCCTTCAAAAATATGATAAAAAAGTACCAGTATGGCGGCTACACCACGTAGACCGTCAAGCAGTTCGTAATGCGGCTTTGTGTCGGCAAAATTTGCCGATGAAATTGTGTTTTTTTGCATTTTGCCTGTGATTTTATATTGTTCCTTGCCACAAAGATAGGGATGCCGCATGTGCATTTCTTTGCTTTTAGGCAAAAAATCATTTTTTGCTTCTTATTCTGCTAAGCGTATATATACTGATTCCCAAAAACTCGGCAACATATTTCAGTTTTACCCTATTGATTAACCCCGGATAGTGCTCAAGAAATTTTTCGTAACGCTCTTTCGGCGGCAACTGCAGTCTCTCCACAAACAGGTGGCTCAACAGAATATTACACTCCTGATGAATAACCCTCCCCCAATTGGCAATGTCAATATATTTCTCATAAAGAGCATTGAGTTTTTCAATGGGCATGACATATATAATACAGTCGGTCAAGGTCTCGATACTTTCCACAGAAGGCGTACTGTGATAAAGCGAGTGCATTCCGAAAGTGGTATCACCTTCAAGACTGAACCAAGTGGTAGTGTCTGTACCGTCCTTGTGAAAAATGGAACGGGTGACACCCTCCTCAATGAAATATATGTTCCTGTCTGTGATGCCCGAGCGTACCAACACCGTATTTTTGGGGCAACGCATTGGGGTCATGCTCCCGAGCATCGCCTGCAGAGCCTCATCGCTCATGGAGCAGTAATGTTCTATTTTTGCTCTTATATTCTTCATTGCGGCACGAAGATACTCTTTTTTGCAGAAAAAGCCACAACATTCCCATTTATATGCTGAATCTCACACGCGCATACACGTTATTTGAAATAAAATAATTATCTTTGTCTTTTGTATGCCGTGATGCACGGCATTTCAAATGAAAGAGAGAACAAGAACAATCAAGAAACATAACTACAATGGAAAAGAAATTCAAAAGAACCCTTGTGACATCGGCACTGCCTTATGCAAACGGTCCTGTCCACATCGGTCATCTTGCAGGTGTATATGTGCCTGCCGACATTTATGTGCGTTACTTGCGTCTGAAGGGCGAGGATGTCCTCTTCATCGGTGGCAGCGACGAGCATGGAGTACCCGTTACACAGCGCGCCCGCAAGGAAGGCATTACTCCGCAGGATGTAGTGGACCGTTACCACAATATCATCAAGGAGTCATTCGAGGGCTTCGGAATCTCGTTCGATGTCTATAGCCGTACAACATCTGAGACACATCACAAGTTCGCTTCGGAGTTCTTCCGCAAGCTCTACGATGACGGTAAACTTGTGGAACAGACTTCAAAGCAGTTCTACGACGTGAAGAACGAGAAGTTCCTTACCGACCGTGATGTTGTGGGCGAGTGCCCATACTGCCACAAACAGGCCTATGGCAACCAGTGTGAGGAGGGATGCGGCCGTGCGCTTGAGCCAACAGAACTTATCAATCCACGTTCAAAGGAGACAGGCGAGACACCGATACTGAAGGAGACAAAGAACTGGTATCTTCCGCTCAATGAGTACCAGCAGTGGCTCAAGGAGTGGATTCTTGAGAACCACAAAGAGTGGCGTCCGAATGTCTACGGCCAGTGCAAGAGCTGGCTCGACATGGACCTGCAACCCCGTGCTATGACACGCGACCTTGATTGGGGAATACCCGTACCCGTTGAGGGTGCCGACGGCAAGGTGCTCTATGTGTGGTTCGATGCTCCCATCGGATATATCTCGAACACAAAGGAGCTGTGCGACAAAGAGCCTGAGAAGCATGGATCATGGGAGCAGTGGTGGCAGAGCGAGGATACACGCCTTGTGCACTTCATCGGTAAGGACAACATTGTGTTCCACTGCATCATTTTCCCTGTGATGATGAAGGCTCACGGCAAGTATGTGATGCCCGACAATGTGCCCAGCAACGAGTTCCTGAACCTTGAGGATGATAAAATCTCAACTTCACGCAATTGGGCTGTATGGCTCAACGAGTATCTTGTCGATTTCCCTGGCAAACAGGATGTGCTCCGCTATGTACTCACAGCAAACGCGCCAGAAACAAAAGACAACAACTTCACATGGAAAGACTTCCAGGCACGCAACAACAACGAGCTTGTTGCTGTGTACGGAAACTTCGTCAATCGTGCATTGGTACTCACAAAGAAATATTTCGACGGCAAAGTTCCTGTATGCGGTGAACTTACCGATTATGACAAGGCAATCGTTGCCGAGTTCGTTGACGTCAAGGGCAAAGTTGAACATCTGCTCGACCAGTACAAGTTCCGCGATGCACAGAAAGAGGCTATGGAACTTGCACGCATCGGCAACCGTTACCTTGCCGAAACTGAGCCTTGGAAACTTGCGAAGACAGACATGGATCGCGTGGCAACAATTCTCAACCTCTCGTTGCAGCTTGTCGCTAACCTTTCTATCGCTTTCGAGCCGTTCCTTCCGTTCAGCAGCGAGAAACTGCGCGGCATGCTCAACCTCTCTTCATTCGAGTGGGCAAGCCTCGGCAGCACAGAACTGCTTGCTGTGGGTCATGAACTCGGCGAGGTTAGCCTGTTGTTCGAGAAAATCGAGGACGAGACAATCCAGGCGCAGCTCGACCGTCTTGAGCGCATCAAGAAGGAGAACGAGGCTGCAAACTACAAGGCGAATCCTGTACGCCCCGAGTGTACTTTCGATGACTTTATGAAGCTTGATATGCGTGTGGGTACCGTGATCGAGTGCACAAAGGTACCCAAGGCAGATAAGCTTCTTCAGTTCAAGATTGACGATGGCCTTGAGACACGCACAATCCTTTCGGGTATCGCAAAACACTTCAACCCCGAGGAACTTGTGGGCAAGCAGGTATGTTTCATTGCGAACCTGCCACCGCGTACAATGCGCGGTATTGTAAGCGAGGGCATGATTCTGAGCGCCGAGGATAACGAAGGTAAACTCTCGTTGCTTACTGTTACCCCACAGGCAAAACCCGGTAGCGAAATAAAGTAAAACGACTTCTAATATATCCGAAGAGAGCAATGACAAAGAAAGGCAATGCAAATGAAAAGAGCCTGAAACAGACCGTCGCAAAGGGATTCCTTTGGGGCGGCCTCAGCAACATCATTTGCCAGCTTTTCAGTCTTGTCTTCGGAATATATCTTGCACGCATCCTTGGACCCGACGATTACGGGCCCATAGGCATGCTTGCAATCTTCTCCGCCATTGCAGGTTCTCTGCAGGACAGCGGTTTTGTGGCGGCAATTGCCAACCGTAAAGAGGTTACGCATGATGACTACAATGCCGTATTCTGGTTCAATATCATCATATCGCTGTTAATGTACGGAGTATTGTTTGCCTGTGCCCCGCTAATAGCAGACTTCTTCAATCAACCGATACTTGTAGAACTTGCACGGTATAATTTTCTTGGGTTTGTAATTGCAGGATTCGGTATTGCACCATCAGCATACCTCTTCCGCGAACTCAAGGTAAAGCAGAAGTCAATTGCAATGATACTCTCGATTGCCGTATCGGGTGCAGTAGGCATTGCTATGGCGCTAAACGGATACTCATATTGGGGTATTGCAACACAAAGCATCATGTATGTGCTTGTACGTACCGTTGTCTGCTGGTACTTCACTCCATGGAGACCTACATTAAAGGTCAATTTCGCCCCTTTGAAGTACCTCTTTGCATTCAGCTACAGACTGTTGGTAACCAATCTGTTCCAACGTTTCAACTGGAACATATTCTCGTTCATACTGGGTAAATTCTTCAAGCCCACAGATGTAGGCAACTATACAAAATCGGCAGAATGGTTCAATATGGGCGGAGAAGTTGTAAACGGAATGGTCAATGCAGTGGGGCAACCGGCATTGGCAAAGGTTGCAGATGACCGCGAACGGCAATTACGCGTATTCCGCAAGATGATGCGTTTTGCAGCCTTTGTGGCATTTCCTCTGATGTTCGGGCTATCACTTGTTGCTCCTGAACTCATAACCATTGTCATCACCGACAAATGGATTGAAAGCGCACACATGTTGCGTATACTGGCTGTTTGGGGCGCATTCATGCCTGTCCAGTCCATGCTCACCAACCTGCTTGTCAGCCGCGGACGCACAAGCACCTTCATGTGGTGTACTATCGTACAGGGATTGCTGATGCTTGTCATACTGCTTGCCATACGTTCACAAGGAATTGTAACAATGCTGGTAAGTTATTGCATTTTCAATGCAGCATGGCTCTTCGTTTGGCACTACTTTGCCCGTATGGAAATAGGAATATCTTTGGGAATGTTCCTGTTTGACATAGTTCCATACATGGTATTGGCAGCCATAGTCATGTATGCGACATACATGCTGACACAATCGATAGGAGACATTTACATAATGCTGATGGTAAGGATCGCCGTTGCCGCACTCCTTTACATCGGCATATCATTCATCATGCGCAGCGGTGAACTGCGCGAAATAATAAACTTCGTTTTCAAACGCAAAATAGAGGGATGACTATATGAAAAAGATACTTTTTGACAACCAGATGTTCACCTTGCAGCGTTTTGGCGGTGTTACCCGCTACTTCGCCGACCTGATGTACAACCTGCCACATGACGAGTTCACATCTGAAGCCCCCATGCGATACTGCGAGAACCATTATGTAACCGAGACATACGGCAACAAGTACGAGAAAATAACATTCCCGAACAACTACCGTTTGCGCAGGCAATTATACATTCTGGTAAACAAGCACATATCATACAAGGCTATAAAGTTCGATGAATATGACATATTCCATCCGACATATTTCAACCCCTATTTTCTCAAAACTGTAAAGAAACGTCAAAAGCCTTTTGTCCTGACAGTGCATGACATGACATTCGAGCGCTATCCTCAGGATGTACTCATATATGACCGCACGATTCCGCACAAAAGATTGCTTATAAACGAAGCCGACCATATAATAGCTGTAAGCGAGAACACAAAACGCGATATCGTCGAACTTATAGGCACAGACCCGTCGAAGATAACCGTAGTGCACCATGGTTACCGTCCTATCGCTGAACCATCTGCACAGCTATTTGACCGTTATGTATTATACGTGGGTGAGCGTAAGGGGTACAAGAACTTCCTGCCATGGCTCTCAGCGATACGTCCATTATTCAACCTTGACCCGAATCTAAAGGTTGTATGTACGGGAACTCCATTCAGTTCAGCCGAAATAAAGCTGTTCAAAAAATGGAATATAGCTGACAGGCTTGTACATATTTCGGCCAACGACGCACAAATGGCATCGCTCTACAAACACGCACTATGTTTTGTGTTCCCCTCGCATTACGAAGGGTTCGGCATACCCATCCTTGAGGCATTTGCCAACGGTTGTCCGGTGTGCCTGAGCAATGCCAGCTGTTTTCCCGAGGTTGCAGGTGATGCCGCGTTGTTCTTCAATCCCAACGATGCACAATCAATGCAAGACACCCTTAAAGAGGTTCTTGTAAGTTCAGCACTACGCGAAGAACTTGCAAGAAAGGGAACAATGCGTAGCAAGGAGTTCTCACTTGAAAGAATGGTAGAACAGACCTGCAATGTCTACCGTAAACTTTAGCAAACAGCAACATGAAACTGAACCGTTCCGAAATAGCACGCATATGGCCCATCGCCAAACGCCGTACAGGTGAAAAACTTGTCAGATGGATACAGAAACTCTTCGCAAGTGAAAAACTTGTGAAGAACGTATTCCGCACAAATCATGACAAGCGTGTACTATTGTGTCATCTGCCAGAAGCCTTTACAGGCGACACCCAACAGAAACATCATTCCAATCTGACAGAATGCCAGGTTGTCGCCAGATGTTTCGACCGTTTGGGTTATATCGTAGACTGTACATCCCGAGCAAATACCGGAATAGACTATAAACCATACGATATTGTTTTCGGAATCAACGGCAATGCCTTCATGGGTTCCTTTAACGCCGACCCCGACATAAAGCCACTGAGAATATTCTATTCTGTCGGTGCAGAGACCTGTTTCAATTACAGAACAACTTCACTTAGGAACAAGGAGTTTCACGAGAGACACGGACGATGGTTTCTGGACTCGAACCGATACATGCCAGGCGACCCGAGGAACTATTATGAGGCACACCTGAGTGACGCTGTCATATGTCTGGGTGATGAATATGTATACAAACAGTTCTTGATAGAGGACAATCGCCCTGAACAATACAGATGGCTATCGGCCTTCTATTTCAAGGTAAAGGAACCGGACAAAGAGAAAGATTTCAGCAAATGCCGCAGGAATATATTATGGTTCAGCAGTGCAGGACTCATACACAAAGGACTTGACATTGCTATAGATTTTGCAGAAGCACACCCCGAATTCACCCTTCATATATGCGGAAGCAGTAGCAAGGAAAAGGATTTTATGGATTATTATAACCCAATCATTAAAAAGTGCAGCAACATAGTGACCCATGGTTTTGTAAATATTGAATCGGCTGAATTCGCTGATATCCTCGCGCAATGCGGAATATTGATCAATCCATCGGTTTCAGAAGGGGGTGCAGTCTCAGTTCTTAATGTTGTCGGGAACGGGGCTATGTTGCCCGTTTGTAGCAGAGCTACTGGAATTGATTTTGACGACAGAGGAATAATCGTTGATGATGTGACTTATGCAGCTTTTGAAAAAGCACTGTTGGAGGCCGATTCCTTGCAACTTGATACCTTTGCAGAAATGGCTTTTGCAGCACACAGGTTCATCAGTAAAGGGTTCACACTTGAGAAATATGAAGAGAGGATGTATAACCATATAAAGGAGATAATTGAGAACAATAAATAAACGATGATTATGAAAGATTTCAACTGGAAAGGGGTATTACCACACCTTGGAGCCGTTTTGATTTTCCTTCTGCTGACACTTATCTATTTCAGCCCGGTACTTGACGGCAAGGATATCAAGCAAGATGACGCAATCGGTTCAATGGGATGGGGAAAAGATGCAAAGGATTATCATGAGAAGACAGGAGAGTACAGCTATTGGTCTAATTCCATGTTTTCCGGTATGCCGTGCAACTACACTTATTCTCCACAACCCGACAACACCTTCGAGCCCATTGGTAATGTTTTGACGCTTAACACATTCGGCGCATCACGACGTCACATCGGATGCATATTTGCCACATTCATCGGATGCTACATCATGTTCCTGGCATTCCGTTGCCGGCCTCTTCTGAGCATCGCTGGTTCAATAGCCTACACGTTATGTTCCTACAATTTCATAATCATTGCTGCCGGGCACATGAACAAAGGACTTGTGATAGCCACCATTGCGCCCATAATCGGAGGTATCATATTATGTTATAAACGGAAACTGCTTTTGGGAGCACTCGTCACATTGATATTTGCAGGACTCAACATATTCTGGAGTCATCAACAGATGAGCTACTATACAGCTATCATTGCAGCCATAATAGCCATTGTATATTTCATATACGCATACCGCGAGAAATGGTTGCCGTACTACTGGAAAGCGACAGGAGTGCTTGCCGTTGTCGCAGTACTCTCCATCTTGCCTGCAATAGGCATCTTGTTGCCTACCTCCGATTATTCAAAGGACTCAATGCGTGGAGGTTCAGAACTCAAGACCGAAGGAGACGGAAATGGCGGTCTTGACACGGAATATGCTTTCGGATGGAGCTATGGTGTAGACGAAACGCTTACTCTGTTCATACCCAACTCGCATGGAGCGGCATCAGGATACAATCTTGGTGAAGAGAGCAACTATTTCAGATATCTGAATGATACCTACAAGGGTATTTTTACCCAAGATCAAATCAACTACCTCACTACCAAAGAAGGGTTTAGCAAAGAAGAGGCATTGAAAATTGCTAATGACAAGCAGACATCAAAGGAAATTGCCAAAATGGCAAAAAAGAATGCCCTGCATGCAGCAAAACATGCACCTGCATATTGGGGAAGACAACCCATGACATCAGGCCCTGTATATATGGGTGCAATAGTATGCTTCCTTTTTGTACTTGGTCTCTTCATTGTAAAAGGGCCTGAGAAATGGTGGCTTCTTGCAGCAACCGTATTCTCGCTCATTCTTGCATGGGGAAGGGATCTTGCATTCATTAACAACTTCCTCTTCGAGTACATGCCACTCTACAACAAATTCAGGGCACCGTCGCAGGCACTTGTAATCACAACGCTGACAATGTCACTGCTTGCAATACTGGCCGTAAAGAAGTTTACTGAATCATGCTCAATAAAAGACGGCAAAAGCCTCATGAGGGATGAAAACGGTTCCTTGCGCAAAGCAATATATTACTCAATGGGTATAACAGGAGGAATTGCATTATTCTTCGCACTCTTCGGCAGCAGTATCTTCCCGTTCACGAATGAAGCCGAGATAAAGGCCGGCATCGACAGCAACCCGGAACTTTACCAGGCACTTATTGCCGACCGCAAGGATATGCTGACGTCAGACGCATGGCGTTCACTTATGTTCGTTTTACTGTCAGGAGGCCTCTTGTTGGCATTCATCCATTGGGACAAGATAAAACACTGGATGCTGTATACAGCATTGGCGATACTGCTCCTCGTTGACCAGTGGCCGGTGTGCAAGCGATTCTTGAATGACGGCATGTTCATGCCTAAAAAACAGACTACACTGATAAAGAAGACAGATGCAGACAGATACATCCATGAGATCGAAGGCAAAAACAAGTACAGGGTACTTGATATGTCTCGTGGGGAAATCTTCAATCAGGCTGAGACATCATATTTTCACAATTCAGTAGGCGGATACAGTCCTGCCAAGCTCTCAAGATATCAGGATCTTATAGAGCACCAGATTGCCAAGAATAACTTTGGTGTACTCAACATGCTGAATACCAAGTATATCATCAACGGCACAAGAGCCGAGGATGTAATGGTGAATCCTGACGCATACGGACACTGCTGGTTTGTAGACAACATCAAATGGGTAAATAATGCCAAGGAAGAGATGGCTGCACTTGATAATGTATGCAAGGATACCGCCATTGTAGACAAAGCATGGATGGATAAACTCGAGAACCCCGAACAGTACAACAATGATGCATATGGTGAGATAGAACTGACAGACTATCCGAACCCGGGAAACATCGAGTACAAGAGCAAGAGCGATGCGCCGAAACTTGCAGTGTTCTCCGATATATACTACAAGACATGGAAAGCATACATTGACGGCAAGGAGGTTACACCGATACGTGTAAACTACGTCCTGCGCGCTTTGCCTATTCCTGAAGGCGAACACACTATCGAGTTCAAGTGCGTCGACGAACTTATGGAAACCAGCCACGCTTGGTCATTCTGGATGTCAATTGTAGTATGGATTGTTCTGGCAGGACTTGTCGGTTTGATAATATACAGAAAAGTCAAAGGTAAGGAGTAATCATGGCGCTTAAACCAAAATTCTCGATAATAACAATCACCTTCAATGCGGAGTCAGTAATTGACCCCACATTGAAGAGTGTGCTTGCACAGACATACACTAACTACGAGTATCTGCTTATTGACGGCGGTTCAACCGACTCCACCGTTGAAAAGGCAAAAGCAAGCGGCATTGAGTTCGCACACATCGTGAGTGAACCGGATAACGGACTTTACGATGCCATGAACAAGGGTATTGCCCTTGCCACGGGTGACTATCTCTGCTTCCTTAATGCCGGCGATGCATTCCATGCACCCGATACGTTGCAGACCATAGTGGATACCATCAAGGATGAAAAGAAACTGCCGCATGTACTCTACGGTGAGACAGCCGAGGTTGACGAGAAGCGCAATTTCGTACGTATGCGTCGCCTGCAGGCACCAGAGAACCTCAACTGGCGCAGTTTCAAGGATGGCATGCTTGTGTGCCACCAGGCATTCTATGCACGCCGTGACATTGCACCTATGTACGACCTGAAGTACAGGCTATCGGGTGACGTCGACTGGTGTATAAAAGTAATGAAGAAGTCGACCAGGCTCGTAAAGGTAGATGCCACCGTAATTGATTACCTGCAGGACGGATTGTCAATAAAGAACCACCGTGCATCGCTGATAGAGCGTTTCAAAGTGATGAGCTGTCATTACGGGCTGTTGCCTACCATCGGAAGGCACATCTGGTTTGTGTTGAGGGCTGTAATAAAGAGATGAATACGTTGTTGCTTTTGGGCGGACACATCGGCAACGCCATACTGTCGGGATAACACGTTAGCGAAAGGGCAATCGCGTACTTGTCATCCTGAGTGAAACGAAGGATCTCCTTCACGCAAGGCAGACAAGTTATGCGTTCGAGATGCTTCACTGCGTTCCAGCATGACAAGGATTCTCAAGAGGCGGCAAACAAATGAGAAAGACAAATTGAATAATAACTTATAAAATAACCATTATGTTTTCAAAAGAGACTTATATTGCGCGCCGTAAAGCGCTAAAAGAGAGAATGGGTAGCGGTCTGTTGCTTTTCCTGGGAAACAACTTCACGGGCATGAACTGTGTAGACAATGCCTACCATTTCCGTCAGGATTCCACATTCCTCTACTACTTTGCATCGGACTACGAAGGGCTTGCCGCTATCATTGACGTTGATAATGACAAGGATATAATCTTCGGAGATGAACTTACTATCGATGCGATAGTATGGACCGGAGTGCAACCCACAATCAAGGAGAAGAGCGAACGTGTGGGCATTCAGGAGACACGCCCTATGGCAGACCTTGCAACATACGTAAAGAACGCACAGGCAAAGGGACAGAAAGTGCACTACCTGCCACCATACCGTGGCGATCACTATCTTTGGTTGCATGAACTGTTGGGTATGAACCCTGCAGAAATTGATGCAAACGTGTCATTACAGTTCATAAAGGCAATAGTTGCACAACGTAATTACAAAAGCGACGAAGAGATTGCACAGATTGAGGAGTCGGTGAATGTAACTGTTGATATGCATTGTGCAGCAATACGCGCCGTACATCCAGGAACTACGGAGTCTGAAATCATGTCAATAGTACAGGCCGAAGCGGCAAAGTATAATTTCGGTCTCTCATTCCCTATAATAGCTACTGTAAACGGGCAGACACTTCATAACCATGCATACGGGACAACACCATTGAAGGATGGTCAGATGCTACTGCTAGATGCAGGTTGCGAGAACGCCATGCACTATGCAGGTGACCTTACAACAACTATGCCCGTAGGTACACACTTTACCGAGCAGCAGCGTACAATATGCAATATCCTGCGCCGTGCCCACCTGACCGCTACAGACAACCTGCGCCCGGGCATTGAGTATCGCGAGGTACACAAGCTGGTGCTTACAGAGATTGCAAAGGGTATGATTGACCTCGGCCTTATGAAGGGTGATCCTGTAGAGGCATCTGTACTTGGTGCAACATGTATGTTCCTGCCTCACGGACTTGGTCATATGATGGGTCTTGATGTACATGACATGGAGAACCTTGGCGAGGTTAATGTAGGCTATGAGGAGGGCCGTTCAAAGAGTACGCTTTTCGGTTGGAAGTCACTCCGCCTTGCAAAAGCTCTTGAACCGGGCTTTGTATTCACTGTAGAGCCTGGAATCTATTTTATCCCCGACCTCATCGACAAATGGCGTGCCGAGAAGAAGTTTACAGACTTCATCTGTTACGACAAGCTCGAAGCATGGAAGAATTTCGGCGGAATGCGTGGCGAGGAAGACTGGCTCATACTCAATGACGGTGCACGCCGCTTGGGCAAATACAAACCAATGTCACCCGAAGAGATAGAAGAGGTACGCAACAAGTGATACATAATACAGAGAGACCGATTCAAAATCGGTCTCTCTGTATTATGTATGTTTAGTGTTTAATGTTTAGTGTAACCGGACACGAACTTTAAACATTATAGGCACATCTTCTCCACTCTCTCCTTCATCACCTTTTCGGCACCAAGGATGATGTCCTCTATGATAGCCGCTGCCGGTTCAACTTGTTTAACCATACCTGCGCACTCGCCTGCCATGTAACTGCCGTCGATGTCACCCTCTTGAACAGCCTTGCGTAGTGCACCTCCACCGAATGCAAGAACCTCCTCGGGTGTTACATTGGGGTCGCTCTCCATCTTTGCAAATGTTCTTGAGAACGGTGTCTTGAGCGAACGTACGGGGTGGCCCAAAGATTTGCCGGTAACTATTGTAGATATATCGGTTGCCTTGAGGATTTTCTCCTTATAGTTCTCGTGCACATTGCACTCTGTAGCAGAGAGGAAACGTGTTCCCACCTGTACGCCCTCGGCACCGAGCATGAATGCTGCTGCTGCTCCGCGACCGTCACATATACCGCCGGCAGCAATCACAGGAATATCTACAGCATCGACAATCTGTGGTATCAGCGGCATTGTGTGCAACTCACCCACATGACCGCCTGACTCCGCACCCTCGGCAACAATTGCGTCAACACCTGCCGCCTGCATCTTGATGGCATGGGCAACACACGCAATGACAGGAATAACCTTTATTCCGTTCTCCTTCCACATGGGAAGGTATTTTGCCGGTGAACCGGCTCCTGTGGTAACAATCTTCACGCCCTCTTCAACAATCATCTCGGCAATCTCCGCTGCATTGGGAGCCTGAAGCATAATGTTTACACCGAAAGGCTTGTCGGTAAGGGTCTTGCACTTGCGTATTTCGTTCCTTACAGCCTCGGTGCCTGCATTTATTGCCGATATCAGACCCAATCCGCCGGCATTAGATACTGCTGCGGCAAGTTCCGCATCTGCCACCCAGGCCATTCCACCTTGAAATATGGGATATTCAATCCCAAGAATCTCGCATATTCTGCTTTTAATCATAATTATAATATTATATGATACATATATTCACAAAAACCATGCAAAGTTATATAATTCTGTAACCCACGGAAAATGTATTAATATAGTTTAACTGAACATTCATTCAAATGATTGGTTTGTGGATAAAATCAACGCATATAAAAAAGCAATAGATACCTCTATTGCTCATTAATGTTCAATCACCAACCCCTTCAAGATGCCTGAAACGGTTTACGAACCTGAAACGTTTCTTGCGCGTGTTGATGTTCGGATGATAATTGCGTGAACTCTTTCTGCGGCGCAACTTTACCAGAGCCTTAGCTACGAAAGCCATGACCACTACTCCTATTATTATAATCCATACAATATTCATAATAAGTGTCATTTACGGGTTAATAATCAGGAAAATCGCACTCTATTGCTCGCAATGTATCCATTTTCACACAAACAAACAAGTGGATTCTTTAATTTTTATTTTTTTTAACCAAAAAAGGGAAGAACCGCCTCAAAACAGAAACTTTCATATTGTTGATATCTTTTTTCAAGTTTAACATTGTAGTATACAGATATTTTTTATTTTTGCCTACCATTCTATTTCTGGAAATAAAAAATCCAATATATATGATTCAGACAGTTGTAAAGCGCGACGGGCGTATTGTCGGCTTTAACGTAGAAAAGATTGTTACTGCTATACGTATGGCAATGCTTCATACCGACAAGGGTGAAGATATGTCGCTCATACGTCAGATTGCTGACCGCATCTCATTCAAGGGAGATGCACAGATGACCGTGGAGGCTATTCAGGACATGGTAGAGCTTGAACTCATGAAGAGTAGCCGCAAGGATGTGGCACAGAAGTATATTGCTTACCGCAACCAACGCCGCATAGCACGTAAGGCAAAGACCCGTGACATCTTCCAGGAGATAATCAACATCCAGTCAAATGATGTAACACGCGAGAATGCCAACATGAATGCCGACACTCCGGCAGGAATGATGATGAAGTTCGCCAGTGAGACCACAAAGCCATTTGTGGACGATTTTCTCTTGAGCGAAGAGGTTGTGGATGCAGTGCGCCACAACTATCTGCACATACATGACAAGGACTACTATCCCACCAAGAGCCTGACATGCTGCCAACATCCGCTTGACAATGTCCTAAAGAACGGCTTCAATGCTGGCCACGGCGAGTCACGCCCAGCAAAGCGCATCGAAACAGCAAGCATCATTGCATGTATATCAATGGAGACTGCACAGAACGAGATGCACGGCGGACAGGCAATACCGGCCTTTGACTTCTACCTTGCACCATATGTACGTGCAAGCCTCATCGAAGAGCTCAAAGCGATAGAAGAACTTACCGGAGCCGACTACTCACACCTTTATAATAAGGAGATAGAGGATTATGAGCAGCGCCCGCTCGACTTCCTCAGCGGCGAGGAGCGCATCCTGCAGCACGCCATGAACAAAACAGTGTCACGCGTGCACCAGGCAATGGAGGCATTCATCCACAACATGAACACCATCCACTCACGTGGCGGTAACCAGGTTGTATTCAGTTCAATCAACTATGGTACAGACACCTCGGCCGAAGGACGATGCATCATACGCGAACTCCTCAACAGTACCTACCGCGGTGTAGGCAATGGCGAAACAGCAATCTTCCCAATACAGATATGGAAAAAGAAACGTGGTGTAAGTTACCTACCGGGTGACCGCAACTACGACCTTTACACACTAGCATGCAAGGTCACGGCACGCCGTTTCTTCCCCAACTTCCTGAACCTTGACGCCACATTCAACCAGAGCGACGAGTGGAAAGCCGACGACCCTATGCGATATATGCACGAGGTTGCGACAATGGGATGCCGTACACGTGTATATGAAAACCGCTTCGGTCCACAGACATCTGTTGGACGCGGAAACCTCTCTTTCTCTACCATCAACATTGTACGCCTTGCAATAGAGTGCATGGAAGTTGAAGATAAGGAACAACGCATAGCTATGTTCTTTGCAAAACTCGACAACCTTCTCGACATCACGGCACGCCAGCTCCACGAACGTATGGAGTTCCAGAAGAGTGCCTTTGCAAAGCAGTTCCCGCTTGTAATGTCGGCATTGTGGATAGGCAGTGACAAGCTCAGGCCGAACGAGACAATAGCACCTGTCATAAACCAGGGTACTTTGGGTATCGGTTTCATTGGCCTTGCAGAGTGTCTTGTGGCACTTGTAGGCAAGCACCACGGTGAAAGCGAAGAGGCGCAGGAACTCGGTTTGCGCATCATCACATACATGCGTGACCGTGCCAACGGATTCTCGGAGCAGTACCAGCACAATTACAGTATACTTGCTACACCAGCCGAAGGACTCTCGGGCCGCTTTACACGTGGCGACCGCAAGCGCTACGGTGTCATTCCTGGCATCACAGACCGCGACTACTACACCAACAGCAACCACGTTCCTGTATACTACAAGTGCAGCGCACGCCATAAGGCCGAGGTTGAGGCTCCGTACCATGACCTTACACGCGGCGGACACATCTTCTACGTTGAGATTGACGGCGATGCTACACACAACCCCGAGGCAATCATGCGCGTGGTAGATATGATGGACAAGTACAATATCGGTTACGGATCGGTCAACCACAACCGTAACCGTTGCCTCGACTGCGGCTATGAGAACTCGACAAAAGACCTTCAGGAGTGCCCCAAGTGCGGCAGCAAGCATCTTGACAAACTGCAGCGCATCACAGGTTACCTTGTGGGTACAACCGACCGCTGGAACAAGGCTAAGCTTGCCGAGCTCAATGACCGCGTAGTACACGAATGAATACCTGATGTCATTCTGAATAACGTGAAGAATCCATAAGATACTTCGTTTCACTCAGTATGACATGGCAGGAGACAAGTTCCATATTGACAATGACAAAGCTATCCATACTCGACATTGTGGAAGACACTACGGTCGATGGTCCGGGCTTCCGCACTACAATCTATTGTGCCGGTTGCCCGAACCATTGCCCGGGGTGTCATAATCCCCAATCATGGGATATAAACAACGGTCACGAAGTCGATATTGAGGATATTCTTGATGTTGTTCTTGCAGACCCTTTTGCCGATGTCACCTTCTCGGGTGGCGACCCCATGTTCCAGCCTGAGGGCTTCACGGAACTTGCCCGTGCGATAAAGGAGCGTAGCAGCAAGAACATATGGTGTTACACCGGCTACCTTTTTGAACAGATTATCGGAAACCCGGCCCGGCGTGCACTGCTCGAGCAGGTCGACGTGCTTGTAGACGGGCGCTTCGTTGAAGCCCTGCGTGACGAACAACTCCGCTTCCGCGGCAGCAGCAACCAACGCATCATAGACGTAAAGCGCTCACTCGAAAAAGAAGAAGCGGTAGTAATGGATATATAATTTATCGCAGAGTGCTCAACAGGCATTCAGTAAAGAGCAAAACCAAGCCTGTCATTCTGAAGGAGTAAAACGACTGAAAAAATCTCTATTACGCCCTACCCAAAGAACTGCACTTTAGTTCATAGAAAAAGCAAGTTGCGAGTATATTCAAAATTAAAATACACTTGCAACTTGTTTATACACAACTCTTTAATTGGATTTTGCAAAATAAGCAGTTCTGCCTTTCTGTTTTTGTATCTAATAAAACAAGCACACGTTGCTGTATGCTACACGTGCGCTTTTAATAAATTGGGAGAATACCACAAGGTATGCTATTGCAAATTACTCTGAAACGGGGCGCACACTGAAACCGCCGTAACGGCGGTCCAAAAACGTGCGACGGAGACCCTCGTCGAAGCCAAGGCTGTACGCGTTGCCGGCACTGCTCTCGTCAGGCGTAGCACTCCAGTAGTCACCGCCTGACCCCTGGTCGCGGGACGACGTACCGTAGCGCCAACCGGCGGCAGGCAGGAAGATGCTGTTGCCGTTCTTCTTGCTTGTTACTTTGTAACCGTTTATTCCGTTTTGGGTGGTCCACTCCCAGGTGCAATTGTCTATGAGTTCTTGGAACTCGGCTTTTGTGGGAAGGCGCCAGGGGCTGCCCCACTTATTGCAGGCCACATCCCAGGTGGGGTTGCCGGCGATGCTGCTCATTTGCTTGCCGTAGGTGGTGCTGGTGCTTGAACTGTAATCGCTCTTGGTAGAGGTTTCGCCCCAAGCATAGTAATCGCCATAATCCTCGGGGCTGCTTGCTCCTACATTACAGGTTGCCCATTTTAAACCACTGGGCAAGCCAAGATCGACATACTCATTAATAGTGCATATCCTATTATTACTACTGGAAACAGTGGTATCGCTTTTCTTATTACCACAAGAAACAAACAGCGACGAAAAAACTACCAAAAGGCAGAATAAAAAAGAAAATCTGTTTTTCATAAATATATTGTTTTTGAGAATAAATTGACAAAAATAGAAATCTCTATACTCTCGCAGCAAATATAGAGATTTCTATTGAACCAACAAATGGTGCAGGGATAAAACTATCCTTTAAACCTCACCTCGAAGCAATGCTTGCCGTTGTTATAGCTATACTTCAAAGCATAATTATAATAACCTGCTATTGACTTCACCAGTGCAAGGCCAAGACCGGTAGATCCGCTCTTGCCGCCGGTGTAGAAACGGTCGAAAAGACGTGTGGCATCAAGAGCCTCATCACCACTATTGGCCACATATAGTTCACCATCTTTTATTGATATAATGATGCTGCCACCCTCAGCGGTATGCAGGAATGCGTTCTTTACAAGGTTAGTAACCATGGTCGTTGCCAATGATTCATCCATGGTTACAACGAAGCGCTCAGGAAGTTCCACACGGCACTCAATCTCCTTATAGCCGTAAATTTCCTCATATACCTCTGCTTCGCGCCTTATAAGTTCAACAAAATCAACATCATCCTTTTCGTTGAACTGGGCATTCTCAATTTTTGAAATGAGCAAAAGGGTGCGGTTGAGGCGGCTCAGGCGGTGAAGAGACTGGCGCATCTTTGTAAGCTCGGCAAACTGTTCCTCTGTGAGTTGTGTGTTGTCAATCATCCACTCTATGCGTGTACCGAGCACGGCAAGCGGTGTCTGCAACTCATGCGAGGCATTGCCTATGAATTGTTTCTGACGTTCGAAATATTTCTCGGCACGCTCGATGGTGCTGCGTGCGCTCTCCGTCAGTTTCTTGAATTCTGCAGTCTGTGAATCGGTAGGCAGGTCATCCACACCATTCCCAGGATGGTAATTGTCGAGCCATTCAAGCAATTTATACAGCGGACGCATGCTGTAGTTGAATACAAGTGCCGTAACGGCAAGGATTGTTACAACGAGTATCGCATAAAGTGCCACAAGATGCCAGAAGACGGCAAGCAGCAGGTCTTCCCTTTCAAAAGTGGGAGTGGAGACTGTAAGGAGGTAGGTATTTCCTTCTCCGTCGGAGAATGTCATCTTGAGTACACGGGCAGGCTCTGTCTCGCGTTTTTCCGGAATGTAAACCTGTTCATCCTTGAACTCCATTATCTGCTCATGATGCACGCTGTCGGGCAACAGCTCTATGCTGTATGTATTATTGCTGCCGTCGCTCTGTCCGGGAAGTTCACCACCGGTGAGTGTGCGGCGCACAAGCATCTCGGCATAATCCTCAAGACTGTCGTCTGTCTCATCATTGATCTCACCCACCATTGTGTAGTAGAATACAACCGCCCATACAAGAAGTATCGGCAGAAGTATAAGCGAGAGCCTTAACGTTATGCGGTGTATGAGTTTCATTCTTCGTTGTCTGTGAATTTATATCCAAAACCGTATACGGCCTTGATGTTTGTATCGGCACCGGCTTCAGTGAGTTTCTTTCTCAGGTTCTTGATTTGGGCATATACGAACTGGAAATTATCTACCATGTCAATGTGGTCGCCCCAGACAGCCTCGGCAAGCACAGCCTTGTCAACAATATGCCCCGGACGCTGCATAAAGTAGAGCAGAATGTCAAACTCCTTCTTAAGCAATGGAACATCCTTGCCTGCAACAGATGCCCTGCGGCTGCCAAGGTCAATGGTTATATTGCCGGTACTCATGCTATTCTGTACCGAACCGCTGCCACGGCGCATCACACTCTTTATGCGTGCCGAGAGTTCCGCCATGTAGAATGGCTTTGCAAGATAGTCATCGGCACCAAGGTCAAGACCAGTTATCTTGTCATCGAGCGAATCACGTGCTGAGATGATGATTACCCTCTCCTCTTTACCGCTCTTCTTTATCTCCTCAAGCAATTGGAGACCATTCCCGTCGGGCAACATTATGTCCAGCATTATACAATCGTAGCTGTAACCTGCAATCTTGTCACATGCATCAAAGTAACAAGAGGCAGTCTCAACGACATATCCCTCGCCCTGCAGAGCCCTCTGCATAATCTCACGCAGAGAGTTGTCATCCTCTATTATAAGCAGTTTCATATTGCTATGCGTATCCTGTTACGGTACAAAACTACAACAGTTTTCTGAAAAGAAACTGAAATGTAAACAATATTTATCGTTCTGCAAGTTCAAAATCGAGTTGTTTGCGGTCAAGGTTCGCACGTACGATACGTATGCGCACCGGGTCACCGATTGTGTACTTATGGTGTGTACGGCGGCCGATGATGCTGTAGTTTGCATCGTCGAACTCATAATAATCATCCTGCAAAGTACGCATAGGTACAAGTCCCTCGCACTTGTTCTCGTTTATCTCGGCATAGAAACCCCACTCAGTCACTCCGCTGATTACGGCATCATACTCCTCGCCAAGATGCTCGCTCATGAACTCAACCTGCTTATACTTGATACTTGCACGCTCTGCATTCGCCGCAACCTGCTCCTGAGCCGAACAGTGGTCGCAGAGGTCCTCATACTTCTGCTTGCTCACTGTACGTGCCTCAAGTTCCAGATAACGGTGCAGCAGGCGGTGCACAAGAAGGTCGGGATAACGTCGTATAGGTGATGTAAAGTGAGAATAGTAACGGAATGCAAGACCATAGTGACCGATATTCTCAGTAGAATAACGCGCCTTCTGCATCGCACGGAGCGATATCTGCTCGATGACATTCTGCTCCTTTGTTCCATGTACATCCTTCAATAGGCTATTGAGCGCCGATGCAGATGTAGTGCGGCCCGATGCGCTCTTCATCTTGTAACCCAACTTTGTCACGAACTTGGACAACATTGTAAGCTTTTCGGGATTCGGTTGGTCATGTATACGGTAGACGAATGTCTTTGGATTCTTGTTGATTGCACTCTTGCGGCCAATCTTCTCGGCAACCGTACGGTTGGCAAGCAGCATAAACTCCTCGATAAGCTGGTGCGACTCGTTGCTCTCTGTGAAATATACCGAGAGCGGCTTGCCGTTATCATCAAGACGAAACCTCACCTCGGCCTGCTGGAAGTCGATAGCACCTGCCTGGAAACGCTTGCCACGCATGGCCTGAGCAAGTTTGTTCAAAACCTTTATCTCATTGTAATATTCACCTGCACCGTTCTCGATTATCTCCTGTACCTCTTCGTAACTGAAACGGCGGTCACTCTTTATAACAGAACGAACGATACGTGACTTCTTGACCTCAGCCTTTTCATTCATCGTGAAAATAACCGAATATGTAAGTTTCTCCTCATCTGGGCGCAAAGAACACAGGAAGTTACAGAGCCTTTCGGGGAGCATAGGGATTGTACGGTCCACAAGATATATCGATGTTGCACGCTTATACGCCTCCTTGTCGATGATGCAGCCCTCGGTAACATAGTGCGATACATCGGCAATGTGCACACCTATTTCCCACAATCCTTCGCCTGCCTCCCTTATCGAAAGGGCATCGTCGAAATCCTTTGCATCTACAGGGTCAATTGTGAATGTGGTGACAGGGCGGAAATCCTCACGCTTGGCAATCTCCTCCTCTGTGATGTCTGTAGGCAGCTTGGCGGCAGCCTCCTCTACGGCTTCGGGATATTTATACGGCAAGCCATACTCGGCAAGAATAGCATTCATCTCTGCATTGTTCTCACCGCTCTTTCCAAGGATATCGATAACTTTACCCACCGGATTCTTGCTGTCCATAGGCCACTCAAGCAGTTTAACCACAGCCTTATCGCCGTTCTTCCCACCCTTGAGCATATCCTTGGGGATGAAGATATCGCTTGGCATCACACGATTCTCTGTAATGAGGAAAGCATAATGTCTCTCCACGTGCAGTTCACCTACGAATGTATCATGGACACGCTTTACAATCTCCACAACCTCCCCTTCACGGCCACGACCACGGCGACGGGCAAATAGAGCCACACGCACAAGGTCATCAGTAAGGGCATGTGCCGAATTACGCTCGCTGATGAGCACTGGATCACTGCCATCCTCGGGATAGAACTCGTTGTAACCGTCTCTGTTGCGCGAGAAAGTTCCGTAAAGCATTGACATGTTGTTGGCAAGCACATACCTGCGGAACTCAGGCTCCATGAGATAACCGTCGAACACCATGTCATCGAGTATATGTACACATAGTGTCCTTGCCGATGTAGATGTAAGGTCAAGTTCCTTGAATATCTCCTTTGGGCTCAGACTCCTGCCCTCATTACGGTTGAACAACGATACAAGCATCTCTGCAATAACGTTCTTGTTCAGACGTCCCTTTCCTTTTCCACCTTTCTTTGCCATAGCGTCAATATTTTTCTGCTAAGTTAGCAATAAAAAAAAGCAATCGGCAATGTACCGGCAGAAAAAGTACATGCCAATTGCTTAAACTTTGTGAAAACGACGGAAAAGGAAAATCCCGATGTGCTATTATACAGGTAAATTCATAGTACCAAACCGTCAAGCATCTTGCAGAAAAGTTTCATACCCTCGCGTATTTCGCTTATCAACACATACTCGTTCGCAGTGTGGGAACGCGCTGTGTCACCGGGACCGATTTTTAGTGTAGGAATATTGATGAGTGCCTGATTCGAGAGTGTAGGCGAGCCGTAAGGCTTCAGACCGAACTCAAGAGTGCGCTTCACAAGAGGATGCTCAAGAGATATCGAAGATGAGTTCAGACGGGTAGAACGTGGTTCGATATCGCAACTTGTATTTTTCCTTATCAGTTCAAGCAAACCCGTATTCGAGTAGCATTCATTGCTTCGCACATCAACGACGAAACTGCATTTGTCGGGAACCACATTATGCTGAGTGCCTGCATTTATCTGGGTCACGGTCATCTTTACATCACCCAAAAGTTCCGATGATTCCGTACATTTATGATTCCTGAACCACTCGATGTCACGCATTGCACTGTATATTGCATTGACGCCCTCATTGCGTGCAGCATGCCCTGATACTCCATTTGCCACACAGTCGAGTACCATGAGACCCTTCTCGGCCACTGCAGGCTGCATGCTTGTGGGCTCTCCTATAATTGCACATGTCACAAGCGGCAGATGAGAGACAAGAGCCTCAATGCCGTTCTTTCCCGAAACCTCCTCCTCGGCCGAAGCCACGAATATAGTATTGTAACTCTGCTGGCTCTGGCATATTTTGTAGAACACCTGCAGCAGCGTCACAAGCGATGCACCATCGTCGTTGCTGCCAAGACCGTATAGCCTGTCACCCTCGACTATCGGTGTAAAAGGATGCTTGCTCCATCCGCTTACAGGCTGGACAGTATCTATGTGGGCATCAAGAAGAAGTGTAGGACGCGAAGCATCGTACCCGGGAGCAACACACCACAGGTTATTAAGGTGGCGATGCACCTCGCATTGCACGGGAGCACCACGCTCTATGAAAAGTTGCAGTTTATCCGTCGCATCGCCCTCCTCGCGACTGAGTGAAGGGGTACTTATCAACAATTTCAACAACTCTACAGCCTGATTTACGTTCGCTTCGCTTATATTCATAAAATCCATTCTATTTCGGCTGCAAAGGTACAACAGGAAAGGCGCACTTTCAAGACTAAAAGGAATATTTTATCAACAAAACGAATTTGCCAGTGTGGCAAAAGCACCTTTGCGCGCGTATATATTTGCTTATTTTTGAATATCGTTGTATCTTCGCAGAGAATTTAGTGACATTTTTAAAAAGAGATACATCACAAATGATTACAGCCGACCAACTGAAAGACATAAAGGAGCGCACCGAAGCGCTCAAGCAATACCTTGCCATCGATGAGAAGATTATCCAGGTAGAGGAGGAACAGTTACGCACCCAGGCACCCGGATTCTGGGACAATGCCAAAGAGGCTGAGGCACAGATGAAGAAAGTAAAGGGCCTGCAAGCATGGATTGACGGCTATAAGGAGGTGAAGAACCGTACCGAAGAGGCCGAGATGGCCATGGAGCTCTACCGCGAGGAGATGGTCGAGGAGCATGAGGTAGATGACGCATATGCACGCGCCCTTACAGCCGTTGAGGAACTTGAACTCAAGAATATGCTCCGTGGCGAGGCCGATGACATGGATTGCGTACTCAAGATAAACTCCGGTGCAGGAGGTACAGAGGCACAGGATTGGGCAAGCATGCTCATGCGCATGTACATGCGTTGGGCCGAGGCAAACGGCTACAAGGTGACTGTTGCCAACCTTCAGGAAGCCGAGGATGCAGGAATCAAGACTGTTACATTGGAACTTAAAGGACCATATGCATACGGTTACCTCAAAGGCGAGAACGGAGTGCACCGTCTGGTACGCGTGAGCCCTTACAATGCACAGGGCAAACGAATGACATCGTTCAGTTCGGTATTCGTGACTCCACTCGTTGATGACAGTATCGAGGTTGTCGTAGAGCCTGCACGTATCTCTTGGGACACATTCCGAAGCGGTGGAGCCGGTGGACAGAACGTGAACAAGGTGGAATCGGGTGTACGTTTGCGCTATCAGTATAAAGACCCGTACACAGGTGCCGAAGAGGAGATTCTCATCGAGAACACCGAGACCCGTGACCAGCCAAAGAACAAAGAGAATGCAATGCGTCAGTTGCGCTCTATCCTCTACAACAAGGAGATGCAGCACCGCATGGAAGAGCAGGCTAAGGTCGAGGCCGGCAAGAAGAAAATCGAGTGGGGTTCACAGATCCGCAGTTACGTCTTCGACGACCGCAGAGTGAAAGACCACCGCACAAATTTCCAGACATCTGATGTTGGCGGAGTTATGGACGGAAAAATCGATGGTTTCATCAAGGCCTTCCTAATGGAATTCTCCGAGGATGCAAAGTAAGAAACTGTTTGTATGGCACTTGAGATAGAGAGGAAATTCCTTGTCACCGACGACAGCTACAAGGCTATAGCATTCCACAGCGACCGTATTGCACAAGGTTATCTTTGCCGCGAATGCGGAAATTCGGCACGTGTGAGAGTGCGCGGTGAAAAGGGTTACATAACAATTAAAGGACCCTCTACCGATGATGGCCTCAGCCGTTATGAGTGGGAAAAGGAGATTCCTGCAAGCGAAGCTTGGGAACTGATGAAACTATGCCATGGAGGTATTATAGACAAGACACGATACCTTGTAAAAAGCGGCAGACACACCTTTGAAGTAGATGAATTCCATGGCGACAACGAAGGCCTTGTAGTAGCAGAAGTTGAACTTGAGGATGTTGACGAGAAGTTCGAATGCCCACAATTTATCGGCAAGGAAGTTACAGGTGAAAAGAGATACTACAATTCACACCTGACACGCATGCCTTATAAACTTTGGTAAATATGAAAACAAGACTCATCCAACTATTTATTATCGCCGTACCTGCACTATGCCTTATGACCGGATGTGCAAAACCTTCAAACGTGAAGTCCGATTCAACGGATAGCAAAAAAGAGGTGAAAAAAGAGGAAGGAAAAGAGAAGGAGCAGAAGCGCGACCTTCTTATGACACCCGACCTCAAAATGCACGAATTGGCAGGCAATGTCAAGGAGGTAAGAGTTTATTCTGAGAACAAGCTCAAAGAGGTTCTTGAATTTGACCGGAATGGAGAACTTGTTCTACAAGAAAACGACAAGGAGAAGATTGCCGTAAAGCGTGACAACGATAATCGCATAATACATTTTACCTACAACAACAGCATAGACCTCAATCAGACAAGAAGTTTCTCATACAACAGCAAAGGATATCCCGAAACCATTGAAGCGTTAGAAAATAACAACCTTTCAAAGAAAGAGATTGAATACGATTCAGGGAACAGGATAGTAAGGCAGAGAACAAAATCCACAAACTATGGAATTGAACTCATAACAATAAAGGAGTATGAATATATATCCATCGATGAAAACGGAAACTGGACCGAAAGGAAAATGACTGAAAGGATTGAGGGCGAAAACGAAGGAGTTGATGCAATAACAGAAACAAGAGAAATAATATATTATTAATGCCAAGAAAGGAGACACATCAACGTGTCTCCTTTTTCTTTGACCTCCTGCCATATAAGCGCCTCACTACAAAGAAACAGAATATATTGGCAATGATAACACCCAGAACATTTGACAAAAGATCATACGGATCATTGTGCCTGTATGTCGTAAGTTTCTCCTGAAGATACTCCATAAACCAGCTGAACAGCACCGGCAAGACAAGAGACGATAAAAGCAGACGCCAATATTTCACTTTGTAATGACTGCCGTAATATTCGCACCATAACACAGTGCTGAGTGTTGCATACATGAGAAAGTGAGCTATCTTGTCCATGTTTGCGAACATCATGAGAGCACTCTTGCCTGCAGGTTTGTAGAGGCTTAGATAAAGTATCACGCAAAAGGTGAGCAACGATACCGGATAATGACGGAATATGTTCAGAAATCTATTCATTGCTTCTGTTTGTGATAAACCATATAATGTTTATCTTTGTGCAAAGATAGCGGTTTGCCGCAAAGATAACAACAACAGAACAACCAATTGTTCACTACAATGCTATTTTGGAAATTTTATGAACGGTTTCTTCTACTTTACAAAAGGGCAACGAAGAGGAATTATACTCTTTATAATCATTGTGGCAGCGGTGATATTCTATAGGTGGATCATTTGACATCAAGACTAAAAAAACTGTTCCTGAATTTTAAAATAAAACCTACAAACAGTACATTTGCAACAATAGAGAATCATATAACATATGAACGGAGATTTCAACATAAGAGGTAAGAACAGCGACAAGGAGTTCGAGAATGCCTTGCGCCCGCTCTCATTCGGTGACTTCAACGGTCAGGAGAAGATTGTGAGCAACCTCAAGATATTCGTACAGGCAGCAAGGATGCGTGGCGAATCACTCGACCATGTACTGCTCCATGGCCCCCCGGGACTGGGAAAGACAACACTGAGCAACATCATAGCCAACGAACTTGGAGTAGGTTTCAAGGTTACATCGGGTCCTGTACTCGACAAGCCGGGTGACCTTGCCGGTATACTAACATCGCTTGAACCCAACGATGTGCTTTTCATCGATGAGATTCACCGTCTTTCACCCATTGTCGAGGAGTATCTCTACTCGGCCATGGAGGATTACCGCATTGATATCCTCATTGACAAAGGACCGTCGGCACGATCGATACAGATTGACCTGAGCCCGTTCACACTCATAGGTGCAACAACACGTAGCGGACTGCTCACAGCCCCGTTACGTGCCAGATTCGGAATAAACATGCACCTTGAATACTACGACAGCAAGACTCTTGCCGGCATCATCAGCCGCTCGGCACAGATTCTTGGTGTTACTTTCGACGAGGAGGCTACATACGAGATTGCACGACGCAGCCGCGGAACGCCACGTATTGCCAACGCACTGCTTCGCCGTGTACGCGATTTCGCACAGGTAATGGGCAACGGGCACATAACGAACCCCATCGCAAAGATGGCTCTTGAAGCACTGAACATTGACAAGTACGGTCTCGATGAAATTGACAACAAGATTCTGTGCACAATCATAGACAAGTTCAAGGGAGGACCGGTTGGAATAGGTACAATCGCCACAGCCCTGAGTGAGGATACAGGAACAATCGAGGAGGTCTATGAGCCCTACCTGATAAAGGAAGGCTTCATCAAGCGCACCCCACGCGGACGCGAGGTGACCGACCTTGCATACAAGCATCTGGGACGCAGCCGTTTCAACAACGGCGAACAAGGAACGCTGTTTTAAACGGATACAGAAATTGTAAACCGTTAATAAAACCGGGAATTAATAAAAAGATAAAATACAAGGCTTGCGAAACTCTAAAAACCGCAACCGACGCTGTAACGCGAGAGCAGAGAGTGCTCGCATTCTATGCTGAGCTACGAGGATGAAAAGCCACTTAGTGGGTTAATTTACTTAGCGTAAATGAGGATTTTTAGAGTTTTGTATAACGCAGTAGTTTGCTTTTTATTAATTTCCCTTAATTGCAAAATATGACTTATGGGCAAACTGCAATCATTAGTAAAAGACACTGCCATATACGGCCTCAGCAGCATAGTAGGACGTTTCCTTAACTATCTGCTCGTGCCGCTCTACACAGCAAAGATGAGTGTGGAGAGCGGAAACTATGGTGTTGTAACCAACATATATGCATGGACTGCAATATTGCTGGTGTTGCTCACATTCGGTTTCGAGACAACCTTCTTCCGTTTCGCAAGCAAAGAGAACAGTGATATAAAGAGAGTCTTCTCAATGTCAATGCAGGTTGTAGGTGCCATATGCGGAGTGTTTCTTCTTGCTGTTTTCCTGTTCCTTCCCGGAATTTCAGATACTCTTGGATATGCATCCAATCCTGAATTCATTGGAATGATGGCCGTAGTGGTGTCACTCGACGCATTGCAGGCTATCCCGTTCGGATTGCTCAGGTTCCAGAAGAAACCTTTGAAGTTCGCATCGCTCAAACTGCTGTTCATTGGTATGAACATTGCAATGAACCTCTTTGCCTTTGTTGCACTGCCCTACCTTGCGACAGAGATGCCTGATACCTTCGCACCCTACTACGACCCGCACAACCAGGCTTTCTATGTATTCTTCATCAACCTGCTTTGCACATCATTGATAACGCTCTTCTTCATACCCGAATTGAGAATGTTCCGTTTCACAGCCGACAAGGCACTTCTGAAAAGCATGCTCAGCTACTCATGGCCGCTGCTGCTTTTAGGAATAGCAGGAATACTCAACCTCAATGCCGACAAGATAATATATACATGGCTTGTTCCGGGACAGCAAGGCATTGTTGAACTCAGCATCTATGGTGCATCGGTAAAGGTAGCAGCCATAATGGCGATGCTAATGCAGGCATTCCGCTATGCATATGAGCCGTTCGTGTTCGGCAACAGCAAGGATAAGGACAGTAAGGAGCTTTACGCTAAAGCAATGAAATATTTCGTTGTAATAGCAATGATGGCATTCCTTGTGGTGATGTTCTACATGGATATACTTCGCTACATAATAAGCCCCAACTACTGGGATGGTCTCAAGGTTGTACCGGTTGTCATGGCAGCAGAGATTTTTATGGGAATATACTTCAACCTCTCTTTCTGGTACAAGCTCAACGACGAGACTTACTGGGGTGCAATATTCTCTTTCATCGGCTGTGCGATACTCTTTGCCGTAAATATAATCTTCGTTCCAAGATACGGTTACATTGCATGCGCATGGGCATCCTTTGCCGGATACTTCACCGCAATGCTGCTCTCATATTTCATTGGCCAGAAACGTAATGCAATAAACTATGACCTAAAGAGCATATTTGCATACACAGCGCTGTTCGCCGTCGTATATACCCTCTCTGTTGTGAATCTAATCGAGAACAGCATTGCAAGAATGGCATGTAACACCGTGCTGCTAATAATCTTCGTGGGATACTTCATAAAGAAAGACCTGCCGCTCAAAAGCCTGCCGGTGATAGGGAAGTACTTCAGGTAATATAAACCGAGAATTACAAATAGTACTATACCATTCCCGAATCTAAATAAAACTTTGTTTTGTAATTCTAAGCAAAGTCAAGAATCTCTTATTCTGCGTTATACAGTTGCTTAGCTGCGCTCCGGCAAAGAATCTAAACTGTATTTTCCCTATTCACTTTAGGAAATCCCCCAAACAGGAATAGGGATATATTTTTGCCGGCTCATTATGCACAGGGTATCTTTGCTGCAGAAGAAACATTATTAACCTTCAAAAACTACATGACTATGAAAAATCTGAAGAAAATAATGCTTATAGCGCTGATAGCATTGATGATGATTCCTGTGCAGGCAGCAGCGCAAGTAAGAAAGCCTAAGGCACAGATGGAGAAACGGGAGAAGAGAGAAAAAAGGAATCCTGTTATGTTGCGTGCAATGCGTGACAATGATTTCTCGATGGTCTACAGGGTAGTCAAGAACACCTCTTTCGATAAAAACAAAATTGATATTATCCGTGTAGCATGCATCGGTAGCAACTTCAGCAGCAACCAATGTGCAAAACTATTATCACTGCTTTCTTTCGACGACAACAAGCTTGAAGCACTCGAGGTGATGGCACCGAAGGTTGTAGATGATAGGGATTATAACAAGATAATGAAACAATTCTCGTTCAAATCAAGCAAGGAGAAAGCCGCGAAGATACTGATGAAAAGATAATATAAACAAAAAAATGCTCTTCAACCGAAGAGCATTTTTTCAGTAGACCTGAGCAAAGTTTTCTCGAACCAATTTTTAGAGGACTTGGATAAGATTTGGGAGTTATGCAAATTCATACCCGACCCCAATAAACTTGAATACGCCAACTGTGATTGCGCTCCTTGTTCACGATATAAGGGTTAAAACTTACAAGGTTGGTAATGGTATCAAATAGCAAAACACATACAGCGCCCTCTGTGGGTGCTTTTTATCTATGTAACCTCTATCGCTTATCACAAAACCATTTATAGTAGTATCGGTAAAACTGTTTTTCGTTTTTGGTACAAAAAATATTTTTCAAAAAAGTTACTTACTATTTACTCTTTTTCTACTTATGCTAATATTTATCGTAAACGATGAATATTTACTGCACTCGCTTTGAAATATTAAAGCAAGCTTTATATCTCGCTCGTTTGTGAAATATTTATATATAAACAGTATTACTTATGAAAAGACAATTTAGAGAATTAAATGCAGATACCAAACAGCGTATCAGTCAAGGGTTGAAAAATCGCACGTTAAGCGACAGCCACAAACAAGCCATCAGCGATGACATGAGGGCATATTGGAGTACAATCCCCAATAAACCCAATGATGGAAATAATGGGATTAAAAACAGTATTAACAATGAAAATCAGTATTGACAAACTAAAACTATGCTACACACTCTATGAAGACTCTCCATTATTTGAACTAATTGAAATGCCCCTCGATGTCTATGAACTCCCACATTGGGATTTTCGCCTTGAACGTACAGAGGGCAAATATTACGATTATATCTACAAAATCATCTATCTTGAGCGAACAAGCAACAACCCAAACAGCGAGTATGATATGCAATGCTTTGGCACTCTGCGATGGGGATTGAAAGCGGACAAAGAGGGCGAAATGAGTGGTTTTGTATGGATAGAAATGGAGAACAAGCAACTATACCTCAACTATAACTACAATATCCATAATCGCCTTGTTTATCTCGAATACATTGAGGGCATGTTGGGATTGAAATTCCACAACCTTACACGCCTTGACCTTGCTTGCGATGATAATAAGAACCAATCTAAACGCATAATTCGTGCCATTCGTGATGAAAACCTCATACCCATTGTAAACGGCACAAAGGTAACAGATAGGGATAAACTTCTTTAAGATATTCTATACATTGGCATTGGTTCTTGTCGCAGAATTAAGGAGTACAGCCTCATCGTTCAGCAGAAGAATGGCGATTTACGCCTATCAGCATACAACAAGAAACGAGAAATCGAAAACAATAGTGGCAAACAGTATATTGCAGAAGCCAATGGCAACCCCAAGCACCTTTCACGCCTTGAAATACGTATCAATGGCGATGTATTGAACGAATGGTTTAATCGTGAACGTATAAAGTACAACCCCTTACTGTTCTGTAACGAGGATTTTCTGTTGCTTATGTTCCTTACCTTTTCAAGCAGGGTCTTACGCTTCCAGACTGCAAAAGGCAGACAGTCGCTCGATGTTCTTAATATTGTAGCGTAGGGTATTAGTAAACCACCCTATGAATACATATATTATTACTCTAATTTATTGATATAACAGAGGATATATTATATTAAACCTATGCATAATTTTTATCCAATATTTATAGCAAAAAAGTCATTATAAGGATTATACTCAATATATTAAATATATTAATTCTACAACCTTAATATATAACTACTAGATTATATTTGCAATATAATTTTGATACAAATACTAGTTTTATGATAAATTTTTTATTATCAAATATTCTTTGAACAGTAACATTATTAATGTGAACATTTAAGACTCCAAGATGTTGTCATTTAAAAAAACAGAAAGAATTATTGTCAAATCAGAAAAAAATATTACCTTTGTCTCCCAATTAGTGGGGTTGCAAACAGTTTATTGTTGAATATCAAAATTTTATGACTATGGATGCAATACTTGAGCAATTGAAAGAATATTTCAAGAACACTCCAAGAGATGTTGTTGAAAAAGAATGGCGCGAATATGACAAGTACAATAAAATTGGACCTACTGTTAATGAGTATCTAGCATTCGTAAGCCAGGTTTTAGTGAAAGCAGAAAGCAAACCAATAGAACCTACTAAAATAGATGAAACTCCGAATTATTATTCGGAGTTTTTTTATACTTTTGTATCAAAATAAAAACAGATATATTATGAATAAAGCCGCATTTTCACTTGAAGTTTATTCTTTTAATAAGGTAAATTTAGACTTTGATGCAAATACCAGAAACGAGTTGCAAATAGACTTTAAACCAGTTGGACTTTTTAAGCAAACAGAATCTGAGTCAATATATGAACTAAAGATTATTTTTTCTGCATATGACAAAGATAGCCAAGCACAAATGGTAGAGATTGAATGTAATGCAACATTCAAGTTTGCAGATAGAATTGAATTCAACGAGATTCCCTCATACTTCTACGGGAATAGTATTGCTATTATATTTCCATACATCAGAGCCTTTATAAGCACAGTAACACTTCAAGCGAATTTCCAACCTTTAGTGTTGCCAACAATGAACCTTTCATCTTTAGCAGACCCATTAAGAGAAAACACTTCAAAGGCTTAATTATGATACTCTATCAAACAGTAGAAGATAGGAATAATCCAAATGATATAGAGCGTGATGCGCCTTATCCGTGCAATGCCAACAATGCTTGGTTAGGTACAGGGTATTATTTTTGGGATACCTTAATTGTCAATGCACATTGGTGGGGACGTTCACATTATCACTATACAAACTATGTAATTGTTGAATTTAATTGTGATTCTATAAACAATGGAAGATGTTACGATTTGTATGGAAATTTAGAACATCGAGATGAGTTTAATAAATACATAGATTTGTTGAAAGAGCAATTACTATTTTCTAATGAAGATACTGTTTCTAAGGCTATAAACTTTATGAAAGACAAAACAGACTTTCTTAAGCGTTACGAAGCTATAAGAGTTTATGGGCATCATTCAAAGAGACGGCAACAATTTGTACTATTTGAGAAAAATAAGGACTATGGCTGGGAACGTGAACCTGCAGTACAAATATGTCTATTTCGTAAGAACTCGCTAAATTTAAGCAAAGGGAAAATTGTTTTCCCAGCAAACTATTGCAATGACTATATCGTTTAGCCAAAGTAATTAAATTAGAAAAACTCTGTATCAAATTAAAAATGTATCAATATAACCTTATATTTGGTCGTATTGATACATTCTTTTTGTGTTATTCTAATCTAAAAGAATTTTTTGCCCTCTAACTTAAAATAATTTTCAGTTGCATTAGGTATATTCATTAAATCTACAATACTTCTTCTTGAAGAATATACATCAAAGATGTGCTCGTCTCCTTTGCCTTGTAAACATTTTTTTGATTTACGTTCAACCCAACCAGAACAAGACACTTCAAGGTTTTTGGCATACAAATCTCTAGTTAACGGATTGTATTCATTGTGTTTGTATCCCCACCAAACTCGTATTAATAACTCATTATGGGTATGTTCTTCCCAACGTATTACAGTGTTTTTACCCAAAAGATTTATAATAATATGTCCATTTTCTTCTTTGGGTAGTTCTACTCCTACATAATTATTGTTTATTAAATAGTTTAGCGAATGCAGTAATAAATTTCTATACTTATGAAATTTTTCTTTTGAAGATATGTTCGTGTTATATTGTGGAGTTGATAGCGTGTGTTCATTATTGAATAAATCTTCTTCAACTGTATCTGTTTCATTTGTAGGGACATCTTTATTTAAGGAATTGTCTTCAATTTTAATAGGTTCAGAAGTCGTACAATCTAATTTACTCCTATATTTTTCTGGGTTAAGCCACTTGCTTAAAATTCCTTTGCTAACTCTTGCCCCATTTCTTGTACCCCAAACTTGTGGGTCTATGTCGTATAATCTGCTTAATTCTTCTAAAATGGATTGTCTGTCTATGCCCAAAGTGAACATTTCCCATACAAATTTATAAGCTTCAGAGTTCTTTAACCATTCTTCTTTAGCTTCATGTCTTTGTCTTGAAGCAGCTTCTTGCGCTCTTTTTAGCGTTTCTCTGTCTATAGATAAATTGCCAAGACGCGTACACCATTTTCCTGATTTTGAGAAGAATCCTCCTTGTGTTTTTATTAATTCTTTTCTTCTTTCAAGAGCTATTTTAGTATTATCTACATGATTATCTCTTCTTCCTTTAATATCGTGTACTTTTGCATGACAAGCAGAGCATAAAGGTATTGTTTTGGTACCTCCTCGTACAACGGGAATTATATGATGCTGTTCTGTAGCAGGTGCACCGCATTCAAAACAAATATTAGGGTCAATATATGTTACCTTTTTTATAATTCTTTTTTGCATATTGTCTACTTTTATACTTGCTTGCAATTTAGCAAATTTTCCAATTCACTCCTACAGTTAAATTGATATATCTTTCCTCTAATTTTAATAAACCCCTCTACAGCCTCATCGCCCATAGGTTCAAAAAGGGATTTTACGCTTACACTAAGAGCAACAGCCATCTTTTCAATGGTGTCTAAACGAGCGTTGCCATACATCGCCCTTGTTAAACTTGAAGCATCTATATCCATATCTTGCGCTAAATCTTTCAACTGCTTGCCTTGTTGCTTGCAAAGGCGTTTTACATTTTCTGCCAATATCTTTTCCATGTCTATCCTATTTTAGGTGCTAATATACTAAAATTATCATAAATAACAATATATTTCAAAATATTTGCAATTTTCGCTAATTAAAATTTGTTTCTTAATTTTCTTAAATGTATATTTGCATTGTAATAATTGATTTATAAAACAAATATATAATAAGAATATGAAAACAATAATTTTTGCAAGAGTTTCGACAAACATACAAGAGTACGACAGACAAGTGAATGAATTAACAGTACTTGCCAACAACAAGGGTTGGAGCGTTGAGGCTGTGTTTGCAGAGAAAATTTCGGGTGCAAAGGCAAACGCAGAGCGTACAGATTTGCTTAATATGGTCGCTTATGTAGAGGCAAATGCCGGGTCAGTAGCAAAAAGTGGCCCAACGTAAAAAGTTGAGGGGTAAAAAATAAATGTTTATTTTTGCTGTCAATAAATTTCAAAGACTATGCAAAAAGACGGCTATTCCCTTCTGCTTCCCAGCGGTACACTTGATTATTTTGATGTTGTAAACGTTGT
>JAFQEZ010000028.1 GCA_017398805.1 Bacteroidaceae bacterium | reverse complement strand
TGCAAACGAACGAGTGGAAGCTTGCTTACACACAAAGTGAGCGCAGCCAAGACAAGACACTTTGTGTCAAGGCTTGTGCAAGTGAGCTAAACATAAAGTTTACTTTAATGTTTTACAGCGAACGAAGCCAAGGCTCGCCGCAGGCAGTGCGCTTGTGCAGCCCTCAAAACACGTCTCGCCGCTATGCTACATCGAAATGACAGGTTCGCGGTTTGAATGGGTTTATATCTAACCGACGTTATTTATTAGCATAGTGAGATTTCTCCCTTCGGTTCGAAATGACAAATACGTGAAATTATAGTACTAATTATTATATCGAACTCACGTTAATTACCGCTAACAAAGATCCTTGACTTTAGCCTCTCCGGCTTTAAAGTCCCAGGCGCCGACCTTTGGTTTGTGATGCTCAGGATGACTTAGACGTCACTAAATAGAGAGCTGAATAACAACAAGCGTGTGCATTGGCCGTGAAAGCCATGCGCACGCTTGTTGTTGTATGCTGTCCTATGTTATCAGAACAGATAACCTACAGATATCTGCCAGGTGTTTGTCTTTGACTTTGTAGCAAGGTTCCATGCTGCATCCATGGGGTCGCTATAGTCACTTGTGCTGCCAAGTGCTATGTTGTAGTTTGCATGTACCTGAATGTGGTTGAGGAACACTGCACCAAGGCCAAGGTTCAGGCTCAGGTTGCTGCTTCTCAAGGTGTACTCCTTAAGGCTGTTTGTACCGCCTACAGCACCGTTTATCAAGGCCTCTGTAACAGAGAATCTCTTGTCACCGATGTTCCAGCTCCACTGTGGACCTACTGCAATGAAGGGCTCCACAAACTTGTTGATAGCCGGAAGTGAGAGCTCATAACGCAAGTATACGGGAAGGTCGATGCTCTTTCTGTCGATATTCTCGCCATGTACCTCTGTGCATGTCTGTGAGTAGAGGAGGTTCGCCTCAACACCGAGTCCTACAACAGGTATGGTAGCCTTTATCATTGGACCTACATACCAACCGGTCTTTCCCTTTACATCCTTGATGTCCGATGGCTTCTCGGCAAGGTTAACACCGGCCTTGATACCCCAATCGAGCTGCGCTGCTGCAGGTGCAGCAGTGAAAAGTGCCATCACAAACAGAATTCCGAAAAATTTCTTCATGTCTATTGTCATTTAAATGATTAAACAAAAGCTGCATGGCAACAGGTATTGCCATGCAGCTTTATTACCTATTTCAAGTCACAAAAAAACGATAAAATAAGTAAAAATGCAAAGATTTTTTAAAATTTTTATCGGCGTGTACGTCGTACCGATGCGCGCGTAGCCTTGTTGTTTCCCGACTTGACCTTCTCTTTTTTCTTCTTTTCCTCTTTCGGTGCCTTCACCTCACTGTTCTTTTTCTCCCTGCGGCTGAGTTTTCTCTCTTTCTTTACCGGCTCTTCGGCAGCTTCTGTAGAGTCTTTTGCAGCCTTTGCTGCAGCATTTATGGAGTCAAGACGGATCTCTTCGACAGTCTTTGTATTCCACAGGTTGGTACGGAAATCCTTGAGTTGCTGTTCTATCTTCGTCTGCTCCTTCTTTATGGATGTGCTGTCGTTGCAGTATTGTGATATCGCAAGGTTTCTCAGGTTCACGGTCTTGTATATTGTGCCGTTGTATGTTCCGCGTGTGAAGTAGTCGTCAAGGCTTGCCGATGAGATGTTGTTCAGGCTGCTTGTCATAATCTTCTGCTGTGCAAGGTAGGGCGCAATCTCATCATAACTGAGCCAGAACATAGGGTATTTTGTTGCCTCATAACCGAAATCGTCGCTACGGTGCAAAACGGGGCATATGGCTGTGATTCTTGTGCCGTATGTTCCTGTCTGGTTGTCGTAGTAGTGGCTCTCCTTGACGTAGTAACTGAGCACTTCGGCACTTGGAATGTCGCTCTTGCCCACTTTAATCTCGCCGTCCTGCTCGGTGTAGTATATGCGATAGTCATCGAGCATCTCCTTTACATCTACAATGTTCTCCTCTGTGAACGATTCGTAGCCGTCGAGGTTATACGAGTATGCCACAATGTTGCCGTTGAGGATATTGTTGAAGAGGAGTGTGAAGAGGTTCATGCTGTTTCCCATTGGCTCGACGGGGTAGTATAACGATGCGTTCTCCTCCTTCTTGAGGTCGAGTTCGCGGTATACCTCACGTTTCCAGTCTACCTCCTGAGGTGTCACCGTGCCGGGGTATTGGTTCTTGGCTCTCTCTGTAAGCTTGATGTTTGCCGAAGGAGTGCCGGCCTTCTTCTCTTTCTTGGCATTCTCCTTTTTACGTGCAGGCGGCTGTGCATCAGCAACCTCTGCTACAAGAAAGAGTGATACTATCACTAATAATCTGCTTATGTACTGCATAATTATATCTGTTTATCAGTTTATGATTACTTCAAGGGTTGTGGGGAGCAGTCGTTCTACTCCGTCGGGGCCTACAGCCTTTACATGCGAGATGTAGAAGCGTTTGCCACGGCTGAGGCTCTCCATCATATCCTTCTGACGTGCCGAGAAGTTTGTGCCTTCGGACTGCAGAGGTTTGGCATTTCCCATATTGTCGTAGAATACGGTCTCGAACGAAATAACCTTGAAACCGATGTTCAACAATCCGTCATCAATGGCCGCTACAATACCATTGGAGCGCATTAGAGCCTGTTTGCTGAGGCCTTTACCGCCACGATAGCGTTGGGTATTGCCGTCCTTGTCCTTGTATTCGATGAAAGGAGTAGGGTCGGGCAACTGGCGCACGCGGAATGAGTATTCGCCCATGCTCTGGCTTTTGCCTGCGTCATTACGTGCTGTAACCGCAATAACCACCTCTTCTCCAACTTTTGTAGGAACGACTATGTATCCTCCCTTTCCATCGCTCTTGATGCTTCCTTTGCCTTTAAGTGTTGCAGATATCTTGTTGCCGGGAACGCCCGGAACAGATATGCTCACGGGGTTAGAGTAGCCTGCGTAGAATACGTTCATCATTGATGCGCTTACGGTTGCAGTGGGGTCAACCACTGTATAGCTCTGCTTGAAGTCGTAGCGTGACTGTGAACCTGAACCGTCATTTACAAGCATGTATCCGTCCATTGTGTAGTTTCCGCTCTTGCTGCACTGTACGCTGTACTCGCCGTTCTCCGACGTGAGCTGCTTCTCATCTATGAATATCTGAGGGCGCTGAGTTGAGTCAACCGCAGCAAGGATAATCTGTGCCTGGAAGTTGCCGCCGCGCACTATGTTCGTAGAACTTGGAATTACGAGTGCCTGAATCTGGTTCACGCGCACATCACTTACGTCGATGTTATTCTGCAGGGCATGCAACAACTCGCCTTCGATGTATCTTACGTCGTTCTGTATCTTGGTAAGCAGCGTTATGGCTGCAATCGCAGGCATGCTTTCGAAATGGTACTCCTGCCAGTTCTTCTGCATGCTTATGTCGCGTTGCGGTACATTTGTGCTGAGGTTGTTCTTTATGACCTCCTGAAGTACCGGGTCGCTTGTCATTTCAAGCACCTTTGTACGGTAGCTTGTGATGGCATCGTAAAGTGCCTTTCCTTCACCTGTACCGGGAGCCAGCATCACATATGTAGATGCTTCAAGGTCTTCCCTGTTGACAAGGTTCCTGTAGTCACCGTTCTCGCCGTCCGCTTTCTTGGCAATGCGTGTCTTAAGGTCGTCGGCGAATGTATATATTGAGTCTGACAGAGTCTTGACCTCCATGGCACGCTTGTACCATTCACCTACCTTTTCGGGGTTCTGTGCCATGCGATCCTCAAAATCCTGATACAGCCTCTGGTTCTGCTTGTTGGTAATCTCCGTACTCTTAGTGAGGCTTTCGTCAACGAGTGTGAAGCCGTTGAGAACGTCCGATGATACGTTCAGCGCAAGCATTGCCATCAGAAGCACGTACATCAGGTTGATCATCTTCTGGCGCGGTGAGACTCTCTGTTTCTTTACTTTCATCGTATTGTATGTTTAGAGGCTGTTTATGCCTGCTGACGGTTCATGTTTGATGTCATTGCCTCGATCATGCGTGCATAGATTGAATTGAGTTCCTCAATCTGTTCGGCCATCTTCTTGGTCTGTTCATTAACCTGGTCAATGGCACTGAGTTGTCCGCCTGCACTGCGCAACTGCACCTCGTAAAGGGCATTGACACCTGTAAGGTTGCGGCTGAGGGTCTCCATCTCCTCCATGTTCCGGCCAAGGGCTTCGGTCTGCTGTGAGATGCGCTGTATTGCCTCATTGAGGACGCGTACCTGCTCTACATATTCTTCGGTCACCTTGTCCATTTCTGTGATGTTCTCGGCATTGGCTACCGGCATAGGACCGGCAGGCACAGGACCGGCAAATCCTCCGGTTACGGGGCTTGCTCCGGCGCCGATGATCACAGGGGCATTGCCATCGGCAAATGCCGGTTGGGCTTCTCCTCCGATGTTCCCGGTAATCTCCTCCTGTGAAGGTGTTGCTGCCACCGGTGATCCGCCACCGGCAACAATAGGACCATTGATGATGATTGGCTGGCCTGTGGCTGTACGAGCCATGGCTTCCTCCATCGCCTCCTCTTTCTTCTCTTCTTCTGCAATGTCATAAGGACGTTCGAATGCCGAGAAGAAGAATACTATAACCTCGGTGCCCATACCAACGAAAAGCATGATATTTGCTCCCTCCATGTGGGTGAGCTTGAACAATGTACCAAGGATTACGATTGCAGCACCCCAACTATAGAGGTAGTTCAGGATTGTCTTTCCTCGTGCGGTGTCCATGAAATCCTGTATTCTGCGTACAATGCCTCTTGACTTTTTCATATGATGTATATTTCTTGTCTGTTATTATTCCGGTTATCTCTTGCGCTCTGTTCCTGCGTAGCTGCGTACACAACGGAAACCAATGTATGAGCGTGACTCGTTCTGGTATTCCGATGCGCGTGTCGCACCCTGTATGAACTTCACGGGGTCTTTCCACGATCCGCCGCGTATGGTCTTCTTCTTCATGTAGTAGGGGTCTTCCTTGGCTGCACGGTACTGCAGGTCGGGATTTATATCGCTCATCTGAAGCACTCCTGCCTCGGTGTACACGGTCGAGGTCCATTCGGCAACGTTGCCGGCCATGTCGTAGAGTCCGTTGGAGTTGGCCGAGAAGATACCGCAGCGCGATGTTATGAGGCTGCCGTCTTTTGTGTAGTTTCCTTCTCCCGGCTTGTAGTTGGCATAGTAGCATCCCTGCTCGCTCTTTGTGTCATCCTGCTCCCATGGGAAACGGTTGCCCTCCTTGCCTCGTGCGGCATACTCCCATTCAGCCTCCGATGGCAGACGGTAGCGCTGTATCCACTTTGCCTGTGCGCCCATACCTTTGAGCAGGTACTCTGTGCGCCAAGCGCAGAATGCGTTGGCTTGCTCCCAGCTCACTCCCACAACGGGGTGGTTGTCATAGTTGGGATGGCTGAAGTAGAGCTGCAGATATGTCTCGTTATTGGCATTGGGGAAATCGTTTACCCAGCATGTAGTGTCGGGGTAGATGTTCACTATGTATGTGTTCAGGAAATCATATGGGCTTGACAGCTGACGGTTGATTGTCTCGCGAACAATGTTGCCCTCGTCATCGATATATGCAGTATCCTTTGAAATTGTCACTACCGCATCGTAATCGGTTGGGATATCGGTGTTGCGGTTGCGATCCTCGGGATTGAGGCGGTTCTTGCGCAATGCAGCCTGGGTGTAGTCATATATCTCGTAGCGGTAGTTCATCTGTGCCGCGTCGAGCATCTTCTCTCCTGTGATGGGGTTGATGATGTATACGCTCTCAATGGCACGTTGCTCATCCTCGGTAGGTTTCTTCCAGGGGATAGGCTTCTTCCAGTTGAGGTACGGGTCGATGGGTTCGCCGTACTCATCCTCGGTAATCTTGAATGTCTCGTCACCACCGTATGCAGGGTCAGCAAGGCGCTCGCGGATGATTGAGTCGCGTACCCAGTATACGAACTGACGGTATTTGGCATTTGAAACCTCGGTCTCGTCCATCCAGAATGCATCGACAGAGATATCCTTTGTGGGAGCTCCTGTACCCCAAAGCGAGTCGGTTTTCTCATCGCCTACCTTTATTGAACCGCGGGGGACGAATACCATGCCGTAGGGGGTGGGCTCATTGACGGCAGTACCGTTGACGCCTGTTACCTCGCCTCCTTGTGAATTGCTCATTCCGCCTCGTGAACTTAGGCATGAGACCATGGCGAATGAGATAAGTGCCATTGACAGAAAAATTATTTTCTTCATCATTGCAATACTCTTATACTGTTATGTTTATTCTTCTCTTTTTTGAATATGTCAAGGTTTATCTGGTAGCCCAGAAATATGTCGTGGCTGCCATTGGCAGCACCGATACCCGATGTGAAGAGCTCGTAGGCATAACTTGCCGTGATGTTCATCATCTCCAGTCCCAAAAAGAAGGCCACTGACACGTCGGGGCTGTATGTTATGCCTCCGAAGAACTGCTTTTCGTTATAGTTGTATGTTCCGCGGGCGGTTATGTCGGCACGCCATGCGACAAAGTCGGTCATCACCTGCAATGAGGGCTGTACAGATATTAACGTATTTTTTATCGGTATATTGCCTCCGGCCGTGAAATTAAGGTAAGGTGATATCTCAATCTCGTTCTTTTCACCCAGCAGTATAGTGGGTGCGTTGAGGTGGAGACCCGATGCTCCGACGTAGAAATGCTTGTGCTGGTAGAGCACTCCTGCACCAAAGTCAATCGAGTTTCCGTTTGCATTTCCGCTGGGAAAGGCCGGGTCGTTGCTGTCGCCTCCGAATTCAATGTCCTTGCTGTCGAAAGCGCTGTTGAGTATGCCTATCTGTGCTCCTGCAGCCAGGCGCCCGCCGAAAAGTTTGAAACCGTAGGCGTAGTTAAGGTAGATGTGCTGATTGGTGAACATTCCGATATCATCGTTCAATGCACCCAGACCTAAATTGTGGTCTCCGCGCACAAAAGGAATTGGGGCATCGATGTTCAGGAGCATGCTCTTTGGGTTGTTCTCGAACCCCGACAACTGGTTGCTGTATGCTGCGTAGGCGAACATCTTACGCTCGGCACCTGCACCTGCCGGATTGTAGAAGTTGAGCATCTTCCAGTAGTGGGTAAAGTGCACGTCATACTGTGCGCGTACAGTTGCGAACGTGCCGATAACAAACAACAGTATGAGTAACCACCTTCTCATTTTGCTCAATAATCCTCAATATCAACGCAAAAAGCGCCCTGATATTATCTTTTGCTTGTCTTTTTGTGAAATTTATTCCTCAAAGAGGTCGCATTTATGCAAATTTCGCTAAAATTTTCAATATAGACAACTGTTGCAGTAAGAACGGCTCAATAGAAATTTCGTGTGGACGAAATAACTCAAGTAAATAAAACTGTTATTCCTTGGTTTGTTTTACCCTTAATCTGTTGTCGTTTATTCTTCTTGTTGTCGTTCTATCACATACCATATGCCACGCGACCTGCGACCTATTGCTGCCGGTGTTGTCGAAGTTGCGAGAGCAACTTTCATCTTTGATATCTTAGGGCAGACACATCGGTCTGCCCCTACGTTGTGCTCGCAATTGTCATCCCGACAGAGCGTAGCGACGAGGGATCTCTTTTTCATAACTACTGCAAATATTTTGCTGACCCACACCTTTTTGCTACTGAGCCGTAAGAACGCTAACGGTATCAGGAGCATGGATATGCAAACAAGGGGGTGACTAAAAAGTAAATTTCTGTGTTACGTTTGCCTTCAAAATCCTCATTTACGCTTAGTAAACTGCGGTTTTGAAGCCTGCACAAGCCTTGAACTTTGCTTTTTATTCACCCCCAACAACAAGAGGGTGACTTTCGGGTCACCCTCTTGTTGTTGTCTATCTGGTATGAGATTACTTTACAATAACCTTCTTGCCATTTACGATATAGATGCCCGGGGCTGTGATTGCCTCGACGCGGCGGCCTGTAAGGTCAAAGATTGCCTTTGTACCCTGTTCACCTGCAATATCCTCAATGCCTGAAAGGTCCTCACGGCCGAACTTTACATTGATTGTCTGCTCAAGTGATGCGGTCATGTCAATGTTGATGTCGCAATAGAGCTTGTAGTCTGTCATCTTGCCGGTCATGTCAACAGGAACCTCGCCGAGCATCGGGCCCATCCAGTAATCAGCCTCAATATCACCCTTTACAATGTTTATGTTCTGCTTCACTGCGAAATTCTTCACACCGTCAGCCTCATCTGCTGCAATGTTGTGGATAACGATGTTACCTACAGGGATAGTGCTTTCGGTATCAACGAGCATGAAGTTGTTGAGCGACAGGGTGTATGTGCCGTCGGTCTTCTCATCTACATTGATTGTTGTCTGCGGCTGAGCGTTTGAGTCACCGTCTATTACTACAACAAGATCGTCGGTGTAGCTACGTGTAGCCTTGATGTCCTTGCCGAATACCACGTCGATTACCTGGCCCATATTCTCTGTAAGGTCGATACTGATGGTGCAGTAGAGTGAACCGTCTGTCATCTTGCCGGTCATGTCAACAGGAACCTCGCCAATCATCGGACCCATCCAGTAATCAGCCTCAATATCACCCTCTACAATGTTTATGTTCTGCTTCACTGCGAAATTCTTCACTCCGTCAGCCTCTTCTGCTGCAATGTTGTGGATAACGATGTTACCTACAGGGATAGTGCTTTCGGTATCAACGAGCATGAAGTTGTTGAGCGACAGGGTGTATGTGCCGTCGGTCTTCTCATCTACATTGATTGTTGTCTGCTGTGGAGCAGATGTCTCTCCGTTGACAGATACAGTGAGATTGTCGGTGTAGGTCTTTGTCTGTGCTGTTGCAAAGAGTGTTGTCATTGCAACTGCAATTGTGAGTAAAAATTTCTTCATAAGCTATTAATTTATGTTTGTATTAAATTCTCCTTTGTTTTTTAGAACAGGTATGTGAAACCCAATGTTCCGTAAATGGGATATAGGTCGAATGTTACACTGCCGTAGTCACTCGGGAATATACCGTTCATTGCCCACTGGAGGTTGGCGAAAACAGCAAGATGCTTGTATGCCTTGTATTCGCCTCCGGCCTGCAAACCCCAGTTGAACTTGCGTATATCATTGCTGAAATCATATTCGGCGCGTGTTACTTCGGCCTTCTCGCCTGTGGGGTTCTGGTCGCGGATGTAACCGTCGTATGCACTTCCTGTAAACTCACCGTCGAGCAAGTATGCGGCATATGCACCGGCCGACACGTTCCAACGCTCGTTTATGCGGTATACGGCAAGGACAGGTACTGTCACATATGTGTTCTTTACGTTTGTCTTTACCTTTCCGGTAAAAGCACCTACAATCTGTCCTGTACCTTCGGTATCCCATGCCTCCATGTGGTAGTTCTTTGTCTCGGCCTTGGTTGTCATGCCCTTTGTGTCGAGTCTTACACCCCAGCGCAATCCCCAATTCCCTTTGCCGAACATCTTTTCCACTGTTCCTTCAATTGCAAGGTTCAGCCCCGGGTTGTAACTCTCGATGGCGCGGATTTCACGTGGTATCGGCAGTGGTGCTGTACCTCCAATGTTGTATCCTGCACTCAGGCGTATATGCCATCCCTTGAGGGCTGCACTGATAAGGTTCTTGTCGGTATCGCTTACCTCTTTCTTTGTCTGTGCCGATGCGCTGATTGCTGTTACGGCAATTAAAAAGGCTATAATTGTTCTTTTCATGATATCCTGATTATACTATTCCCAAATGATACTCAATTCGTCGACATGCAGTGTGCTGCCTACCGCTCCTTCGAAGAAGGCCCCGTCCTTGCTTGAACTTGCAACCACGGCAATGGCATATCCGTTGTTCGCGAGTCTCTCGGGGTCGAACACCTTGTCGTTCATAGCCTCGAAAGGTATCATGAACTCTGTCCACTGGTCGGGTTCTCCCGGGTTCTTAATCTCTGCGATGAGCACTATGCGGTCGCTTGATGTTACATTGGAACCGTCGAGCGAAACGAAATTGTCGGGGTCAACCTCATAAAGTACTGAATATATGGCACATGTATCCCTGCGGCCTTCTACCGGGTTTTTCTTCTTGTCGGTAAATACCTCGCCGGGTGTGTACTTGTAGTAACCTGTCAGGTATGCCGGTTTCCTCGGGGCAATGTTCATGCCGAAGCGTGTTGCTTCAAGCGGTTTCTTCATGGCATTTTCGCTCAGGAACTCGCCGACGAATATGTTTCCTGCTGCAATTGGCATTCCTGCCATCTTACCGAATGAACCGGTGTCGCGTGTGGTAAGTCTTATGCAGTTGCCTCTTTTGCCGTTTGCATCGGTTGTGGTGGGGAAGTCATCGGGCGTCTTGCCTTTTCCGGTGAACATGAATCCTGCATTTCCGCTTGCCCATAGGTCGCTTCTGATGCCATTGTTGTTTATCTCGTACCATATGTTGTACTTGTTGTTTGAACTAAGCTCAAAATGTTCGAAGCTGAATACGTGATCTTCGTCGAGCGGCGGAAGCTTTATGAACTTTGCAATGTACTGCTTGTTCCAGTTGCCGTCCTCGGAATAGGTGGTGTAATACTGGAATATGCCGTCTTTGTTCCTCTTTGTGCTGTCTTTCTCGATTCTTGCACCGGGTGTAAGCTGGAACACGATTTCTGGTTCTGGTATCGTGTTAAGATTGGCTTCCTTATTTATTATGAATATGATTTCGTTGTTTGTTATCTTTACATCACCGTTCAGAAGGTTGTTCTCCTTGAACCATGCCGCATCGGCAGAGAGTACGTCGCATTCGGCATTGAGGGCCTCTTCCCTGATACACGATGACAGCGAGAGAACAAGTGTCATCAACGCAATGCACAATATGTTGTTTTTTGTCATGACTGCACAATTTTAGAAGCTGTTTAAATTTCTAATAAAAGTTTTTCTTATATTGGAAGCTGTCATTTCGTTGTTTTTTATATTCAAAAATGTCTGTTTCATTCTTTTTCTCGGTTACGTAGCCCGCTACGCTCCCTCAAAAAATAATAAAACACCCTATTTTTGCTCTATAAAAAATTAACGATAGATATTTAAACAACTTCTTATATTTATCGTGCAAAAATAACTAAAATCTATCTAATAAATGCTTTTTTAATCTTTTTTGATAACATTTTAACATGAATGATGAATGGAGACGCAAAAGAGTACAGAGAACAGATAACAGAGAAAAAATAAAAAGCGTCAACCGCGAAGCTGTCATGCTGGAGCAAAGCGAACCAACGGTCGACGCTGATATGTATCAGCAAAAAAGCAGGAAGTGCAAACTTCCTGCTTTCTGTTTGATTATCTTGAAATTTATATTAAACTTCAGCCTTAGAAATTTCCTCCCAGCCTTTCAGTGTCAAGTACAATGCAAATATAGAAAGAACCAGACCGAGGAGGTTGATAACAGGAATTATGCTAAGGATTGCAGCAATGAGACTGAAAAGCATCGCTTTATGAATTTTGGCTGCACCCTCCTTTGCCTCTGCCGGGAATGTTGTAGAATATTTCAACTTGGAATAAGCCATGAGCAACAAAACCCAAGCTACAATTTGAAGAATAAGTCCAATCAATCCGATAAGAGGGATGAAACTCAATACTACTGCAATAATCTGCAGGATTGTTGCGGTATATATGCTCTCGATTGTGCTGGCATCCATTGGGTCTACCAACTCCTTCCATGGTCTTAGGTTAGTGAAGAATAAATAAAAACCATACAAAGAACCCAAAGTAGCGAGAATTTCCATATAGTCCCAAAATCCCCACTCCAGAGCACCGAAGATATTGCCACTCATTAAGTCTCCAATATTGGAGAAGAGTGCAAAGATTGCAAAGATTGCTGCAGCAATGTTGCACCATGTTTGAATCATTACACCCTGATAAAGGTTACCGGTTACGGTAGACCATGATTGATTGTTTACCATAATTCTAATCTGTTTTAAATTAATTGTGTTAACGTCATGCCCGACTTCACAAAATTAGTTTAAATAATGTTATATTCAAAATATTTAATATTTAAAAAGGACAATCTCCAAGGCAATTTTCAAAAATCAACGGACCATACAACAGATTACTTTGTATTCTCTGTTATGAATTCATTTACTTTCGAATTCACGTCATTTATGTAACCTTCCAGATTCTTGCTTCTCTCCAAGTTGGCTTGCATGAATTTCTGCATTGCTGGTTTTTTGGTATAGCCGATTACCTTTTCCAGGTCTTCTTCGTTTAGAGTACCGTAATACATGTTTGCATACATCGTTGCAAAATTTTCCTTGAAATATTTACCTAAGGCTTCTATTGCCTTATTGCTTTCTTCGTTGCCGCCCATTGCCATTGACATCTGCGACAGGACATTGTCTACCAGCATGTCGGCATTTGTCACTTCGAGACACTCCTTGCAGAGCGACATGTATCTGTCGCTGTAGCCGGCATTCCTATCAACCGGCTCTGGTGCCTCTCCTGACATTATGGATAGCACTGCCTGGGACATTAAGGCTTCGAGATGTCGCATGTTCTTTTTCTGGGCCTCGAGGGTCATGCTGTTGAGCTTCTGGTACTCCTTGTTATTGTATATCTCCTTCACCTCTTTGAGTTCTTGCATAGTAAGGTGCTTTTTGCAGTAAGGCAAGAAGTGCTTGATGTTCAGGTCTACCATTATCTCGTTCACGAATCTGTCGACTTTGGCTTCTGCCTCAGATCTTTCAATGCCATTTGCAGTCAACATCTGCACAAGGGCATCCTCGGTTTCTTTCATGCTCATGTTCATGGCTGCTGCAACGGTCTCGTCTGTCATCAGGTCTTTGAGAATTTGGGCATACTCTTTATCCTCGCCTTGCAGATTCTCCAGTGTTTCCTTCTTCTCCTGCTTCTCTTCCTGTTGTGCAGTGTTGCCCTCGGAACTGCATGCTATTGGCAATATCGGTGTTGTCAGTAGCATCATTGCCAAAAATAAAGTCCTTTTCTTCATGTTGGTTGTTTTTAAATTGTTCGATAATAATATTTGTCCTAATGGGGTTCGTTACATCTGCAAATATAATGTATTGTTTTTAAAAGCTGTTTGTGTTTTATTGAAAATAACTCTTGTGCACGTCTTGTTGTATATTCTCAGTAGCGAACATTGCCACACTCTAAAGAAACCGATGTAAACCGTTTCTGTTGTAATGTAAACTCTATTAGTTAATCGCTCTAAAAAGTGTCAACCTTTTCTATGAGTAGTCAAGAATAACCATTTTTATTGCATAAAAACACCAAAATAATGTTATTGCTCGTGGAAATCTATAAAATATCAATACATTTCCACGCCCAATAAGATGTTTTTTGTTATATTTGCGTTGTAAATAAAAACCTGTGAATATGTTAATCGGTAGAGATAAAGAGGTAAAACTTCTGCAAGGATTGTTAGAGGCAAATGAGTCGCAGTTTGTAGCAGTGTATGGAAGAAGAAGGGTAGGAAAGACATTCTTGATTAGAGAAACCTTCAACTACAACTTTACATTTCAGCATACAGGTACCTATAATGCCCCAATGAAAGAACAACTGAAGGAATTCAGGGAATCATTGTATGCTGCAGGAATGAAACGTACCGCTATGCCGAAAACCTGGAATGATGCATTCCGTTTACTTGGGAACTTTGTATCAACGCTACCTGCTGAAGGCAAGAAACTGATTTTTATAGATGAATTGCCTTGGATGGATACCCACAAGTCCAATTTTGTACGTTCGTTGGACCACTTTTGGAATGGATGGGCAACAACAAGACAGGATATTATTCTTATAATCTGTGGTAGTGCAACCTCGTGGATAATTGATAATGTTATAATGAATTACGGGGGCTTGCATAATCGTCTTACTAATCAGATATTCCTTGAACCATTCTCATTGAAAGAGTGCAAAGAGTATTGCGAATGGAAGGGACTCGGATATACCGAAAATCAAATTCTTGAAGCATATATGGCCTTGGGGGGAATTCCTTATTATTGGAATTTCTTACGAAAAGGATTAAGTGTGGCTCAGAATTTTGATAGTCTGTTCTTCGCGCCACGAGGTGAACTTACACACGAGTTTGACGCTCTTTATGCATCGCTGTTCCGTTCTCCCAAAACCCATATTGCCATTATTGAAGCACTTGCAAAGAAGAAAATGGGAATGTTGAGGGACGATATTTTAAAATCTGCGAAATTGGCAGATGGTTCTTGTTTTAATACAGCACTTCGCGAATTGGAGCAATGCGGCTTTATACGCAAGTATATCTCTATTGGAAAGAAGAACAAACAATCGATATACCAATTGATAGATAACTACACATTGTTCCATTACGATTTTATACAGCAAAATGTAAATGGCGACGAGCATTTCTGGACATCGCAGTTAGATACAACAATACATCACGGTTGGGCCGGTAGAGCCTTTGAACGAGTGTGCATTCAACATATACCTCAAATAAAGTCAGCATTGGGTTTTGCAGGTATAATCAGTAGTGTGCATTCTTGGGTTTACAAAGCTCCTAAAAACGTCAGTGAAGATAAAGCTAATACCACGGGAGTACAGATTGACCTGTTGATTGATCGCAACGACCAAACAATAAATCTATGCGAGATGAAATATTCTTCAGCTCCTTATACTTTAACGGCGGAAGAAGACATTCGTATAAGAAACCGAAAAGCCACGTTTATTCGCGAAACAGGGACAACAAAATCTGTAATTGTGACAATGATTACTACATATGGTCTCACTCCGGGTGGATACTCCAATGACATACCCTGCCAGGTAACCATGAGCGATCTGTTTAAGTAATAAGGTGATATTATAGTTGTTTCCAATCAATCTCATCGGAGCTATAAAAACTATCGGGGAGAGCCCTCAACAACACGTCTTGTTGCTACGCTCCATCGAAATGACAGGTTCGCGGTTTCGACTGGCTTGTATCGAACTGACGTTTATATATAGACAAGTTTAGGCTCAGTAGAAATTTCGTGTGGACGAAATAACTCAAGTAAATAAAACTGTTATTCCTTGGTTTGTTTTACCCTTAATCTGTTGTCGTTTATTCTTCTTGTTGTCGTTCTATCACATACTTTTCATGACTGAAAAGTACGC
>JAFQEZ010000027.1 GCA_017398805.1 Bacteroidaceae bacterium | reverse complement strand
GTAGCGCCTACGGGAATCGAACCCGTGTTCCATGCGTGAGAGGCATGTGTCCTAGCCACTAGACGAAAGCGCCATAAAGGCATTAAAAAAACACCGAAGTGCTATAATGATACTTTTCTTTGTAGCGCCTACGGGAATCGAACCTGTGTTCGTAACAAAAACAAGGTGTGAGAGGCATGTATCCTAGCCACTTGTTTTCACCGTATTTGCTTAGTTTGTAGCGCCTACGGGAATCGAACTCGTGTTCGTAACAAAAACAAGGTGTGAGAGGCATGTGTCCTAGCCACTTGTTTTCACCGTATTTGCTTTAGCTTGTAGCGCCTACGGGAATCGAACCTATGTTCGTAACAAAAACAAGGTGTGAGAGGCATGTGTCCTAGCCACCGGTTTTCACCGTATTTGCTTGGCTTGTAGCGCCTACGGGAATAGAACCTGTGTTCGTAACAAAAACAAGGTGTGAGAGGCATGTGTCCTAGCCACCAGTTTTCACCGTATTTGCTCAGTTTGTAGCGCCTACGGGAATCGAACCCGTGTTCCATGCGTGAGAGGCATGTGTCCTAGCCACTAGACGAAAGCGCCATAAAGGCATTAAAAAAACACCGAAGTGCTATAATGATTCTTTTCACTGTAGCGCCTACAGAATCAAAACATGTTTGTAAACCGTATTTGCTCAGCTTGTAGCGCCTACGGGAATCGAACTCGTGTTCGTAACAAAAACAAGGTGTGAGAGGCATATGTCCTAGCCACTTGTTTTCACCGTACTTGCTCTTCTTTGTAGCGCCTACGGGAATCGAACCCGTGTTCCATGCGTGAGAGGCATGTGTCCTAGCCACTAGACGAAAGCGCCGTTCGCAAAAATAAGCGGAAGCTGGGGGATTCGAACCCCCGGTACGGTAACCCGTACGGCAGTTTAGCAAACTGCTGGTTTCAGCCACTCACCCAAACTTCCATTTGATATAGCTTACGCCCTTATTTTGCGTTGCAAAGGTATAGCAAATCCTTGGAATAAACAAGCATTCCAAGGATTATTTTTTCAAAACTCACAAATTTATCAAGCAAGATACTCCAAAATCAATATTCCACTTTATCACTCTTGGCACGCCATGCATTAAAAGGAGCCAAAGCCTCATCGTGGAGCAGATTCTCTACAGGTTTCTTGCGGTCAGCAGGTTTCAGTTCCAACTCACGATAGATGAATGAGTCATCAAAGTTCACAGCAGCAGCATCGTGTTGGTTGGCACCATAATATATCTTGTCAAGGTGTGCCCAATAAATCGCGCCCAAGCACATGGGACATGGCTCGCATGATGTATATATAACACAACCCTCGAGATTGAATGTACCCAACTTGCGACACGCCGCACGTATTGCACACACCTCGGCATGGGCTGTCGGGTCGTTATCGGGAGTAACACGGTTCACGCCGGTTGCAACCACCCTGCCATTCTTGACTATGACCGCCCCGAAGGGACCTCCTCCATTCCTCACATTCTCTACAGCCAAGCCTATTGCCTGACGCATAAAATCCTCGTGTATCATATGACATCTATTATAGCATGTGAACACGACAGGCGACAGGTTGGTTCAGCAAGAATCAATGTTTTTTGCCTACGAAATGGTCTTCGACATACGCAAAGAAGGCATCCTTATACATATCGCCTATCGGGATATACACATTATTGTCATAAACGATACGCATCTTAGAGACCTCCTTTATCTTATTGAGATTGACAAGATATGAACGATGCACACGCATGAACATTTCGGCAGGCAATGCCTCCTCCACTTTCTTCATGCTCAAGAGCGAAATGACAGGTTTTGCCTGTCCTTCGACGAATATCCTGACATACTCGCTCATACTCTCGACATACATTATAGTATCGATGGGCACGCGGATAATACGATAATCGGACTTCACAAAGAGTGAATCGCCGCACCTTGCTTCGGAGACAGTTTCACTACCCTGTTGGGCATTCCTCAAGGTATACATCTCATTAAGCTTGCCGGCCGCCCTGAGAAAATCGTCAAAGCCTATCGGTTTGAGAAGATAGTCCACGGCATCAACCTTGAACCCTTCTACCGCATACTCGGAATAGGCCGTAGTGAAAACAACCATTGGAGGATTAGAGAGTGTACGTACAAGTTGCATACCGCTTATGTCGGGCATGCTTATATCAACAAACATTGCATCTACATTCCCATTAGAAAGCACTTCCATCGCCTCTGCAGCCGACGAACAGGAGCCTACATTCTCAAGGAACGGCACACGTTCTACATACTTTTCCATCTGTGCAACAGCCAAAGGCTCATCATCAACTATTATACACCTTATCATATTTTATCGGAATTTTGATTTCAACATTATACCATTCACTATCATTTTTTATACGCATAGTAGCCTTCTCCCCGAAAAGCAGTTCAAGGCGTTTCCTCGCATTCTCGACACCGATTCCTCCTTGCACTGCGTGCAACCGTTTCGCAGGATTGTCGGGCATGGTATTCCGGCATGTGAAGAGAATCACTTCACCCCTTTCATCGACACGCAATGCAACATCGATGACAGTTCTCTTCTTATATGTGACACCATGCTTGAAAGCATTCTCTACAAACTGCATGAAAAGCATCGGCGGTACAAATATGCCTTGCGTATTTTTCTCGAAGTGTGTCCTTATCTCAATCTTGTCAGTGTAGCGCAAACGCATAAGATCGATATATCCATTAATAAAAGAGATTTCCCGCTCTAAGGGAACCGAGGCTACCGATGTATCGTAAAGCACATATCTCATCATCCTTGAAAACTCCTGAACAGCCACCTGCGCCTTATCCTTGTCGATATCAATCAATGCATGGATGTTATTCAGCGTATTCATGAAGAAATGAGGGTTTATCTGATAACGCAGATATTCAAGATTGGAGCGCAACTGTTCCTTTTCGAGTTCCTTGAGATGTTCATCACGACGTATTGTAAAGAAAAATAGCCTGACACAGACATTGAACACCAGCACAAACGCTGCTATCAGAATCTGTACGTTACGTGGGTTGACAAAGAAGCCCCAAACCTCGCGCTTTTGCGGTACCTTGACATTATCTATACCCGGTGGCTTATCCAACGGGAAAGACATATATATAATGGTAAACACCACCATTATACATAACAGATAAAGCACAAAAAGCCTTCCCTTCTTTTTATAAAGAAGGAAAGGCATAAGTATATTATTGTTCAATACAAACAATATCAGCGCAGGAAGCAAAAACTTCCAAAAGGAAAGCATCTCCTCAAAAGTAGGAAAGAAAGAGACATCCTTGATTATGGACCCCAAAACAGGCGACAACAGCAGAATACTCCAAAAAAGGAGATATATTGCATACTCTACTGTTATTTTCTTTATCTTCCAGGTCATTGCATGTTCTGCTTACACAGCGCAATTTACACATTTATCCGTCACAATGAGAATAAATTCGACAGACAGCAAGAAGAAATCTGCCAACGCGTCACTTCACCGCCTTGAAGCTCATATCAAGACCCTTTACAGAGTGAGTGAGCGCACCTACAGAAATAAAGTCTACACCGCAAAGAGCATAGTCGCGAAGTGTATCGAAGGTTATACCGCCCGATGACTCTGTCTCGTAACGGCCTGCAACCATCTCAACAGCCTTGCGTGTCTTCTCCGTATCGAAGTTATCGAACATGATGCGCTGAACACCGCCCATGTCAATGACCTTCTGCAAATCCTCGAGCGTGCGAACCTCAACTTCAATCTTCAAATCCTTGCCGCATGCCTTGCAATAATCCTTGGCACGCTGCACGGCCTGTTCGATGCCGCCTGCAAAATCAACATGGTTGTCCTTGATAAGAATCATATCGAAAAGACCGATACGATGGTTTACACCACCACCTATGCGCACAGCTTCCTTCTCCATTATGCGCATGCCCGGAGTTGTCTTGCGCGTATCAAGGACACGTGTATTTGTACCTTCAAGTTCCTTTACATAACGTCGTGTCATTGTAGCGATGCCGCTCATGCGCTGCATAACGTTGAGCATGAGACGCTCAGTCTGCAGCAAAGAGCGCACACTACCTGTAACATACATGGCAATATCACCTTTCTTGACCTCAGCGCCATCCTCAATGAGTACCTCAACCTGTAGATTTTCGTCAAAGCGCGTAAAGATTCGCTTTGCCATCTCTATACCTGCGAGTACACCGTCTTCCTTTATCAAGAGCATATTCTTGCCCATCGCATCGGCAGGTATAGTAGAAAGAGTCGTGTGGTCACCGTCGCCGATATCCTCGGCAAATGCAAGATCGATAAGTCTATCGATAAGTTCGTCTTTTACGTTCATAACAATATGGTTTATTTTCTGCGAAGATAAATAATTCTCTCAATTAGCGCAAAGGCAGAGGCTTTTTTGTTTATCTTCGCAGCAAAATTAAGAAGCTGTTTAAATTTATATCGCCAAATTTTTTATAGAGCACAAAAATAGTGCAAACGAGCAAAACACAAGTTTACTTGCAAGTTTTTCAGCGAGTGCAGCCTATTTTCGCGCAAGACAAATAGTATGTTTTTTATTTTTTTGCGGGCGCATAGCGGGCTATGCAACCGCAAAAAAGAAAGAAACAGGCATTTTTGAATATAAAAAATGGCGAAATAGACGAAATCCGCTTCTATAAGAAAATACTTTTTAGAAATTTAAACAGCTTCTAAAACAGGACAATGAAGATTACGCTACTTGTCGTCGGGCGCACCGTCGACAACAACATAACAGCAGGAATACAGGACTACACCCAAAGGGTAAGTCATTTTACGCAGTTCGAGATATCTGTCATCCCGGAACTGAAAAACGCCAAGAAACTTAGCGAAGCGCAACAGAAGGAACAGGAGGGAGAGTTTATACTGAAGGCATTGCAGCCCGGCGACCGCGTGGTACTGCTTGATGAGGGCGGCAAGGAGTACCGCAGCACCGAATTTGCAGCATGGATTGAACACAAGCAGAATATATCTACCAAGCGCCTGGTATTCATAGTCGGCGGCCCTTACGGTTTTGCACCTAAGGTTTATGAGGCGGCACATGAGAAACTGTCACTCTCAAAGATGACCTTCTCGCACCAGATGATACGCCTGCTCTTTGTGGAACAGCTCTACAGGGCATACACTATAATAAACAAACTGCCCTACCATCATGAATAAAACTTAAAACGGAGAAGTGTTCTGCTTCTCCGTTTTAAGTTTAACCCCACTTCGTGGAATTGAACCTTGGTTCGCTGTAAGAGTTTGCACAAGCTTTGACTTCGTCGAATCTTGGCTTTCGCTCGCTTGCACAAGATTTCACTTTTCAGATTTCACATTTCCGTTTTCAGATTTCCGTTTTCAGATTTCCGTTTTCCTCCTTGGGAGGTTCTACAAATTGATAGCAACCCGCATCAACCGCCCCTGCCTCGCGTGGTGTTCCGTCAAGGTCATAAGGTAAAGACACTATATATGCATCACTAGCCCTGCCACGGGCCAAAGACTCGGGCGACAAATGAAAATCATAGTCGAAGATATCATGGTCAATCAATCTGAAATTACCTTTTCCGAAAGAGAGCGAATCCTTAACCTCGAATGTATTATCCACGAAACAGCTGTCACCTTCGGCAACTGTGTTTATCAAAGAGTTCTCGAAGCGGTAGTTTATGCAATCGGGCACCGAATCGCCAAGATTGGTAAGGTAACCCATGACCTCATCGTCCTTTGAACCGGTAATCACGCAATTTGCGAAAAGCGCGCCACGCAAGGGTGCAGGCTTCTCTTCAAGGCTATTGTACAATGCCAACGCTACATCGCGCTGTTCCCAGACATAGAAATTAGCTATAGTACAATGGACAAACGAAACATCACCACCGACAACCTTCACGCAGTTGCCTTCGGCATTAGCTATAAGAGAATTTGTAACCGAAGCACGCGCCATAACAAGTTCAAGTGCATTCCCCTTGAAGTTATGTATTTTAGAAGACTCTATCGATATGCGCTCTGCAACCGTATCTCCCGGCTCCACTTTCACACCGTAATGGGCACTATGAATATCACAGAGAGAGAGTCTGTTCCCATTGCTTTCTGCAGCAAAGGCAATGCCACCCCACTGCCCTGGAACACGGTCATAAGGCAGATATGAGAACATATTGTCGGTCCTGTCGCCACGGAAAACTATTGGAGAGTCAGGCATGCCTTCGGCAAGCAACCTGCCATGTACCTTCATGAATGCCTTGTCATGGAAATAGAATGTTGTTCCGGGTTCTACCGTCAGTGTCACATCCGGTGCAACTACAAGACTATCATACACCACATAATGCCCCGAAGGAATAACCCTATCGGCCTCTACAATCTCGCCACGCAGGAAAGTCACATCCCTACCATAAGCAATGAGCATCACATGTTGCTGTACACCGCTCTCAAGCGTGAAAAGCAGGGAGTCCTTGACCATCAACGGGACATCGGCGCCATTCTTCTCAAGTTCAACCGATGCGTAGACAAAGATACTGTCCTTACCCCTTATCTCAAGATCATTCATGCTTGTTCCGTACTGCCCGTCGACAAGGACACTGAAACCGGACTCACCACCACTGGCAAGCCTCACATTGCTGATGCGAAGGGCATCACTGTTGCGGTTGCGGACAACGAGACCTGCGGTAGGAGAACCGACTGTTGTGAAAAGCGTATCGAAAGCAACCGTATCCTTCGAGAACTCGAGCCTAAGAGAAGGACTCGAAGAAAAGTCGGTATCCTCGCTGCAAGCAACGAGGAGTACCGACATTATTGAGAAAAAAAGTATTCTATAAACAGACTTCATCGTATATCCATTTATCATATTAACGATGAAACCGTGGATTTATTATTTGACAGGCGCATTCTCAAGCAAAGCCCGCAGATGACGCCACCAACGCTCTGTCGATGCGATGTCAAGACGCTCGTAGGGCGAGTGCACCCCACGCATTGTGGGACCGAACGAAATCATGTCAAGGTGAGGTGCCTTCTCAAGGAACAGACCACACTCAAGACCGGCATGGATTGCCTTGATTTTCGCATCTTCGCCAAAGAGTTGCTTGTATGTATCGCATGCCACCTTAAGAATCTCGGACTTCATATTCGGTTTCCAGCCAGGATATTGCCCTTTGGTAACCACATTCGCACCACCGAGTTCAAATGCAGTGCGCACGACAGAAGAGACATTATCGCGCGCCGACTCGATTGAGCTACGCTGGCTTGTGGTAACAAGAATGAGATTGTCGCCTGTACGCTTTACCGATGCAAGGTTGCTTGATGTTTCTACAAGCCCCGGGACATCCTGACTCATTGCAAAGACACCATTGAATACAGAATGCAGAGAACGCAGAAGTTTCTTGGCTACAGCCGGGTCTATGACACGCTTGACAGGGTCGGTGCTCTGAAGCGTGAAGCGCATATCTGGTTCTGTTGCACTGTACTCATCCTGCACTTGCGCTGCAAAAACATTGAAATCGACACGCACAGACTCCTTGTCGGCACTCTGTACGGCAAACACCGCAGATGCATCACGTGGAATGGCATTGTGTAAGCTGCCTCCTGATATATCACATAGATAGAACTCATACTTCTCAGCGATACTCAACAGGAAACGGGCCAGCAGTTTGTTGGCATTAGCACGGTTCTTGTTTATATCATCTCCCGAATGTCCTCCGGTAAGGCCATTGATATCCACTTTCATAAAGAACATATTGCCGGCTATTGTTGTCCACATATGCTTGAACTCGGCATAGTTGCATACACCACCGGCACAACCGATGAACATCTCGCCCTCATCCTCTGAATCAAGGTTTACAAGGATATCACCCTGAAGAAGTTCCGGAGAGAGGGCCTCGGCACCTGTAAGCCCGGTCTCCTCATCAATAGTAAAAAGGCAATTTACCGGACCATGTTTCAATGTCTTGTCAGCAAGGACAGCCATAGCCGCAGCCACGCCAATTCCGTTATCCGCGCCAAGAGTTGTCCCTTGAGCCTTGAGCCACTCACCGTCAACATAAGGCTTTATCGCATCCTTTGTAAAGTCATGCTCCACATCAGGGCGTTTGTCGCACACCATATCCATATGGCTCTGAAGGATTATAGTCTTGCGGTTCTCGTAACCAGGAACAGCAGGTTTCTTAATCAGCACATTGCCTACACTGTCGGCAATTGTCTCATAGCCGAGTCCTTTACCGAAATCCTGAAGAAATGCTGAAATCTGAGCCTCATTCTTTGAACCGTGCGGTATCTGGCATATCTGCAAAAAATAATCAAACACAGCCTGTGGCTGCAACTGTAGTTTTTCCATATCAATCAATTTATCAGTTAACACTCTTAAAAAACGCTAAAATTGCATTATACGATTCTTTCGCCAACAACTTTTTGCTTTTTTTCACCAAAACATCTTAGAGACGAACGGGCAAAAAAACTATATTTGCACAAATTTATGACACACATCACAATCACAAATCATCTGATATGTGATTACAAATATAATAATAATGGTCAAGACTTTTCTTTTTACACTGTTAATTATTGCTATAAGCATAGTTTTACTGGCAATCACCATATTGATCAAGAAAAACGGACGCTTTCCCAATCTACATGTAGGAGGGAACAAGCATATGCGCAAAAGGGGCATCAAATGCGTACAGTCCCAAGACAGGGATGCACGCAGGGAGAACCCCATGAGAGTAAAGGAGAACAGATAACCCAAAGAACAACAGAACCATGAAAAACACCATAAAGAACTTATCCGGCAAGAATATAACAAGTGCCCCAAAATGGCTACTTATGTCCATTGTCGCCATTTTCTTTTTTACACAATGTGACAATTTTGACAACAATTGCAATGACAACAATGTAAGAAATCTTAAACCGGATTCAATCGTCGGGATAAGGATTGTATATGCCGACATAGATTCCATTATCCTCAAGTACAATTTTGCCATCGACACAAACAAGGAGCTAATCCAAAAACAAGGACTTATAAAAGAAAAGCTCAGAAGAAAAAGCAATGAGATTAACAGATACAGAAGCAGAAGGGTTGATGCCAATACATTCCAGGAATATAAGGAGATAACAAATATAATAATCGGTAAAGAAGAGGAACTCGTAAAATTCAGAACGACAGAGATGGATGAGTTCAACAAATTGGCTCATGCCAAGGACAAGGAAATAAGAGACTCCATCACAAATTTCATAACCCAATACAATAGCAGGAAAGGTTATGACTACATACTCGCAAAATATAACGAAAACATACTCTATGCCAACAAGTCGCTTGACATAACAAACGAGATAATCGACGAGCTCAATAGCCGATACACTCCAAAGAAAGAGAATGAGGAAGAATGATAACGACAGTAAGTTTACTGGTAATAACGTTTTTTAGCGGGTGACCCAAAAGTAAAAGGGTCACCCGCTTTTGTAGAGAGACTGTATAAAAGGATCTATTTTTAGGCTTTTTAGCCTCTTTAGAAATTCAGGCAGTTTCCAAAGGCGTAACGTTCTTTGTCCTGAAAGACTCACGTGCCTTGCGGACATATAGTTTTACCACATCTGCCGGCAGAGCCGAGGTAGAGACAAAAGAGCGGGTCTTCTCGGGGTATTTCGCCAATGCGGTCGCAAACAGCCATGCCACTCCCATACGCACATAATAGGGAGATATACCCTGTACGCTCCCTTCCTGTACACTTTTGGGTTTACCCTTTACCGTACGGTATTCCGATAAAATCATTGTATAGTCCAGTACCTCTATTCTGGCGAAAACAAAATCAATCCAATCATCGCATAGGAGATAGCACAGTGAGGAGACAATCGCAAAGCGCACCTCAAACTCGCGTCCCGAAGAGAACCACTGTTGCAGAAAGTTCCACAATTGATCCTTTGAGAGACGCGCCATCCATTTGGCATTAGCACAGTACGCATCACAAACAGCCCAATTGTCCATAACAGGGACAAATCGCGACAACATGGAAAAGCGTTCTTCAACAGTACACTTCTCCAGATTGATAAGAAAGCCCCAGATTACGCACTCCTCATAACATAGTGCTTCCGAAGGATACTGCTCAAAACAGTGTATGACTTCACGGCCATTACAGCAACCGGTACGACCTCCATCAGGCATAAGCACCTCACCACCGCATCGCGACAGTTGCTTTGCCATAAGTTTCATCTTTGGAGTATGCAAGCCCAACACCTTACGCGATGGCAAAGCATTGACGACGCGCAGATGCCCTTCGCGGTAACGCGCATCATTCGTGAAACGATCGCAAACAAGCGGAAGCAGAAGATGTTGAATCATATGACCACATTATTACCCAACAAAATCATTTGTCAAATTTCCGTTGCGCCTGCATATGCCACATATCCAATCCCAGGAACTTTGTAGCATTCACCCTCCTGAAGCCAAGCGAAGTATAAAGTTTCTCTGCACGCGGATTGGCGGAATCCACCAACAACCCCACTTTGTCGAAACCCTCTTCAAAAGCGTTGTCGCGCGCAGCAGCAAGCAGTTTGCCACCAACTCCCATTCCGCGGAAAGAGGGCAAAACCGCCAATGAATCGAGATAGTACTCCCCTGCAGAGGTTTCATCCTCAATCTCAAGTTCACGCCCTTGGCGTTCTCTTACGATAGCCATCAATGGCTCGCGAAGTTCCTGCAGACGGGCACCGTCATAACCCACGATTGCCCCGGCCTGCACTCCGTCAACCTCAGCTATTAATGCATTGCAATAGCTGTATTGCGCATCGGTGCGTGCCGCAAGTTCCTTGAAAATCTCATAAAATGGATGAGTCTCGTCATAATGCAATGCCATAAGTACCACTTTGGCTACAAATGACGCATCGGTTGCAGTTGCTTTCCGAATATTCAATTTCATTTATTATATTTTTTCTGCGAAGATTTCAAGACACTATTTCAGTTCCTTTATCTCCTCGGCCGTGAAATTAATCTTCATTGTTTTATCTGTTCCTTCTTCAGTGAGAGCATAAGATAATCCATGGTTTTCCTTGACAAGAAGTTCCAGCATCTGCTTCATATCCTTATTTGGATTGGACAGCATATCCTTCATACTTTTCTTATGCAAATCAGGAGTTTCAAGATTTATCGCCCCTTGCTTTACGGATATATTATAGAGCAGATTTCCGTTGTCAATTTCAGCACTTGTTATTTCACCAATTCCGCCTAATGAATAGGGACAGATCTTATTGATTCCCTCAATTTCCGATTCAAGAGTGCGCTTTTCCTCCGGCTTTGAACAAGAATTGTTGCAAAAGAGGAACAACAGACACAATGAAAGAAATAAACACTGTAAACATATAGACTTTTTCATGTGACATTAATTGGATTCTTAAATATCATACTTAATTACTCCACAATCAAAGGCAATATCTCTTTTTCAAATATCTCCTTTGATATTATACGATAATGAGGATCATATTCCTTATTATACTCTTCGCTATGATGCACTGCATAATATCCACTTGACAGGAGTTCCTTAATTGCGGCTGAATCATCCTCAAAACCAGGCAACGGCAGTGCCATTGCCCTTATTACTCCCTCAATGACATCCCATTCCTTTTCCCACACTCCCACATCGACAGCCTGAACATCATCCACACTCCTTAGAAAAGCTGAAAGATATGCTTCGAATGAGATTTTACCACTTGCAACCGTTGCCAGCGCCACACGGTAATAGTTCCCCTCGTATCCTGTCGGTTCATAAAGAGGGACATCAACATTATCAACCGTTTCAAGTTCCTGTTTCAGATACAATGCCGCACGTGAAGAATCGGGCACAATATGTCCCGGACCGAATCTATCCTGAAAGAAGCTTTTGTATATATCCTGCAGAGTTGCATGAGGATAATCTGCCATAATTCTCTCAACCGAAGAACACACCGCCAATGTATCAATGCATTGCATCTGTGCCAAAGCACAGATGCAGGAAGTCATAACAACAACAGTAATAGCCAATCTCTTCATCACTTGTCAATGCTCTTGAGTTCATACACCCTTGAACCAAGACCTATCTTTGCTGCATGTTCAAGAATGTGCACACCGTGACGTGAATTTATACGTTCGATAAGAGCTGCCGCATTGTCCTCATCAGTTGAAGGATAGTTGAAAACCAAATCAACGCATGCCTGATCAAGAGCCACAGGGTCAAGCGAAGCAAGAATACCGACATCCTTCATTTCGGGGTCGGCAGGACTTGAATCACAATCACAGTCAACCGACAAATTATTCATCACATTTATATATATCACGCGTCCCTCGAAGTGGTCATGTACAGATTGCGCCGCAGCAGCCATAGCCTCAATGAACTTATCCTGCTCAGCTGTATGTTTCCAGATGAGTTCCTTATCCTCTATTGCTCCGGCTGAGTGTATATAAGCCTTGCCGTTGGCAGATGCCACACCGATAGACTGGTTCTTGAGCACACCTCCGAAACCACCCATCGCATGGCCCTTGAAATGCGCAAGATTCACCATCCAATCATAGTTGAGCATATTCTCACCTACAATATTATACTTTATATGAGTTGTATCCTTCACAGGAATCTTGACCTCACCATAGCCATCGAGCAAATCCACCGGTGCAATGGCTGCGAAGCCATGATCCTCGAACACCTTCATGTGCGTCTCGGTCTCAAAACGAGGTCCTTTATACGCAGTATTGCACTCCACTATCGTACCATTCACCTTTTCAACAAGTCCCTTGATAAGCGAAGGCTGCAGGAAATTATGTCCACCGGGCTCACCAGTAGAAATCTTGACAGCAACCTTGCCGGTCGGAGCAACACCCAAAGCCTCATATATCTTCACCAATGATTCAGGAGTTATCTCCTTGGTCATATACACAACCGGTTTTTTCTCAACCTGCATGTTTTCACTATTCTGCACGCTATCCTTCTTTGCTTCACCTGATGCAGCATTGCAACTACTCAAGAGCGCAAGCAAAAGTGCGAAAACAGAAAAAATCCTTATCTTCATAAAAATCCATTTTAAATTATTACACGCGAAGATAAGCCCGATTATTTGCAATTCCAAAAATGATGAACTATTTTTGTCAACAAACAAATATGGTACAATGAGAAAGAATTTCGGAAGCAAGACATGGCTCTACCCTATGCCGGTTTTTATTGTTGCTGCATACGACGCTGCAGGCAATGCCAATGCAATGACTGCTGCATGGGGAGGAATATATACCGATGACAAAATCGGCATTTGCCTTAGCGAGGGACATAAGACAACTAAGAATATTCTCGAAACAAAGGCTTTCACCGTAAGTATTGCAACAGCCTCGCAGATTACCCCCTGTGACTACATCGGTATTGTTTCGGGCAACAAGGTCGCCGACAAGCTTACACGCGCAGGCTTTCATGCTGTAAAAGCAGAATATGTAAACGCACCGCTTATCGAAGAGTTGCCCATGGCTGTAGAGTGCGAATTTGTATCATATGAAGAGGAGAGCAACTTTCTTGTAGGACGCATAGTAAATGTAAGTGCCGACGAAAGCATTCTCACAAACGGCAATATCGACCCCGCAAAGCTACAACCGGTTACATACGATCCGGTCAACTACAAATACATGACATTGGGAGCAGTTGCAGGCAAAGCATTTTCCGAAGGCAAGGCTTTGAAGGAATAATCAAGAAAAGCAAACTGATGAAACTGATATCATACCCACTTATCTTGACAGCAATGATCATTGTCTTTGCCGCATCACCTGAGATTTACGGCAAAGTCATTAGAGACCCCCTTGTATACAAGTGGATTCTGTGCGGTATGGGTGCCTACCTTTTGTGCGCACGATTCCTTGTCGCGTCGCGCGAGAGTCTCATAAGGGTATTCACCCATGAACTGACACATGCAATTGTGGGTACAATGTTCTTCAGGAAGATAATATCATTCAATGCCACACGCACAAGCGGTGTCGTATTCCACAGCAAAGGAATGGTAGGAGACATTTTCATTGCACTTGCACCTTACTGTCTTCCAATATATACATTCGCATTTCTCTTGCTTAGGCTCATAGGTGACGAGTCATGGTTCTTTGTCTTTGACATCATAATAGGTTTTACCCTGGCACTGCACATAAATTGTTATATCATGGAAACCAGACCGCGCCAGACAGATTTGAAGAATACCGGATATCTCCGTTCTGCAATGTTCTTGCCCACGGCTTGGATACTTAACCTGTCAATCATAATGTTGAGCATACCCGATGGCGCTTGGGAAGGAATAACCGAATTGGCTGATATTTATAAGGAAACGACCATTGACCTTTGGAACAAGTTAACATAAATAAATCCTAAAGGAACTGTGTCAAAAAAATAGACACAGTTCCTTTAGGATTTTAAGGATTTACAAAATACACCGCCATCACTTTCTCATCAGGAATTGCATAATTGCCTTCATAAGATCGGAACGTTTCTTTTCACCCTCAACAGCCTCAAACGGAAAACTTGTAGAGAGCACACGATAGTCATCGGCATAAGCAACACCTGCACCCTGCAAACTACCGGTATATACAAATGAGTGGAATGCACCCTCCAGGGGCAGAAGAATATCAGGACGCGAAACCGCATAACACTCACTGTTTACCCTTCTTGGGAACGCAAATGATGCGCCTCCACTACCCTTAACCTTGTTCTCTGAAAGATTCTGCATAGAACCGGCATAATCGTAATGCAGGACTTCACGTATAAACTCTCTGTCCTCCTTGTTCTTCGTCATGTCACTTCCGATATACGAACCGCTCACAAACAATCCGCCACCCTTTTTACAGAACGCTTTTATCTTCTCCTGCAGTTCTTTAGGGAAAGTCTTGTAAGGACGGTTGTATCCCAGATAAGAGCCTTTTCCACCCTGTTTTTCAGTACCCAGAATTAGATCCACCACCTTATAGTCGCACATATCTACCGAACCGCTCATCACAGCCTCGCTTCCACATGACACAAACGACATTCCGTTTGCAACAAGTGCCTTACCATGAATAGCCGGATAATCAAAAGTATTGCCCGCAATGGCCACACCCTCGTAACGTTCATCGCTCAATCCCCACCCGGTCTCCGACTGGGTATTCTCTGAATTGAAATCGAGTTGTTGACCACAATACTCCATTGTCTGCATATACGGGACACCCGGATCACGTTCCATATCAAAACCCATGTTCTCTGAATCTGATATCGTATAAGGAGCGCTTAATCGATGAAAGCCGTTCACTACAAGTACACGTCCTTTCTCTTTCTTGTGAATACACATGGAAAGAATCTCTGAGGGAAAACTCTCCCCGCCATCATTCAAGGCTGTTACTTTGAAACCATATGTCACGCCTTTTTCTATCGGCAACGAGGCACTGTTCTTGTCCACGACAATGCCGTCATCAAAACCGCCATCGCCCTTCCTTGTATACACGACATACTTCTTGGGCTTCGCAGTAGGTTCCAAAGGATCGGTTTGCGGTCTCCATTTAAGCAATACAGACTCATCATCGTCGGCAACTGTCAAAGAGAAATGGCTTACCGGCAACGGCTGGACAACATAGTCACGTCCATGCACATATGCAAGATGTTTGAGAATAGACTTATACACCGAACGTGCAAGCATAAACTTGAAATCGGGATCATGACCATACACCATATCGGCATAATTCTGATGCGAGAGTGACTCTAAAATCACCGAAGGTATCAGTGGAACACGTGTCTCGCCATAATTACGGTCAAGGATTCCGCGCACCGGCCACTGCATGGAGTAATGTTCCGACAGGTCATCCTGAACATTATTCAACAATGACGATATCAAGTCCCTTGACATCATTCGTGATTGTCCGGTAGGCAACACCCTATCATTGTGGTCTGTCGTGACAATACCCAATGATCCATGCACCCTATCCTTGTTTATTCCGGCATCGGAATGGAAACCGAATGCAAGCTCGAAAGGAACTTTGAGCCCGGCAGAATCAGGATTGAATACCGAACCTCCTGTCAGATAATTGACAGCGCCACCGAAACAGAGTATATCTTCACGATAATCATTCTCACCCTGCAACGGCGAATATACCTCATAAGGGAAACCGCTTGTCAACAAACTGTACCTCGTCGCTTCAAGATGACGCGGAAAACCGCTGGTCTTATCGCCGGGACCACGTGCGACATTGCCCATTCCACCGCCAAAGCGTACGGCATCGGCACTTACAACACCTTTGTGTTTGCTTGAATTGCTGAGAACAACACACTGGCCATCCATAGCCCCTTCTTCAAAATGGAATGTACCCAAATAGACCCATGTACCACCACCCATTGTCTGGTTCACATGGAACTTTGTCTCTCCTCCGCTATGCTTTACTGTATAAAGGGCATCCGGTACAGAATTATCAAAACTACGGTATGACACATACACCGCATAATACCCATCCTCAGGAATCATAGGGCTCCACATAGCCTCAGAGGTCTCTTTCTTGTTCCCCGTAACTGTGTTCACCACCCTTGAAGTGCCCATTTCAAACGGGTTCTCCTTATCGTGATAAATCTTGTTCTTATCGGCGAAACCTTCAGAGAACTGTTTCCAGTTATTGTTCTTCCCGTTTTTCTCGAGATAGCGCGACCCTTTGGTATTTGAATCACGGTCCACTATTACACAATTTACCTGCTTGTCACGCTCACGAGGTGTATAAACCAATGCTCCGGCATTCTCAAGCATAGGAATCAGGAATGGCATGACGATAGAAGGAGTGAAAAGATCCTCTACTGTACAGAAGAGTCTCGGGCGCTGCCACGACCACATATCATTCGCCACAGAATATACATTTCCATGGCTCTGCCTCATCACGATATGACGTCCGGAAAGTCCCTTCTTTACATCATATGGACGCGAAATATTCTTTACCCAAGGTTCACCCTCGTACTCGACATCACCCCACAGCCTATCCTCATCAACATTATCCTCGCGGTATACATTGGGAATCCTCTCGTCGATGGACATTTTCTTGTACTCGACCCTTATCTTGTAATTCCTGTATTTTGAAGGCAAGAGTTCACGTATATCATCATATATCTTATCAACCAATTCCGGTGTAAAAGCCTGACCGGAGAATGCCTCATTACAGAATATCGTAACCAACTTTTTGCTTGTATTCACGACAATCTTGTCACGTCTTTTGCTGTCGAGCCCCGGGTTGGTCAACGTGGTCCTATCCGATTTGTACTCCTTGAAGTAGTTCTGGATAGAACGTTCAACGGTTTTGCCGACCCCCTGTGCCGACAAAACCGTTATTCCGCAAACAATTGCCGTTAAAGCAACCAATATGCGACGCATGACATCACTGTTTCTTAGCCAATGCGTTCACTTCATCAAGCAAAGCCTTGGCATCCGCGTTGAATGAATCGCAAAGAGTGTTGAAATACTGCCTTGCCGGCATACCCGGTTCCACATGGTTAACGCGAGCGATATATTCGTTTGAGAGCGCAAATATCCTATTGAAAAGGGCAACCCACTCATCTGTGTTTCCCTCTGCCCTGTACGATACGATAAATGCCTCGGTTGCAATCTCATCAACTACGAATGTAATGACTTTCTTCAAATCTCTTCTACTTGCCATAATATATATTTATTAAGATTACAAATAACGGCAATCCGCCGTTTCTCTGTTGTAAAGATACTCAATTTATATGACAAATACAAAAAGACACAATAAAAAAAGGATAATTTATAATATATTATATAAAAAAAGCACGAACAGCTTTTTAAATTCACAAAAAAAAGCGAAATTTGCCAATAATATGCAAGGCGCGCCACAGCACGTCCAAATTGATTGTGTTACCACATCTCAGGCACTCCTTTTGAAGCATATTGGAATACTTTACTGATTTATTTTTACTTTTTATTTTAATAAGACATGAAAATCAGCGCATTACAACAAGCGAGGGCTGCTTACCAGCCAAAGTTGCCTCAGGCACTTACAGAGACAGTTAAACTTTGTGAAGGTGCAGCAACCGAGTCTGTAGCAGACCAGGAAGCCATCAAGGCTATGTTCCCCAACACCTACGGTCTGCCAATCGTTACATTCGAGAAGGGCGGCGAGGCAACTGAGTATCCCGCAATCAACGTGGGCGTAATCCTTTCAGGCGGTCAGGCACCTGGCGGACACAATGTCATTGCAGGTCTCTTCGACGGTGTAAAGAGACTCAACCCTAACAGCCGTCTCTACGGTTTCCTCATGGGCCCCGGAGGTCTCGTTGACCACAAGTACATGGAAATTACAGCCGAAATCATGGACGCATACCGCAATACCGGCGGTTTCGACATCATCGGTTCCGGCCGTACAAAGCTCGAGAAGACCGAACAGTTCGACAAGGGTCTTGAGATTATCAAGGAGCTCGGCATCAAGGCACTCGTAATCATCGGTGGTGACGACTCTAACACCAACGCATGTGTCCTCGCAGAATACTACGCTGCAAAGAACACCGGCGTACAGGTTATCGGTTGTCCTAAGACTATCGACGGCGACCTCAAGAACGCATACATCGAGACATCTTTCGGTTTCGACACAGCATGTAAGGTATATTCAGAGGTTATCGGCAATATCCAGCGCGACTGTAACTCAGCACAGAAGTATTGGCACTTCATCAAGCTGATGGGCCGTTCAGCTTCTCACATCGCACTTGAGTGCGCATTGCAGACACAGCCCAACTACTGTATCATCTCCGAGGAGGTTGAGCAGAAGGCTCTTTCACTCGACAACATCGTTACAGCAATCGCACAGGCAGTAGCAGACCGCGCTGCAGCCGGCAACAACTTCGGTACAGTCCTCATCCCCGAGGGTCTCATCGAGTTCGTTCCTGCAATGAAGGCACTTATCGCAGAGCTCAACGACCTGTTGGCACACAAGGGAGAGGAGTATGCAGCTGTTGCACCTGAGGAGCAGCGCCAGTACATCATCAACCTGCTCTCTAAAGAGAATGCAGAGGTTTACGCAAGCCTCCCTGCAGGTGTTGCACGCCAGCTGACAATGGACCGCGACCCACACGGCAACGTACAGGTATCACTCATCGAGACAGAGAAGCTCTTGTCAGAGATGGTTGCAAACAAGCTCGCTGCATGGAAGGCCGAAGGCAAGTATGTAGGCAAATTCAACCCACAGCACCACTTCTTCGGTTACGAGGGACGTTGCGCAGCTCCTTCTAACTACGACGCAGACTACTGCTACGCACTCGGTTACAACGCTTCACAGCTCATCGCTGCAGGCAAGACCGGTTACATGTCATCTATCCGCAACACCACAGCTCCTGCAGCAGAGTGGATTGCAGGCGGCATCCCCATCACCATGATGATGAATATGGAGCGTCGCCACGGCGAGATGAAGCCGGTTATCCAGAAGGCACTTGTTGACCTCAATGGTGCTCCATTCAAGACATTTGCTGCAAACAGAGAGCTTTGGGCAAAGGAGACATGCTACGTATATCCCGGTCCAATCCAGTACTTCGGACCTACAGAGGTATGCGACCAGACAACAAAGACACTTGCTCTTGAGCAGCAGAAATAATAGATGTCTGACGCAAGAAAAGTCTTAAAGAAAATCGGCGGGAGGAAGAAATCTTCTTCCCGCCGTCGTTCACCACGTAAAAACAAATCACACAAAAGAGAACGGTGGGTGCAGACTGCTATAGCCGTACTTATAGCATCGGTACTGATATTCGTTGCATATCATCTTATCTTCAAAAAACTATTCTTCCGTTTTGCCGAGGACAAAACCACCACGCACCTTCAGTTCCCCACAGGCGTATACGGCATTGACATTTCCCGTTACCAAGGAAAAATCGACTGGGAAGAACTGAAAAGAAGCAACCCCAAAGGAACCCCGATTTACTTCGTGTACATGAAAGCTTCTGAAGGCAAAGACCTCAGAGACCCCAAATTCAAGAGCAATTGGAAGAAAGCGAAAGATCATGGTTTCATGAGAGGGGCATACCACTACTTCACCGAAGGCTCAACCGGAAGCATGCAAGCCAACATGTTCATAAAGAACGTAACCCTCGAAAAAGGCGATCTCCCCCCGATGGTGGATGTAGAGGAAGTTCCGAAAGACAAAGAGGCATTCAACATCGAACTCAAAGGGCTTATACTCGCCTTGGAAGGACATTATGGAATCAAGCCCATAATATATTCAAGCCCCGAATACAGAAAGAAATATCTCAACGACAAGTTCTACGACAACTATCCGTATTGGGTCGCTCACTATTATGTAGACAAGCCCGACACCGACAGATGGGATATCTGGCAATACACCGACAACGAAGAGATTCCCGGAATAGGTCATAAGGTTGACATGAACCTGTTCAACGGTAATCTTGACAAGCTAAAAGGAATGACCGTCAAATAAAGCGAAAAACTTTTCAGTTTTCGATATAGCTTGCGCTGGCACTTGAATATTTACGCCATGCATCTACCATAGAAACGAAATCCTGAGGAAGATCGGAATCGAAGAACATCTGTTCCCCTGTCACCGGATGGACAAAACCGAGCGTTTTTGCATGAAGCGCCTGACGCGGACAAAGTTTGAAACAGTTGCGCACAAATTGGCTGTATTTGCTGAAATTCGTTCCCTTAAGTATCTCATCACCGCCATACACATCGTCATTGAAGAGTATATGCCCGATATGCTTCATGTGAACCCTTATCTGGTGTGTACGCCCGGTCTCAAGATTACACTCCACCAAAGAGACATAGCTAAGTCTCTCCAGCACACGATAATGGGTAACAGCATATTTACCGACATTCTCATCCTGAGAGACACACATCTGCAAACGGTTACGGGGATTACGGGTTATATTCCCCACTACGGTACCCGAATCATCCTTGACATTACCCCACACCACCGCATTATATGTCCTTTTCGTGGTTTTATTGAAGAACTGCATACCAAGATGAGCCTTGGCGGCGGCTGTTTTCGCCACAACCAGAAGACCGGAAGTATTCTTGTCGATACGATGAACGAGACCTACCTGAGGATCATTGGGGTCAAAATCAGGATTCTCCTTGAGATGCCATGCCACTGCATTGATAAGGGTACCGTGGCTGTTTCCACATCCGGGATGAACAACCAGACCTGCCGGTTTGTTCACCACCATAAGCACGTCATCCTCATAGACAACATCAAGCGGAATATCTTCGGGGACAATCGTATTGTCATATGCCGGAGTGTCAAAGGTTATCACAATCTCATCAAGAGGCTTTACCTTATAATTGCTCTTGACAACCTTTCCGTTCACCGAAATTGCACCTGAATCGGCAGCCTGTTGTATCCTGTTGCGCGAAGTGTTTGCAACATGGTCAACAAGAAACTTGTCAATACGCACAGGCGACTGACCTTTATCAGCTACAAGCCTTATCTCCTTGAACAAGGTCTCTTCCGCATCAAGTCCGTCTCCATCGACAAACAGTTCATCCAGTTCTTCGGGACATTCCAGACTACACATTTAACTACAGCTCCAGATTATTCAAAATATGAGTGATCGATCACGATTTCATTGATCGTATCTTTCTCCATAGCGCCACCTATGACAATCGTAAGTTCAGCACCACGTGGTACCAACATACCATTAGAAAGCTCCTGGCCATTATATTTTAGTCCATACACCCAGTCTCGTTCTCCACTGATGGTATCGACCTTGTTCACGACAAAGCCTTCACCGGCAAGACGATGCACAGCCTGACGATAAGAACTGCCATCGATAACATCCGGAATCATATATTTTGGTCTTTCTGCCGTATTAAGAACCAATGCTATTTTTCGTCCTTCCTTAACATACTTACGCGCTCTTGGATATTGCTCAAGAACCTCATTTTTCTTGTGGCCCTCCTTAAACTTCTTCTCTATGACGGTATACCCCAATTTTTCCCCGGCAAGTATCTTTTCAGCCTCCGCCAATGTCTTACCCGACAAATCAGGTACTTCAATAACCTCGCCATGCTTTGTATAATCGTCTATCCAATTAAGCGTCAGGTATGGGACAAGGAATGCAACCGCAAGCATAGCCAACAGATTGCATGAAATAATCAGTAAATTCTTCTTGCGTTTCGGAGTAAAGAACTTGGAAACTTTCCTTTTGAAATGTTTCCACTTTACAGACGCTGCCTTCTTTGTCTTTTTCCAGAAATCGGATTCTCTATTTGACTGCTTTCTCATAATCGCACATATATTGCCTTGCAAAAATAATATATCTTGCGTGCATTAACAAGAATTTTACGATGATTTTTGACAAGCCGGTTCCCTGCCCCATAAGACTTATACAATTGCCAATGTTAAACCCACACAGAGTAGCGGAATAAACTTGTTTTCTTTTCAGTTTTGTATTATCTTCGCGAAATAAATAAAGACCGAACAATATGAAAAGATTACTTCCCCTCATAATCCTCGCGCTGTTGGCTATCCCTACAAGTGCACAACTCTTCAAGAAAAAGGACAAGACCGTTGAGACACAGTACCGGAAAGGTGCAGTTCCCGTTGTCAACGGACGCGTGACATTCGAAGAGTTCATCAAGGCCGACGGGCTTTCAGCAGACCAGGTCGACGAGAAAGTCACAGGTTGGATAAAAGAGAGATATGTCCAGCCGAACGTAATTGCATCCCACGAATATGAGAGCGATACAGAAGGTACAACAATACTCAAAGCCGAGGAGTACATCGTTTTCAAACAGAACGCATTTGTCCTCAGCAGAGCAAGAATCTACTATTACCTTACCATCGAATCTAAGGACGGCGGTTGCAGGTTCAACATGTCGCGCATCACATACTGGTATGACGACGAAGCAGAGAATGGCGGAATGAAGAACATGAAAGCCGAGGAGTGGATTACAGACGATATGGCATTCGACAAAAAAGAGAAACTGAAGAAGTTCGAAGGCAAATTCCGTCGCAAGACCATCGACCTCAAGAATCAGCTGATTGAAGAGCTTGAAAAAGAACTAAACTCAAAGTAAAATGAGACTGATCGACAGAATAAGATTCATACTGAACATCGCATTCCTGATTGGAGCCGTTGTCACATTCATCATCTATTTCGCCTATGGAAATGGTCTTACATTCATGTACGTAGGTTTCACGACGCTGGCAATAAAGGTTTTCGAGTTCATACTCCGCTTTGTAAACTGACCCCCGACACATCGTTGCATCAATGACAAGGAAGTTACTCTACATACTGCTCATGATGTTGCCCGTATCCCTTTACGGACAGCACATCCAGAGCCATCAGCTTGAGGAAAACAACAAAAGCGGATTCGGAAGCGGCGAGACATTCAGCCCCTTCAAAAAAAACGAGAAGGACTCCACAAAGAAGGAACTCAATGTCCCCAAAGAGATACATCAATGGCACATCAATGCAAAAAACGGCGAGGTCATATCCATTGATGCCGACACCATGCAGCACATGTTCCAGAACACACATCTTACCGAAGGCATCAACGGCGAGTACAACTTCCTGGGCAACATGGGAACACCAAGACAGACAAGAATATTCTTCAACAGGCCCACTGAGACGACATTCGATTTCCTGCAGCCCTATGACTATTTCGTTACGGAACCGGGACGTTTCATCTTTACCGACACAAAATCGCCCTACACCAACCTGACCTACCACTCATCAGGCAACAAGGTTGATGGCGATGACCGTTTCAGGGCCTATTTCACCACCAATGCAGGCAAACATTTCGGTGCAGGATTCCTGTTCGACTACCTGTACGCACGCGGCAGATACGACAATCAGGCAAGCTCGCAGATGAATTTCTCGCTATTCTCGTTCTACCGCAGCGACCGCTACAACTATCATCTGCTGGCAAGCAGTTATCACCTGAAACAGGCCGAGAACGGCGGTATCACAGATGACCGCTACATAACCCGCCCCGAGGAGACCGACGGTTCTAACAGCAACTTCGGCACAACAGACATACCGGTCAATTTTGACAAGACCTGGAACCGTAACAAGGCTCTTTCGCTCTACTTCACCCACAACTACAATCTGGGTTCATACAAGGAGCAGGCATACATCGACACCACAGGAGTGACAACAGACTCACTCATCACCCGTTTTGTTCCTGTTGCCAGAATCACTCATACCGCCGACGTAAGGCACAACAACAGAGAGTTCATCAACTACAGGCAACCCGTCGGGTTCTATGCCGACACATATCTGCCTTACGACTCCACAGACAACACCAAGCATCTGAGCATAAGCAACAGGATCGAACTATCGCTCTGTGAAGGATTCAGCAAATGGGCATTTGCCGACATAAAGGCTTTCGCATCATACAGGTATAACCGCTACGCGCTGCCCGACACAACATCAGGCGCAAGAGAGTACCGACGCAAATACAATGAGCATATTCTCTCTGTCGGAGGTACCATTTCCAGCAACAGATGGGAGTCGTTCCGATATAATGTAGAGGGAGAAGCCGCACTGACCGGTGATGATATCGGAGCCTTCTCCATTGACGGCAATCTCGACTTCAATTTCAAATTATGGAAGAAGGATGTCAAACTCAAGGCATTCGCTTTCATAAAGAACAACCGTCCATCGTTCTACTACCGTCACTTCCACTCTGAACATTACTGGTGGGACAAAGATAACCTTGACAAGGAGTTCAAGACACGCATAGGCGGAGAGATACATATACCCTCATCCCGTACAAGGATCACGGTAGGAGTAGAGAACATAAAGAACTACACCTACATTGCCAACAACTCAAAGGAGATTGCTCCCGGCAAGTTCCTCAACGCTCTTTCTGTTGCCCAGGAGAGCGATAACATACAGGTGTTGACAGCGACACTCAAGCAGGATTTCACATTCGGAATCTTCAACCTGAATACAGAGTTCACCTACCAGAACAGCAGCAACAAGAGCGTACTTCCGTTGCCAGAGTTCAACATGTATGCCAACCTGTTCCTCAAGTTCAAGATAGCCAAGGTCCTCAATACCGAGATAGGAGCAGATGTAAGGTATTTCACCGAATATTATGCACCTGACTACTCCCCTGCACTCGGACAGTTCGTCCAGCAGAACCAGGCCGACAAGGTTGCCATCGGAAACTACCCGATAGCAAGCGTATATGCGAACTTCCTGCTTAAGCAGACACGTTTTTACGTCAAATACTTCCATGTGAACGAAGGCACAGGAAACAGAAGATACTTCCTTGTTCCGCACTACCCCACAACTCAGGGAGTATTGTGGTTCGGACTCTCGTGGAATTTCTATAACTGATAAGGAGATGGACAGTACCATTAAATGGGGTTTTATAGGATGTGGTGAAGCCACTGAGAAGAAGAGCGGCCCGGCATTTGCCGTAGTGCGCGGTTCTGAAGTCGTTGCAGTAATGGGCCGTGACAAGGAGAAGACAAGAAACTATGCAAAGCGCCACAACATACCCCACTATTACACCGATGCGCAGGCATTGATTGACGACCCCGAAGTCAACGCGGTCTACATCGCCACTCCCCCATCATCCCATGCCACATATGCAATCATGGCAATGAAGGCAGGCAAGCCTGTATATGTCGAGAAACCGCTTGCAGCCAATTATGAGGATTGCGCACGCATCAACAGGATATCGCGCGAGACCGGTGTCCCCTGTTTTGTAGCATACTACCGGAGATACCTCCCCTATTTCCTTAAAGTGAAGGAACTGCTTCCGCAGATAGGCAAGGTACTCAACGTACAGATACGATTCTCAGTACCTCCGCGCGACCTTGACTACAACCGCGCGAACCTCCCTTGGAGAGTAATCCCCGACATTGCCGGAGGAGGATATTTCTACGACCTGGCGCCACATCAGATAGACCTTCTCCAGGAGATGTTCGGCTGCATACTCTATGCCGAAGGTTATGCCGCCAACCGCGGAGGATTGTACAAGGCCGAAGATACCGTAAGTGCCTGCTTCAAGTTCGAGACAGGAATACCCGGATCAGGTTCATGGTGTTTTGTTTCGGACGAATCATCAAAAGAGGACCACATAGAGATTTTCGGCAGCAAAGGAACAATCAAGTTCTCGGTATTCACCTTTGAGCCTATAGAACTACGGAACGAAGAGGGCACGCGCACATTCAACATACCGAACCCCACATATGTACAGTTACCGCTTATAAGGAACATTGTAGAGCATCTGCAGCACAAGGGCAATTGCACCTGCGACAGCGTAAGCGCTACCCCCACCAACTGGGTTCTGGACAAGATTCTCGGCAAAATAATCTGATACGGCATTCATGCAGGAAAGCAACTTATACGGTTCAAGGCTAAGATGGTTCGTTGCTGTTTCGCTGATCCTTCTTTCGGTATCCTATTCTGCAGCACAGAAAAAGGAGATCAGTTTTGAATCGTTCACCGAGTCCATTGCCGACTATACTAAAAACATCATATCCGAGACCGGCAACTTCATCGAGCACACTCTTGATGAAAAGGACAGTATATATGTCTCTCCCAACCTTTATAACCTGACGGTGATGCCGCAATACTCATACTGCTATGACTATTACCGCTTCTCCTCTCATGATCCAAAGCAGAGCATCATAATGACACCCGGTAGCCGCAACAAGATAGGACTCTATTTTGGATGGAGGTGGATTTTCCTCGGTTACAGTTTCGATATCGGAAGCAATGCTCCACAGACCGACCTGAATTTCAGTTTCTACACTGCCGCTGCAGGAGTAGACCTATTCTACCGCAAGAGGGACGAAGGTTTCAAGATACGTGGCACCAAGGGTTTCAAGGAGAACGGCAGCGAGATAAGAGACTACAACCACAACTTCGATGGTCTTACAGTAAAGCAGAAAGGCGTTAACCTCTACTACATATTCAACAACAAGAAATTCTCATACCCGGCAGCATACAGCCAGTCTACAAACCAGAGAATCAGCGCAGGTTCGTTCATACTCGGTTTCACATACAACGAGCACGAATTTTCCTTCGACCACACGAAATTCGACCCCAAGATACAGGTACGTCTTACCGAGGGCCTCAAGTTCCAGCATATCAAATACAAGGATTTCAGCATCAACTTCGGATACAGTTACAACTGGGTTTTCGCAAAGGATTTCCTTGCCAACATCTCCATGACTCCGGCAGTAGGCTACAAAAACACCTCGTTGAGACTGAGCAGTAGTAAGGAGCTGCTCTCCAGCATCAATTTCGATTTCATAACACGCGCCGCCATAGTCTACAACAACAGTCGTTACTATGCCGGCGCATCACTCGTTTCGCACACCTACTCCTACAACAAGAGTTCATTGACAATCCTCAATGGATTCGGTGTAATCAACGTATATTTCGGTGTCAATTTCTGGCGAAAGAAATAGAGATTATCCCATCAGAACTTCATACCCAATGTAGCTGTAACAGAGTGATCGGTATAATCAACCTTTGCAGCAGGATTCACCACATCAGGGTCGCAATAGGGATAGAAGTCAGACTTCTGTGTCTGCAACGCATATGCCATATCGAAGTACCATATCTTTCCACGATAGCCCAGACCCAATGTAACCATCTCCTTGTCGTAACGGTTCTCGAACTCTGTTGAAGTAGATGTCACAGGCATATTCATCATCTCCTTGAAAGCAGTTGTCTTCATCGGTGCCGAAGAGTATACATAACCACCTCTTAGGCTGAAACCGCTGCCAAGATTACACTCCGCACCTACACGTACAGTGTGCTGCTCATCCATGTTGCACTCAATCTCCTCGTTAAGGTCATTCCTGCTTCCTATTGCACTGCGTCTGTAGCTTGCAGTCGTATAATCTGCATATTCGTAATCTACATTCAATGCAAGATAATTACCGAATGTATATGCTGCAGAAGCAGTAAATCTCCATGGAGTATTGAGTTTGCTCTTTATATCAAGCACATCATAGTAGAGTTCATAATCCCTTGTATCATAGAAATCGCCGAACGGACCGCTGATATCAGCATATGAATAGTTTCGCAGGTTATACCATGTAGGAGTGTGCACTGCAAAACCGAGCCTGAACGGAGAGTATTTGAAAGGACGTAATATCGCACCGATCTTGATATTTACGCCGGTACCCTCTACATCGTTGTAGTTACCCAAAGAGTATATCTCACCCTGGTCATCATACTCATAATATACAGTATTCCTTGAATAATCCACGTTGACCAATGACACTGTAGCACCGAAGTAGAACCTGTCGTTGAAGTTTGTCGCGAAGTTGAAGTCAACCTCCGATGTTCCGCCACGCTCCTCACTCACGAACTCAACATCTGTAGGTTCATATATCAACGAGCCGTCAGGCCTTGTTATCAGGTTTCCGTCAGTGTCGCCTATATTCGCATATGTCGCAAGCAGCGGCAACCAAGAGTAATAAAGCCCTTCGAATGATTTATAGTCGGCATCGCTCAAGTTGAACGGGTTATTGTCATACAAGTATCTTATAGCATACTGCTGTGAGTAGCCAAGAGATGGACCGGCCATAGCGAAATCCCTTGAAAGGCCATTCTTTCTTCGATACCCGATACCGACGTTGAAGAATTTCATCGGGCCACCATCATTTTGACGGCATGCAAGCACTGCACCGAAGTTCTCCAGGTCAAAGGAAGTCTTGTTACTTTTCACCACGTTGCCATTGTAATTTGCCTTTGCACGATTGAAGTTCATGCTTCCGCTTATTGCAATGTCTGTGCTCCTGTACAATCCGATACCGGCAGGGTTGGTACCCATAACAGACATATCGCCACCGAGAGCGCCCATTGAACCACCCATTGAGATAAAGCGCGATGTTCCTGTAATGTCATTCTCCATGAATGGAGCTGTCTGATACATATCCTGGGCATTCATACCTAACGGAGCCATCAACAATAATATATATGCCAAGCGTTTCATAACTGTAATGTTTTTCAATAAAATTCTAACAGATTCTTGTATTAACACCATACACTAACGGGAAAGTCATCATCTTCTGCGTCCGCCACCGCCTCCGCCGCCTGAGCTGCGAGAACTACCGCCTCCGCTGAAGCCGCCGGAACTGCGTGAGTTGCTGCCGCTACTGTAGCTTGATCCTGAACTACGAGAACTGCGTGAACTGCCACTGCTGTAGCTTGAGCCTGAACTACGCGAACTGCGTGAACTGCCGCTGCTATAGCTTGAGCGTGAACTGCGTGTACTGCCACTGCTGTAACCCGATTCAGTTCCTCGTGTATTGCGTGACTTTGTCACACTTGTACTGCTGGGACGATTGTAACCGCCGTTTGCAGATGGAGTTCTACGGTTTACCGTGTTGCGGTTCTGACTGCCGGAAGACTGGTTGTTTCCACGTACTCTGCCACCATTGTTACCGCCAACAGTAATGCCACGTGTCCTGTTGTTGTTTTCTGTCTGGCGCACCTGCTGATTCCTTCTCTCATTTCCGTTATTTGAACGGTTACCGATACGTATCTCCTTGGTACGGCCATTCTGAGTTCCGGCATTCACCTTATTGCGGTCATTGTTTGTTCCGCGCAGGTTCACTCTGCCATTACTTTCACCCTTACCGTTCTTGTTCTTATCCTGGTTCACGGCAACCTTGTCGTTCCTGTTGTTCTTCTTGTTGACACCTCTCAAATCAACACCACCTCTCTTGTCATTGTCAAAACGGTTCTTGTTGCCGCCACGGTCGCCTCTGCCACCCGTATTTGCATATGGTTTGTTATCCTTCAGGGTTCTCCTACCACCGCTTACAGAACCATTTGAAGGTATATATGCACGGTCTCTGCGTGGACGGTACAAAGAACTGTAGTATTTATCATAGTGTGATCCATAATAGTGGTGGTGATAGTATCCGTAGCCATAATGCCAAGGGTCATAGCAACTGTGGTAGTGTGGATAGTTCCATGCCCAATATGGTCTGTAATCCCAATAAAATCTGTTGTACCATGTTCTCCAGTTGTAATATGTCAAAGAGTTCCACACATATGAAGAAGCATCAAGTATGAATAGAGGATTATTTACTGTAGGATATATGTCAATGCTGTAACCATTGTCTACAACCATCCAGTCGCTAAGACCGCAACCATAATTCAAGTCCCAATAGATTGTACTGGCTATAGCCCTGTTGGGATTACGGAAACGGATTATTCTTGTAGAATAGTCATAATCCTCATAATCATCCACTGCATACTCTTCGGTCAGGTTCTCCTCGATGTAGAGTTCCGGGTCATCGGTATAACCTACAGATCGTCTGTTATACTCATCGACATCACGGAGTGTCGCATCATCCTCGACAACATACTTTTCGGTTACACTCTTTACAACAAGCACCTTCTCCTTCTCTTTCTTTGGAACGAAGTAGACATCATCTACCTGAGCCTCAGCCGCAAAAGGGAAAGCCAGTAAAGAGAGCAAAAGAACCGCATTTGCCTTGCGGAAAGCGTTGCCTGTCATCCCGACTGACATGCTTTCAAACTGTCTGAAAAAATTCACCGCTTTCATAACTCTTAGTGTTTGGGTTATTAACTCGCTACAAAAATACAGTTGGAATTACACCATAAAAAGGGAAATTTCCTATTAAAAGAGGGGAAAATCCCTATTGTCGCAATATCTAATACAAAAGCCTCTAAAGCCCCTGCAGAAGGCAGCTTTAGAGACCATGTTATTAAGTTGAAAACGGAAAACGGAAAGTTTGTGTTTGCTGCGGATGTCATCTAAGTTGCAAGCAACTTTCCACTTTAAACTTTCAACTTTCCACTTTAAACATTCAACTTTAAACATTCAACTTTCCACTTTCCACTTTCAATTATTCTCCGGGCGCAGGCGGCGTACAACCTCTGCAGTGCGCCACATCTCGCTCTCGCGGAGTGCCTTGAGTTCCTCGTTGAGTTTCTCGCGATAGTCGGGCTGAGAGTTTGAGTCGATTGATATCTGTGCCTCGTTACCGCTCTTTACAGAGTCATAGAGCTTGTACATTACAGGCTTTATGGCGTCATGGAAAGGAGTCATCCAATCCAATGCACCACGCTGCGCTGTTGTAGAGCAATTCGCATACATCCAGTCCATACCCTTTGCCGAGAAGAGAGGCATGAGCGACTGTGTAAGTTCCTCTACAGTCTCATTGAAAGCCTCTGACGGTGTATGACCGTTCTCGCGGAGCACCTCATACTGTGCAAGAAAGAGTCCCTGGATTGCACCCATAAGTGAACCGCGCTCGCCAGTGAGGTCCGATACAGCCTCGCGTTCGAATGTAGTCTCGAACATATAACCCGAACCTATACCGATACCGAGTGCAAGCACCCTCTCAAGCGCTTTGCCGGTTGCATCCTGATGAACGGCATATGATGCGTTCACGCCACGACCCTCAAGGAACATTGTACGCAGTGATGTACCTGATCCCTTTGGAGCAACCATAATCACATCAACATCGGCAGGAGGTACAATACCGGTCCTGTCGCTCCAGTTGATACCGAAGCCGTGCGAGAAGTAAAGAGCCTTGCCTGCAGTGAGCGATTCCTTGATTTTGGGCCATACTGCAATCTGAGCAGCATCGGAGAGAAGCATACAGACAATAGTACCACGTTCTGCAGCCTCCTCAAGCGAGAAGAGAGTCTCGCCGGGCACCCAACCGTCGGCAACCGCCTTGTCATATGTAGCGCCCTTGCGCTGACCGACAATCACATTGAAGCCGTTATCACGGAGATTGCATGACTGGCCCGGACCCTGTACACCATATCCAAGCACTGCTATTGTCTCGTTCTTAAGCACCTCGCGTGCCTTTTCAAGTGAAAACTCTACGGGAGTGGTAACATTCTCAATCACTCCGCCAAAATTCATTTCTGCCATAATTGTGTATTTTATTTATTTTACTGATTTCCTTTTAGTGACGTTTTAAAAATAAGATGCTTCATTTTTAGCAGCTATAATAATCAAACAATAACAATTTATCCTTTAACAAAATGATGCAGGTTATTTTTTTATATGTCGCTTATAATCCTCATCGAACAAAAGTTCGCTCAGTTTCTCCTGTGATGCACGGGGCACTGCCACACGACCCGACTTCACGAACTGCAACATACATCCACGCGCCACAAAATCGTTGTAGAGCGAAACGATGACATCGGTCTGTCCCGTCATCTCCACTACCGTATAGTTGTCGTTCACCTCAATCACACGCGCTGTGCTGTGGCGTATGATACGTGATATCTCACTGTCGGCAAGCACCTTGGGAGTAGATAGCTTGTAAAGTGCCACCTCCTGGAAGAAGATTTCGTTGTCGGTGTAGTAGTCGGCCTTGAGCACATCCACTTTCTTTGCGATACGCTTGGTTACCTTATGTACCGAATCCTCCTCGCCCCAAAGCGATATCGTGTAGCGGTGCACACCGTCAAGCGATGACGAGGATGCGGTGATAGTGTCGATGTTCATCATCCTACGTGTGAACTCGGCTGTAACCTGGTTCAGCATACCGGCGATATTCTCGGTATATATAATAATGGTATATAGTCTCTTTTCCATAGTCGTTTATTCAAAAATCATCTCACTTACTGTTGCTCCCGGCGGAGTCATCGGCATCACGTTCGCCTCCTCCTTTACAGCCACATGCAGCAGGAATGCTCCCGGAGTCTCAAGCATCTCCCTGATTGCATCGTCGAGTTCCGCACGTTCTGTCACCAGACGTGATGCAATGTTGTATCCCTTTGCTATAAGACCATAGTCAGGGTTAAGCATCGGTGTCCACGAATAACGGTGATTGAAGAAGAGCTCCTGCCACTGGCGCACATTGCCGAGATAGTTATTGTTAAGCAGAATTATCTTCACGGCAGCCCCCTGTTCCATTATAGTACCGAACTCCTGGATATTCATCTGCAGACCGCCGTCACCCACAAAGAGACATACATCACGTTCCGGCATTGCTATCTTTGCACCGATGGCAGCCGGCAGTCCGTAACCCATCGTTCCAAGACCGCCCGAAGTGAGTATGCTATGCGGCTTCGTGTACTTGAAATAGCGTGCCGACATCATCTGGTTCTGACCCACATCTGTTACAAGTATCGCGCTGTTGCCCGTTGCCTCGCTGACCTTGCGTGCAACTTCACCCATGAGAAGCGCTCCTTCGCCCGGGTTCAATGCCTTTTCGGTCACCTTCTCATCCTCAATCGCGTTCAGCTTGCGGAAACTCTCTATCCACTCCTTATGCAATGCTGTATCTATCAGTTCGGTCAACATGGGGAGCACCTCCTTGCAGTCTCCTACAATAGGAACATCCACACGCACATTCTTGTTTATTTCGGCATGGTCGATATCAATGTGTATCACCTTCGCCTGCTTTGCATAGGTCTTGACATTGCCTGTCACGCGGTCACTGAAACGCATACCTACAGCAATGAGCAAATCACACTCGTTGGTATTGTAGTTGGGACCATAATTTCCATGCATACCGAGCATGCCCACACACAATGGATGGTCACTCGGCAATGCCGAAAGACCCATAAGGGTACGCGCTGCAGGAATATCGCCCTTCTCGATGAACGCTTTCAGCTCCTCGTGCGCCTCGCCCAGCTCTACACCCTGCCCGACAAGCACGAAAGGACGCTTGGCCTCATTTATCAGGGCTGCGGCCTCCTCTATTGCACTACGCGAAGGAGTGGGATAAGGGATATAACTTCTCACGCTGTCAACCTTTGCGGTCTCAAAATCCACCAATGCGGTCTGCGCATCCTTTGTAAAGTCGAGCACTACCGGACCGGGACGTCCTGTTCCGGCAATGTAGAATGCCCTTGCCACTGCCCAGGCAACATCCTCGGCACGACGTATCTGGTAACTCCATTTTGTGATTGGCTGTGTTATACCCACAAAGTCAATCTCCTGGAACGCATCCGTACCGAGTACTGCCGAAGCCACCTGACCGGCAATAACCACAACCGGAGTACTGTCGAGCATGGCATCACTTATACCGGTCAATGTATTGGTTGCACCCGGACCGCTTGTCACAATGCAAAGACCCACCTTGCCCGAACTGCGGGCATATCCCTGAGCGGCATGCACTGCACCCTGCTCATGGCGCACAAGCACACTGCGGAAAACATCACGGTAGTCGTACATGGCATCGAATACCGGCATTATAGAACCGCCGGGATAACCGAAGACCGTGTCGACCCCCTCATTCACAAGCGAGCGCATAAGCGCCTCGCTACCTGTTATCCTATCTTTCATAGTATCGTTTTATCTTAGAATCAGTTATTCTATTATCCTCACACCGCCCTTATCGGCTGAACTTACCATATTGGCATACGCCTTGAGGCTCTTTGATACAACCCTGTCGCGTGTAAGAGGGAACATCTCGCGTGCTTCAAGTTCCTCGTCGCTGAGCCTTACGTTTATTGAACGCGCAGGAATATCGATGTCTATTATGTCACCGTCGCGCAATTTGCCGATATTGCCGCCTGCAGCAGCCTCGGGTGATATATGTCCTATGCTGAGGCCCGATGTTCCTCCACTGAAACGTCCGTCGGTGATTAGCGCACATTCCTTGCCAAGATGACGTGACTTTATGTATGATGTAGGATAGAGCATCTCCTGCATACCGGGACCGCCCTTGGGACCTTCGTAGACAATCACGACCACATCACCGGCCTCGACAGCACCGCCAAGGATACCCTCGACTGCAGCCTCCTGTGAATCGAAGACCTTTGCCTTGCCGCTGAAGCGCCATATGCTCTCGTCGACACCGGCAGTCTTGACCACACAACCGTCCTTAGCGATATTGCCGAATAGTATCGCAAGACCGCCATCCTTGGTATATGCATTCTCAAGAGATCGGATACAACCGTTTTCTCTATCACAGTCAAGAGTCTCATATACACTATCCTGCGCCCCCATGCTGTTACAGAAACGGTTTGCCGGAGCCGTGCTGTATATTCTCATTGCCTCACCGTCGACCGTTGCACCTGTTATCGAATATTTCTCAATGTCAGATGCAAGTGTCGCACCGTTCACACGCTTTACCGTTGTATCAAGGAGACCGCCCTTTGCAAGTTCACCCATAATGCCGAGTATACCGCCTGCACGTCCGCAATCCTGCACCGCATACTTCTGTCCGTTAGGGGCAAGCTTGCATAGACAAGGTACCTTGCGGCTTAGAGCATCGATATCCTCCATCTTGAAATCCACCCCTGCCTCCTGAGCAACCGCCAAGAGGTGAAGTATAGTGTTTGTTGAACCACCCATTGCAATATCGAGTGTCATGGCATTGAGGAAAGCCTCGCGCGTTGCAATACTGCGTGGGAGTACGCTTTCATCACCCTCGCCGTAATATCTCATGGCATTCTCAACCACCTGCTTTGCTGCATCCTTGAGCAGCTGCACACGGTTCACATGTGTTGCAAGTATAGTACCGTTGCCTGGCAAAGAGAGACCGATTGCCTCGGTCAGCGAGTTCATGGAGTTAGCAGTGAACATTCCCGAGCAGCATCCGCAGCCCGGACATGAACGTCTCTCAATCTCTTCAAGTTCCTCGTCACCCACCGTAGTGTCGGCAGCCTTCACCATCGCCACCACCAAATCCAGGTTCTCATTCTTCCATGTACCCTTCTCCATTGGACCGCCCGAAACGAACACCGTAGGTATATTCAGGCGCATGGCCGCCATCAGCATACCCGGAGTAATCTTGTCGCAGTTGGATATACACACAAGAGCATCCACCTTGTGCGCATTGCACATATACTCCACGCTGTCGGCAATGATGTCGCGCGAAGGCAACGAATAGAGCATTCCGTCATGCCCCATGGCTATACCGTCATCAATCGCTATCGTGTTGAACTCGGCAGCATAGCAACCGAGTTTCTCAATCTCCGCCTTCACTATCTGACCAGCCTCATGCAGATGCGTATGCCCCGGCACAAGCTGTGTAAAGGAATTCGCAACAGCAATTATCGGCTTGCCGAACATCTCACGTTTCATACCGTTTGCAATCCACAAGGCACGTGCACCGGCCATGCGGCGTCCCTCGGTACATTGGGCACTTCTCAACTTTATCTTCATATCACTTCTTTTACAAAAAACGCCCTTCTCAAATCGAGAAAGGCAACCTAAAACACATGCACGCCCATCCCGCCTAAAAAGTAGACTGGATAATAATGCCAATTGCTATAATCACACTATTGCGCATGTACATCTTTTAATCAAATGGATTGCAAAAATACTCCTTTTTTGAGTTATATACAAGCAATTCGCCACAAAACCGCGAAAATAGTTTACAATAAAAGAGTACAGACACCGTAGGGGCATCCCTTGTGGGTGCCCAAAAGAGTACAACGCCGTAGGGGCGGTACCGGCGTGTCCGCCCGAAAGAGTACAGAGAACAGATAACAGAGTACAGATACCGTAGGGGCATCCCTTGTGGGTGCCCAAAAGAGTACAACGCCGTAGGGGCGGTACCGGCGTGTCCGCCCAAAAGAGTACAGAGAACAGATAACAGAGTACAGATACCGTAGGGGCATCCCTTGTGGGTGCCCAAAAGAGTACAGAGAACAGATAACAGAGTACAGACACCGTAGGGGCGGTACCGGCGTGTCCGCCCGAAAGAGTACAGAGAACAGATAACAGAGTACAGATACCGTAGGGGCATCCCTTGTGGGTGCCCAAAAGAGTACAACGCCGTAGGGGCGGTACCGGCG
>JAFQEZ010000026.1 GCA_017398805.1 Bacteroidaceae bacterium | reverse complement strand
TGTTATCTTTTGGGCGGACACGCCGGTACCGCCCCTACGGCGTCTGTTCTCTGTGTTTTTGGGCACCCACAAGGGATGCCCCTACGGTATCTGTTCTCTGTTATCTTTGCTCTTTGCTCTTTGCTCATTACTCTTTGCTCTGTTCTCTGTTCTCTGTTATCTTTTGGGCGGACACGCCGGTACCGCCCCTACGGCGTCTGTTCTCTGTGTTTTTGGGCACCCACAAGGGATGCCCCTACGGTATCTGTTCTCTCTTATCTGTACTCTGTTATCTTTTGGGCGGACACGCCGGTACCGCCCCTACGGCGTTGTTCTCTTTTGGGCACCCACAAGGGATGCCCCTACGGTATCTGTTCTCTGTTCTCTGTTATCTGTACTCTTGTTATAGTAGTGCAACAGTCAGCGTTATTGGAATGTTTCCGCTTATGGTGTAGAGTATATCACTGCTATATGTGCTGTTGCCACGGTATAGCCTGGATTGAGCAATAGCCAAAAACGGCAGGAAGATCAGTGCTAAAAATAGAGATCTTTTCATGATATGATGTTTTCTTGCAACAAAACTAAGAATATTTTTCGGTATGAGTTTGTTTTATTGATAAAAAAGATAACTTTGCGAAGCGGCACACCGTAATCATGCGGTAGGGCGCAATGGTTCCTAAAAAGATATATTATGAACAATTCATTGGAGATGAACCCTAACAAGGTTGTTGCTTTTCTTGGAAAAGCGAGTGATGAGTTTACAAAAGCCGACATTGTACAGTACATCAAGGAGAATGGAATCCGTATGGTCAATTTCATGTATCCTGCCGGTGATGGAAGGCTCAAGACATTGAACTTTGTAATCAATAACTCTGCGTATCTCGACGAGATACTTACATGCGGCGAGCGTGTCGACGGTTCGTCGCTCTTCCCTTTCATTGAGGCGGGCAGCAGCGACCTTTATGTCGTGCCGCGTTTCTGTACCGCATTCCATGACCCGTTCGCTGAGATTCCTACCCTCACGATGCTCTGTTCCTATTTCAACAAGGACGGAGAACCGCTTGAGAGCTCTCCCGAGAACACACTCCGCAAGGCGTGCCGTGCATTCAACGAGGTGACCGGCATGGAGTTCCAGGCAATGGGCGAACTTGAATACTATGTGATTGCCCCCGACAGTGAAATGTTCCCGGCAACAGACCAGAAGGGTTATCACGAATCGGCACCCTATGCCAAGTTCAACGATTTCCGCACCGAGTGCATGTCATACATAGCTCAGGCCGGCGGACAGATAAAATACGGGCACTCCGAGGTGGGCAACTTCACCGTAGACGGCATGGTATATGAACAGAATGAGATTGAGTTCCTGCCTGTTCCTGCCTGCCAGGCTGCCGACCAGTTGATGATAGCCAAATGGATTATCCGCAATCTTGCCTACCGTTATGGCTATGATATAACATTTGCCCCCAAGATAACGGCCGGAAAGGCAGGCTCGGGTCTTCACATACATATGCGCTTGACAAAGGATGGACACAACTGCATGCTCGAGGGTGGTGTGCTTTCAACAGCCGCGCGCCGCGCCATTGCCGGAATGATGGTCCTTGCACCGTCGATTACTGCATTCGGAAACACTAACCCCACATCATATTTCCGTCTTGTTCCGCATCAGGAGGCTCCCACCAATGTATGTTGGGGCGACAGGAACCGTTCGGTGCTTGTACGTGTACCGTTGGGTTGGGCTGCAAAGAGTGACATGTGCCGCATTGCCAATCCGCGCGAGAATGAGTCGCACTATGATACTGCTCAGAAACAGACTGTGGAGATGCGCTCTCCCGACGGTTCTGCCGACCTGTATCAGCTCATTGCAGGCCTTGCCGTTGCTTGCCGTCATGGTTTTGAGATTGAGAATGCGCTTGAGATAGCCGAACGCACTTATGTGAACGTGAATATCCACCGGAAGGAGAATGAGGATAAGCTTGCTATGCTTGCCCAGCTTCCCGACAGTTGTGCTGCAAGTGCCGAGTGTCTTGAAAGCCAGCGTGCAGTGTATGAGAAGTATAATGTCTTCAGTCCAGCGATGATAGATGGTGTAGTGAAGCGTCTGCGGTCATATGGTGATACGACACTGCGTGCCGATATTGGTGATGACAAGGAGAAGATGATGGAGCTGGTGAGACGGTATTTCCATTGCGGATGAAACTGTTGCTTGCAATAAAAATAGAATCTCCACGCCAGGGCGTGGAGATTCTATTTTTATGACTGCATGAGCCGGGTTCCCGGCTGCCGGAACTCACCTTCCCCACTTGTTGTATGTCTCTTCGTCAAGAATGTCCTTCAGCTTTAAAGGTACATAAACCATAGAGTATATTCCCGGTTCCTCTTCGTAGTAAAGTCCTATGCTCTCGCCGTCGGGCAGAATACACATGGATGAATAAGCCGACCCTCTGTCGCTGATCTGAACCTTTGTCCAGCCTTTTGACAGTTCTGTGGGGGTGTATGTCGCAGGGTCGTCGCTCAGCAGCCTGTAATATACCGAAACACCGCTGCGGCCGTCGCCCGTGGGCACTGACTGCAAAAGAAGGTTGCCTATGCGCAATGGCTCGCCGTTAGTGTCGTTCCGTCCGAATTTGAGGTCGCCTGCCTGGTCGGTGGCAACCGCTACGTCCCAGTAGCCTTCAGCTTTTTCGAAATTAGTATAGTGGAACACGTTGAAGTAACGTCCGTGGCCTTTACGGCTGCTCAACAATACGCTGCCGTCGGGCAATTCCTCGCATTTCGGCTCGTTGCCGTAGGGCGCGGGGCTGTCGTTGAAGTCGTTGCCGAGTTCGCCCAGCAGGTGCCATGTCTCGCCGAAATCGTCGGAATAGAGGGCGTAATTGTGGTGGCGGTAACTTCCTGCCTCCACTGCCCAGACTGCGCAATAGATACGGTAGTAGTCGCCAACCTTAATCATGCTGCTTTGTGCAATGCGTCCGGCACCGATGAACATTGAACCTACATGCGCCTTGCCATTCTTGTCCTTGAACAGCGGATATATCTCATAAGTGACCTCTTGGGGTTCGCTTGCTTCCCATTCCTTTGTCTTTTCGTTGAATTTTATGCGAAGGCGTGCCATGCGGTTGGGGTTCTCGGGGTTCTCCGGGGTGCCTGCGCCGTAGTTGCCGTGCCAGCAGACGCGGTTGCCGCATACGCTCATCACGAGAATCTCGTTGTGCTCGCGGTCGGCTACGACAGCCGGGTCGCCGAATCCTGTGAGCCATGTTTCGAGGGCTTCCTTGCCAATGCCGTCGGCTATCTTTACAGGCTCGCTCCAACTGTGTCCGTTCCACTCTTTGCCGGCTTTTGTGCTGTGGCGCATCATGAGGTCAACCTCGCCGAATCCTATGTCGTTACCGCATGGGCGGTAGTCGTTGATGGCGAAGACATATCCGTTGGCAGTAGTAACGATTGCCGGTATGCGGTAGGGGATACCTTCTTCGTCGGGTGAATAGAAAAGGTACTGGTATTTGTTCTCCTTGTCGGCTGTGATGTTTACGGTGACATCCATGCCTTCTGCAGGGAGTTTCTGATCTGCAATCTCCTTGCCGCCGTTTATGTTCATCTTCCAGCCGTGGCATACGAGTCCGGGCGCAATGCTGAATGTGGCGTCGTGTGGCAGGTAGCATGTCGATGTCTTGGGCAGGTTCTCTTTGTTGAGCATGATGCCGCTTGTGTTGCCGTCGATTGTTATGGCAATGTTGCCGATACGTGTGTTGGTGTCGAAGCCACCTTCGGTTTGCGCGTTGTACTTTATTACAAGTGGCCTCTTGGTGTCTACTTTCTTTATTGTCCAGTGACTGCCATCGTCCTGGCTGCTGTAGAGCTTGATGTCGCGTCCGGCTCCCCCGAACATGTTGAAACTCAACCCGGTGTTGTCGGCTGGGCTTATTGCGTAACCGCCCTTCTCCTGTTTTGTCAGCTTCAGTGGGGTTGCGTCCTTAGCCGGGCACATTGTCGCTGCAGCCTCAGTGGCTGTGCCATCGATCTTCAGCGCAAGCTTCTTGCCGCCCTTTAGACTGTAGATTCTGAACTCATCGGCATTGCCCACAAGGTACCAAATCTCCTCCTCGCTGTATGAGGCGTTGCCGCTGGTAACGGTTGCGCCATCGTCGGCAAGCCTTATGGTATACCCTTTGTCGCGGTTGTTGGTTATATGCACCGGGATACCTTTCTTGAACGATTCTGAAAATATGTTTTCCTGTGCAATGGCTGTCGATATGCCTGCAAAGAACAGCAGTGCATATAATAAAATGTTTCTCTTCATATTATTGGTTTCGTTTGTTTTTTATTGCATCTATCTGCAAAATAAATAAAAAAATGGCATAAAACCAACAGACCTTGCATTTCATCACTTTTTGCGCTCTTTGTCTTGCATTTCCATGCTCTTTGTGTTATCTTCGCAAGTAAATTAAAAAATTATTATGGCACAGATAGTTTCACCGTCACTGTTGTCGGCTAATTTCGGCAACCTGCAAGAGGATTTGAACATGATTAACCGCAGCGATTCCGATTGGCTGCATATTGATATTATGGACGGCGTTTTCGTTCCTAACCTCTCTTTCGGTCCTCCAGTGCTCAAATATGTGGCGGAACTTTGTGAAAAACCGCTCGATGTGCATCTTATGGTGGTTGAACCTATGAAATATCTGCCGGCAATGAAGGATATAAATGCCCGTATAATGAATATCCATTACGAGGCTTGTACCCATCTGCACCGTGCCGTTACCCAGATAAAGGATTCGGGTATGATGGCAGGTGTAACCCTTAATCCTTCAACTCCCGTTTGTCTGCTCAAGGATATAATAGGCGAACTTGATCTTGTGCTACTTATGAGTGTAAACCCCGGCTTCGGCGGTCAGAAATTCATTCCGCATACCGTTAACAAGGTAAAGGAACTGCGCGAACTTATTGATTCCACCGGTTCAAAGGCCCTTATTGAGGTGGACGGCGGCGTTAACGTGAATACAGGCAAATTGCTTGCCGATGCAGGCTCCGATGCGCTTGTTGCCGGTAATGCCGTGTTCAAGGATGCCGACCCTTGTGCTGTAATCAAGGCTCTGCGTGCATTGTAACAGCATAGAAGCAAAATCCTGCTTTCTTGGGCTTTATGGCTGTGAAGGCCATGCCCTTGCCACACTCTTTCCATGATAAAGAATAATCCCCTTATAAGGCTTGCTCTGCCGTTCATTGTCGGCATAGTCATTGGCTGGTACTTCAGTGTGCCCGTCAACCATGCTCTTTTTATGGCAACCCTTTCGGTTCTTGCCATGTTGTTGGGGTTCTTCCGCTTTTCCCCTCGCCTGCTTTTCGGTGCCGGGGCAATATGCTTCATGCTCTCGGCAGGTATCTTTGTCGAGGAGAAAGAGGAGGCTGCAAAGAGTCCGCAATGGAGTGATGCGAAACTGCATTATTCGGCAACTCTGATAGAAGAACCGGATACCAGAAGTTCGACTGTCAGGGCTCTTGCCGATGTCTCTTTGGTGGGGGAAAGTGTGTCCGACACTGTGCGTAGCAACGGCAGGGTCTATCTATACTTTCCACGTTGTGTCGAGGCCGAGCAGTTGCATATGGGCAGTAATGTGGAATTTTCTGCTGTAATTTCTCCTTTCCGCAATACAGGCAACCCGGCGGAGTTCGATACGGAACGTTTCTATTACATAAAGGATATAACCGGATCTGCCTTCATAGGCCGTGATGGATGGAGTGATAATGGTGTCGGCGAGTTGTCGTTGCGGATGAAAGCCTTGGAGTTGCGTGCCGATGTGGTTGAAATGTACAGGGGATTGCGGTTCGGGGATAGTGAACTTGCACTGCTGTCGGCTTTGACGGTGGGCGAGAAGGATGATTTCCCTAAAGAGTTGCGCGAGGAGTATTCAGCAGCCGGGGCAAGCCATGTGCTGGCACTTTCGGGTCTGCATCTTGGAATCTTCTATGCCTTGCTCGTTACATTGCTTCCTCTCTGGGGCAGAAACAGGATTATGATTGTTGCGAGAGAAGGTGTCATAGTGCTGCTGCTGTGGACTTTTGCTTTTGTGGCAGGTCTTTCGCCTTCGGTTGTGCGTGCTGCGATACTATTCACTCTTATGTCGTTGGGACGTTGTCTCGCCCAGGAGAGTTCATCGCTCAGTTCGCTCTCATTTGCAGCCATTGCAATGTTGATCTTCTCGCCTCATCTGCTGTTTGATATAAGTTTCCAGCTCTCATTTGCTGCGGTGCTTTCGATACTGTTGCTTGCCCCACCGTTGCAACGCCTGCTCAAGGTGGATGAGCGTGGGCGCATAAGCCGCTATCTGCTTAATCTGCTTGTTCTCTCTTTTGCAGCCCAGATTGGAACATTGCCGTTTGTGTGGTACTATTTCGGGATGTTCCCGGTATATTTCCTGCTGACCAATCTTGTAGTGGTGCCAATGGCGTTCTTGGTTGTCTCGCTTTCGGTTCTTGTGTTGGCGCTGGCGTTCCTGCCTGTGATTCAGATTCCTTTTGCGTGGCTGTTGGAGTCGGCGGTCTCCATGATGAACGGTTGGGTGTCGTTCATCGCGGAATTGCCCGGTGCTTCGCTTGGCATGTCATCGGTTGGTGTTGCAGGGGCATGCTTTGTGGCGGTTGCAGTGTCCGCGCTCTTGTATGGCCTGCTGAACCGCAGATGGTGGCTTGTCGCTCTCTCGTCGTGCGGAATGTTGCTTTCGCCGTTCTTTGCACGGCCAACCACAGAAGATGAGGCCGGTGAGGAGGGCTACATTATGGTGTACAATAACCGCAAGAATCCGCTCCTGCATGTGGTGGCAAGTGATGGCGAGAATTGTCTTGTCTCTACGGTGCCCCGGCTTGATGCTGAGTATGAATATAGCTCCGGGCCATATATAAAGCGCGAAGGGCTGGCAGAGCCCGGTTGGGCATATTGGAATCATGAAGGTGGCGCATTTTCGCTCAAAGAGGGGCTGCTGCAGTTCAATGGACTGAAGGTGCGTATGCTTGACAGTGACCTGTGGAGGGATAATCTTTATACCGAACCTACAGATATCGTGATACTTTGCCGTGGCTTCAAAGGCAGTATCGCAGAACTTGCCGAGGTCTATCCTGCAGGTTGCGTTATACTTGATGCTTCGTTGTACAGGAAGAGCCGCGAGAGAATACTGCGCGAGTGTGCTGCGTTGGGTATTGAACCTGTCGATATCTCAGTGCAAGGTGCGATGAAGATTGTCGCAGCAGGGGATAGCTTCAAGTTAGTGCCGATGAGAGGGAAGTGAAAGCGGAAAGGTGAAAGGTGAAAACGGAAAGCTTGTGCAAGCGAGCGAAAGCCAAGTTTACTTGAGCTTTTACAGCAAGCGCAGCCAAGTTTCAAGCCCACGAAGTGGGGTTAAAACGGAAAGGTTAAAACGGAAAACTGAAAGGTGAAAGCTTGTGCAAGCGAGCGAAAGCCCTTAGATTCTTTTTAGCCATTAAGGGCTCTAAGGGCTAAAGTTAAGGATCTCCTTTCCTTGGGCGCTGTTTTTAAAAGGGCTAACTTCTTGTACCCCTCACCGCTGCGCGGAGCTCCCCTAAAACAGGGGAGCAGTTCCCAGTGTGCGGTGTTTATAAGGGAAGTAAAGATAACTAAGTCCGGCTGCTAAGGGCATTAAGGAGTTTGTAAATTGCTCGTTTGTTGTTATATTTGATGTAGTTTGATTAAGATTCTTTGAGTATCAAACCATTAAGAAGAACTTGCATGAGAATGGGCAATGGATAAGAAATTGCTAACTTGTTTTATTACACTATATTCCTCATGCTTTTCAAATAACTCTTTTCTA
>JAFQEZ010000025.1 GCA_017398805.1 Bacteroidaceae bacterium | reverse complement strand
TCAACAAATGCTTTTGCTGAAAGTTTTAATGCTAAAATCAAAGCATTCAGAGCACAGCTTAGAGGTGTTACCGACTTAAAGTTCTTCTTTTATAGATTGACTAAACTTTTTGCATAGCCCCCCAGACTTTGCAGGTGAGCCTGAGTCAGCCATTCTTCCTATCGATACATACAAGGCCTATCAGAATCAGCACTGCTCCACAGATGGCAATCCATGTGACATTTTCACCAAGTACAAGAGCCGAAGTGGTTATTGCTACAACAGGATTTAGATAAAGGAGATTAGTCGCACGCACTGTACCAAGTTTACCAAGACACCAGTTCCACCCCAAAAAGCAGAGCATTGACGCCACGCAGCCAAGAAAGAGAAGATTGCCCCAAACTATTGCACCGCCCGTGATGAGAGCCTCAGTATTTACTCCACGGAAGAGCAACCAAGGCAACATGGTCAGCAAACCATAACCGAACACCTTGCGCGTTATCAGCATATTGCTGTATTTCCCTTGGAGTCTCTTTATTGCCAGCGAATACAAAGCCCAGCAAAGACAGGCTGCAAAGGCAAGCAAATCGCCCAACGGAGATAGTTTAAGAATAAAATTACCATTGAACACAACAAGCGCCATACCAACAAGAGCAACGACAGAACCCACAACCCCGGAACGTCCTATCCGCTCCGAGGGATAAAGACACCCCACAATAAGAGTTGTTATCAATGGCGTCAGGCACACGATAAGTGCAACATTGGAGCAATATCCGAAAGCCAAAGCATAATTCTCTGTCACAAAATAGAGAGAACCTCCTGTCAATCCAAGCGAAATGGCTATAAGTTCATCCTTCCAACCATCCAACATCATCTTCTTGCCCGAAAGAGGAAGCATCAGCAGATAAGCAAGCACAAAACGGTAAAAGAATATCTCTTCGGGACAAAGTCCTGAATTTATGAGCAGTTTTGTCTGCACAAAAGTACAACCCCATATCACCACAATTGCAAATGCAATGACATAGACCATTATACCGGGTTTGTTGTCCGTTCTCATCATATACAAAATGCTGTGCCCTTTAGAGGCACAGCACCACTTTTTATCATTTCTTCAACCCCATGCCTACAGACACTTCTGCAGCACGTTGCAAAGCAAGGTGAATATTGTTGCAGACATTCTCTTGTCCCACGATATCCACGATACCGCCTTTCTTTAGCGACTTGGCAACATTATCATGTACTCCGGACAGTATCACAACCCTACCCTGCTTCAGCGAAGCGTTCACGAATATTTCCAGGTTATGAAGACCTGTGGCATCAATGAATGTAACCTTCCTCATTCGCACGACACGTATCGGCATGGCATCTGTATCACGGGTCAGTTCATCGAACTTGTTTGCAATACCGAAGAAGAACGGTCCTTCTATCTCAAAGACCTCAGTACCGTCAGGAATAGCGAGTACTTCATCTTTTTCTCCGTCATGATGTACCTCCATCTCGTCACGCACCACAGAAATATGAGCACTCTCCATCGCACGTTTCATGAAAAGGACTATCGCCATTACGAGACCGACTTCAATTGCCAATGTAAGATCAAAGAAGACTGTCAGCAACAAAGTAACGAAAAGCACGCTTGTTCCCGACATCGAACTTTTACACATTGATACAATAGTTCTCCATCCACTCATATTATATGCCACCATTACCAGCACACCGGCAAGGCATGGCATTGGAATCAGCTCCACAATGCCACCCAAGAAGAGAAGCACCAGAAGAAGAACTACCGTATGAACCACACCGGCAACAGGAGTTCTGCCGCCATTGTTTATATTTGCCATTGTACGTGCAATTGCACCTGTTGCAGGAATACCGCCGAAGAACGGGACAACTACGTTGGCTATACCTTGTCCCACAAGTTCTGTATTGGAGTTATGGCGGTCACCGGTTACACCGTCGGCAACCATTGCCGAAAGGAGCGACTCAATCGCACCAAGCATCGCAATTGTAAATGCAACCGGAGCAAGTGCCTGGACTGTAGCCCACAGCGAATCGCCGCCATTCAGTTCCGGAAGCACAAAAGAGGGCAGGCCTGTAGGCAATTTATAAAGATCACCGATGGTTTTTATAGAATTCACACCGGCAAATTCCTTTAGAAGGTACGCTACAAGCGTCATAACCACAATTGCCAGCAAAGAGCCGGGCACTTTTTTCGAGAACTTCGGTGTAAGTGCGATAAGCGCTACACTAAGCACACCCATGCCGGCACTCCAGGCATCTATCCTGTCAAAATTATTAAAATAGCATGCCCATTTATCTACAAAATTGGCAGGAACATTTGAAATTCCCAGGCCAAGCAGGTCATTTATCTGCGTCGAGAAGATTGTAATTGCAATACCGCCCGTAAAACCTATGATAATAGGATACGGCATAAACTTGATTACAGCACCAAGACGGCATAATCCCATAGCAATAAGAATTATACCGGCCATTATAGTGGCTATCGCAAGCCCTCCGATACCATATTGTTGTATTACGCCGTAAACGATGACTATAAAAGCACCTGTTGGACCACCAATCTGAACCTTAGAACCACCGAACACCGAAATAAGGAAACCGGCAAGGATTGCAGTGACAAGTCCTTCGGCAGGCCCTACTCCACTTGCAATACCGAAAGCAATGGCCAATGGAATGGCAACGATACCAACAATAAGACCTGCCATCAGATCTGCGCCGAACTTCTCACGGGAATAATTCTTCATGCATCCGAAGAACGCCGGATGAAAGTCAAGAAACTTTTTTGTCTCCATTATATAACTGATATGTATTACACGCTTAAAATAACATTTGAACAGCCAAGACTGCAGTCGGGCTCCACACATCCTAAAATTTTTGCAAAGTTACAAAAATATTCTTTTTAACTTATTTTATGATTCAAAAAAATCAGGAGATAGAGCCACAATGACAGCAAAAAGAGAATGGACCTTTGCCGGCCCATTCTCCTCTAAATATCATGCTTATTTTTCTTCTTTATTGACATGTAAGGTAAATGTCTGATATGGGAAATTCAGACCTGCCTTCGGGAATGTCTCATACACCTTCTTGTTCATATCATTCAGTACCCCCCAATAGTCCTCTTGCTTACACCAAACACGCAAAGAGATATCAATGGAACTTGCACTCAAGGCACTCAATGCCACAGCCGGTTCTGCCGGAGAGTTCAAGATTCTTGTATCCTCCTTAACCAAACGCAGAAGCAGTTCTTTTGCAGTCTCGTAATCATCGCCGTACGACACTGAAAATGTCATATCCACACGTCGGTAAGCCTCACGTGAGTAGTTTGTTATAATTCCGGTAGAGACAGGACCATTAGGCAAAAGAATCAGTTTGTTGTCACCGGTTTTCACCACAGTATTGAAAATCTGTATTTCCTTTACTGTACCGGACACACCCTGAGCCTCAATGAATTCACCGACCTTGTATGGACGGAACAGCAGAATCATCACACCACCGGCAAAATTCTGCAATGTGCCGCTCAATGCCATACCGATTGCGACACCAGCCGAAGCGAACAATGCGATGAATGAAGATGTATCGATGCCTATTACACCTATTATGATTATAAGCAGAACAATCATAACCACAACATCTATCAAGCTCAAAGTAAATGATGCAACCGACTCGTTGGTCTTGCGTCTTTCCATCATCGCCTTGCAGATAGATATCAGACGTCTACCCAGCCAACGTCCGATAAACCATATCAGTGCAATCTCTATTATCTTTATCACAATATCAACAGCAAAGTTTGCTGCAATATTATACAAGTCATTCATTGTCAGACTTGAAAAGTCTGCAAATTGCTCAGGCAAAGCCGAAGCCGCATTTAAAAATCCACTAATCATCATCTATTAACTTTTAATTATAAACAATTCAATTATCCAATATCTGTCTTGCTGCATTCTTTGTGTCAACCTTTGCTATAACTCTCTCTACAAATCCGTCGACACCAATCACAAATGTTGTACGTATTATACCCATATAAGTACGCCCAGCCATCTTCTTTTCTCCCCATGCGCCGTATGCCTGTATTGTACTCTTCTCCACATCAGCAACAAGCGGAAAATTAAGGTTCTGTTTCTCTTTGAAACGAACGTGCGATGCAACGCTATCCGCGCTTATACCGACCACCGCATAGCCTGCAGCAACAAGTTCATCCATTCCGTCACGCAAAGAACAGGCCTCAGCCGTACATCCGGGAGTACTGTCCTTTGGATAAAAATAGACAACAAGCCTGCGACCTGCATAATCACTCACTCTTATCTCATTCCCGTTATCATCAACACCCAAGAAGTCGGGCGCCTTCTCACCTACCTTCAACATAGATATATCATTTTACAAATTCAACCTTAAGAATACGCACATCTTCAAGCGGACGATCATTCCTGTCGCATCGTTTGTTCTGTATTGCATCGACCACCTCAAGACCTGATATCACTTCACCGAAAACAGTATAACCACCATCAAGATGCGGAGTTCCGCCAACTGTTGTGTATGCCTCAACCTGCTCTGGAGTCATCACAATCTCCTTCCCCGTCCTCTTGCCATAAGACTCCCTGAAACGTTCCAGCTGTTCGGGTGTAAACACAGTACCCCATACAATGTAGAACTGGCTTGCCGATGACATTTTCTCAGGATTCACATCATCCCCCTCCCTGGCAGCCGCCAACACACCACGACGATGAAAATATTTCTCCGGCATCAATTCAGCAGGAATCTTATATCCAAGATCGCCCTCGCCCAACATCTCACCCGGCTTTGCATACTTGGAATCGGGATCACCGCCCTGTATCATAAAATCCTTTATGACCCTATGGAAAAGCAAAGAATCGAAACTATGTCCTTTTACCAGTTTCACAAAGTTGTCGCGGTGCAGAACAGTTTCATCATAAAGCCTTATGTCAATATCACCCTCTGTAGTAACCATCCTGACTACATACCCTTTTGACGAAGAGCATGAGACCACCAACAAAAGAGATACGAACAGATAAAATATTCTTTTCATAAACATTTGCTTTGCCACAAAACCGGGTGCAAAATTACAAAAAATATTCAACAAAAAGAGATGCGACCTACAGATAGATCACATCTCTTTCCGATATTTTTTCAACGCTGATTATCTTATAATATTTCCACATGTTCGTGACGATGCATGTGTTTACGCGATTTATCATCTTTTAGAGTATAACATATGAATCCGTTTCCTTTCGAGGACAACGCCATTCTTTCAGCCTTAACCAACTCCTCGACAACATCAGCAAGTCCCGAATACGACTCAACATTCAGCGCCGTATGACCTTCGCTTCGAGCAAGAGAAAATGCTGTTGCAATCTCTACCGGATATGCAGTGCCATACTGTGCTACAAAGTCGTAGACATTATCGACCGTAAAAAGTTCACGTCCATCGTTTATAGGCACGACATTCTCATAAGAGAGATGCCCTATCCTATGCTGCAATGTCTCATATGTTGTAAAGCCACGCAGAATCATCTCTTCGCCCCTATATTCAAGCAGGTAAGTAGGGAACGAATGCACCTCGTACCTGTTGCATCTTGCCTTACCCTCTTTGTACAGGCTATCTACCTCTTCACCCTCAAGAATCTTTGCGAATTTATCTTGATTGAAGCCCAACACAGCCGATATCGCCACAAGATTCTCATCCAGATTTGTCTGCACATGTTCAACTGCAGTAAGCTCCTGCATCAGGCGCAGATAACGTTCCGGTGCATCTTCATATTCACACTCGTTATCCCTTGCATATATTTTCGCGGCAATATATGCCTTGTTCAACGGCACCGAAGAACGGCGTTCCTCGGAAAAAAGTTGCACAGGTTTCTCCGAAACAGGCATCCCGTGCACAGCGGAAGCCTCAAGCCAATGGTTATGTATATTCCTGTTCGACATCGCAATATCACCACCTATCGACAAACGCCTATTGTTGTATGTAGCAATATCCTCTATCATACCGCCCATTACATACTTAATGTCAAGCTGTTCACCGTAACGGTATCTAAGAGCCCTCAACACCGGGACACTGCCCCAACACCACGTACAGACCGGGTCTGCAAAAACCGTAATTCTCACTTTATCTTTCATACTCATATTTTTTCAAGACAACAATATGAGAATACGGTTTGTTCGGCACAGAAACAAAAAAGAGCCTCAATACTATTGAAGCTCTTCTTTTATCTTTATCTATAATCAATCCCTCAAACGGAAGCCCGAAGCCTTGGCAATAATCTTAGCCTCCTGTCGACGTATCAGATTGAATGTCACAGTATTCAATATCAGCCCGAAGAACGGCATCAGAATCGGCAATTCTACAGTAGGTGTTCCCTCCACCAATATCAGCGAATATATCAGCAGGAGGATATAATATCCTGCAAACACAAGCATTGAGAATATCGACACCCTTTTCTGAAGTTCAAAATTGCTGAACAATGACACAAAGAATGCAAAGAGATTCACTGCAGCAGTAAAAACCAACAATACTCCAAGAGGCATAACAGCCCTTGAAACATCACCATTGGAATATGCCAATCTGAAGTTTTCAACTACAGCAACCTTGTCACCTTCAACGAATGACATTATCGGCCCTGTCAAGGCATACACCGACAAGATGACAACCAGCAACTGGAGCAATTGATAAAAACGGAATTTCATATCAAAAACAACAAACCGTCATATCAAAGTTCCTCCTCATCCTTCTCTTTTGAAGGATCGCGGAAATAAATCTTCCCATCAATAAATTCCTGAGCAGCAATGAGTGTCGGCTTTGGAAGTCTCTCATAAAAGCGTGAAATCTCAATCTGCTCATGATTCTCAAACTGCTCCTCAAGATTATCGGTTGACGAAGAGAACTCATTAAGTTTCTTGAGCAGTTCCTCCTTCATCTCCGCAGCAATCTGGTTCGATCGCTTGCCGATGATTGCAACTGATTCGTAAACATTGCCTGTCTCTGTTACAAAATCCGCCATGTCACGTGTGACAGTGTTGGTTGGAGCATTTGTTTTCTTGTAATCCATTTTATCTTTATATTAATTATTATCAATCTTTCACAAACTTGTTGGCCTCCTTGAAGTATTTCTCGGCCTCCTTCAGGTACTCGCTTTCGGGGAACTCGTTCTTGAAAGCATAATACTCATCTATAGTCTCGCGGTAACGTTCAAGTTTCTTCTCCTCGATACTCTTATGTGCCATCTGGTATCTTGCCCTGAGAATCAATATCGAGAGTTCCTCACGTAATTTTGTATAAGGATAATCCTTCAATGCATTCTGAGCAGTGATTATACATGCAAGATAGTTGTTTCCCTTATATGCCATGAAGTCACCGAGGTCATAATATAGCTTTGCCGAAAGGTAATCCTTCTCGACAAGAAGGTCATGCATCGCAACAATCATCTCCTGCGCTTCGCTACGCATCTTGCTGGTAGGGAAATATTCCATAAAGAGCTGCAGTTCCGATATTGCAAGGTATGTTCCCGACTGGTCAAGTTCCGGTTCTGTTATATCCTTAAATAAGGATTTACCGGAATAGAAACGTGCATACTCAGCAAACTCGCCACGTGGATAGTTCGTATAATAGACCTTGAAATACTGCGAAGCAGTTTCATAGTCCTTGGATTCATAGTAGCATCTTGCCAGCAGAATCAGTGATTCCTCAGCCTTGTCACTGCCCTTGAGAATCGTTATCATACTCTCGAGCAATGGAACAGCCTTCGAGTACTCGCCTTCAAGATAAAATGCCTTGGCAGCCTCGTACTTATAGTCAATATTATTCGTTGTCAGCAACTTGTTGTATGAGTTGCACGAAACAAGAATAACCGAAACAAGTATCAATAATATCTTTTTCATTTCTTCCATTTAACCGAACCGCACAAACGCACCATTGCAATTCAGTCTGCAAAGATAACACATTCCAACCAAAATTCAAACAGTTTTTCATTTGAACCCTGTGAATTTATCATAAAAATAATACAACAGAATAAATCCTCACCCATTATTACACGACAAGCAGGAGCACACAATCGTATACTCCTGCTTGTCATTATCAAGAAGCTGACAGTTTTTAAGGTCTATTACAATACTTGAACCTTCTTTCCAGCCACAACATATACACCCTTCTCAAGTGCCACAAACCGAGAACCTTCCACTTTCGCAACAGCAACTTTGCGGCCAAGGACATCGTATACCGGTACCTCCAAGGCATTCTCTGAATAGATTACCACTCCGCCGTCGATACTCCTTACAGCCACATCGGCACCGTCATTGACTGCAGATATTCCAACCGTACCGTCAGTATTCTTCATACCTTTTGCCTGATACACGCGTACCCAATCGAAACGGGTCTCATAGGTGTGGTTCACATCAGCATCCTTTGCCCATGAGCCGTTGCCCACACTCTGATTGAGTATCAGGTGGAAATGCTTGTCAAACGGCCACTGCCCCTGATTGAGTTGCGAAGCATTGGTTGACTTATTGTAACGGCCTACCTCTTTGCCATCGACATACCATACAATACTCTTTTCATCCCACTTGAGGCCGTATGTGTGGTATCGGTCATAATTCACGCCTGTATTGAAACTTGACTGAGGATTGTTCTTGTTGCCTAGGTCATAGGTCCAGTTGCTGTGGACTGTATGGTAAGAGCGACCGTCCGTATCAATAGCCTCCCAGATATCAATCTCACCACAATCGGGCCAACCGGCACTCTGGTCCTCAGGCATCATCCAGAATGCAGGGAAGTGACCTACCCACGCATTGCTGAGTATACGTGCCTCTACATAGCCGTATGTAAAGCCGAAACGTCCGTTGCTCTTTATACCGCCTGTAATCATGGGAACAGGGTCATTTGCCTGGTCAGGATTAGGGATTGCGCGTGTGACAAGGTCGCCGCCCTGCAGATAGACAACCTCCTTGCTGTCGCTGAGCCAACGGTTCCATGTAGAGCCGTAACGCTGACAGCGCATCCACTTCTCATCAAGCGGCTGGCTGTAGTCCTCGGCATTGAACTCGTCGCTGAACACCAGTTGCCACTCGCTATCCTCCTCGGGCACGAATGTCGCATAAAGAGCCACATTTCCGTCAACCAGTGCACCGTCAACCACGACTCTCCCATCCGAAGCGCCCAAAACCGTTTCTGTCCACTGACAATTACCATTCACATACTGCTCGCCACCGAGATTATGACCGTGACGTACCACCAGTTCATTGGCGACATGTCCCGGAGCTCCGCGCAGGACAGCGGTAAAACTCTCACCGGTAGCAACATTCAGCGGCAGAGCGCTATAGTTCGTTCCGTCAACACTACCGTTCACTGTATATACATCGAGCGTAGTGATGCCACCTGCGACATTCAAGAGGAAATCAACCACTGCTCCCGAATCATCCACGATACTTTCCGATCCGTCAGGAGAGATGTTTTCTGCATCGAACTTAACACGTACACGGTATATGCCATCGGCTACAGTCTGCGGAATCTCATAAGCAGGCATGCTCATGCCGGCCGCATTCCCGTCACTTGCCTTGCCGCCATGAGAAGAGAAAGCCACAAGTTCGCTTGACATTGCAGGCAAACCGGACTCATCGAGCAATGCGACGAACTTTCCGTCATTGTTCAGGTCCATATAAAGATAGCATGCGCCCGATGCCTTTGAGAAAGAAAGAAGCACATCCTTTGTTCCGTTCAAAAGAACTGGCGAAGAAGTCAGGTCATAATAAACCGCATTTCCCTTGATTTCAAAATCCACGCCATTAAGGGTCAGCACAAAATCATGTTCCACACCACCCGCAGCATCCTTATCGAAAGAAAGCGCGTAACCCTCGCCACCTACACCGTCACCAGCCTGCACGAACTCTGCCGTAATTCTCACATCGCCGTCGATATACTCGGCAGGAACTGTTATCTTGCCACCCTTTACAAAAGCACCGGATACTACATCCTCACGCCACTGCTTCACGCCATGGATTACCTTATCGCCGTCGAGATTATGGCCATGACGCACCGTAAGGGCATCGAGCACATAACCCTCATTGGGATTCACTGCAAGCACCAGAGGCTCGCCGAAGGCAACCTTTGCAGGCAACGCCTCGCCCGTCGCAGACAAAAGCGAACCGTTATTTGCGGTGACCGAAAGGACACCCTCGGCAGCGTGCACATTGAGGACAACATCACATATCGCACCTCCGTTCTTGATTATTCCATTGCCGTCCTCGGCGCGACCGGCAGGGTCAATCGAAGCCCAGTCTACCTTGTAGCGCATGCGGTAGAAACCGGGCGCAAGGTCGGCTGGCAATACAAATGCAGGCGGGTTGAGTACATTGGCGTTGTTAACCTTTGCACCGGTACTGTTGTATCCTACGCCCGATCCCAAATCAGGCTCAGCATAAGAGAAAGCCATTATGTCACTACCCTCGGGCACACTTCCGTCACTGTTGAGGATAGCCTCAAACGCACCGTCCATGCCACGGTCAACATAGACAAAACCATGCATCCAATCGCCTGTAAAGCCGAAAGACGAGCTGAGCGTCTCGCCCGGCACAGCCTCAAAGCAACCGTTTGTCACGTTGCTGTACACCTTGAGAGGAGTAGGCAACTGCAATGTCTGATTGTTAAGCGAAACACTGTTCAGGCGACGGCTGCCATGAGTATATCCCTGCTCCTTATCGAAGACTACAGGATAATCCACAACAGCATTCCTGTTCACAAGAACCATACGGTCAATATCGCCCATATAGGCGTTCTCGTTGAAAAGACGTATTATATTCTCGCCCTTCTCAAGCACAACATCGAACTCAGCATAGCCCACACTGCCCCATCCGGCAGACTTTCCTGTATATACAACCGCCTCACCGCCGTTGACACTCAGTTTCATGGTGCGTTCCTCGCCTGTCATGAAGTAGACACGAAGAGTGTACTCGCCACCATCCTTGCTGTAGACATTGCGCCACTGCAGGTCATTCTCGGCCTTACCGCCAAGCCAACCCACTGCAACGCCACCCGAACAGATAGCATTCTCGACATATATTGCTGTGCCGTATACCTCGTTGTTCTTGATTTCCTGATAAGATGTGAGCCATGCAGTCTCAGCCTCGTACACTGTACGCTCAAGGCGCTCATCAGCCTCAAGTTTATAAATGCGTGTACCATGAGCCGGAACTGTTACAGCCAAAGAGCCCTCATAAATACCCTTATCGGCCTTTGCGAAGAGGTCGCGCACCTTTACCTCGCCTGCAAGGTCGAGCTGAGAGAAATCAACACTCATATTGACTGCAGCGTCGGTGGGATTATAGAAAGCCACAACACGTTTGGTGCCATATTTCTCCTCAACATCCTTCACAAGCACATAACCGCCATTCTCGCGTTTCACCACATAGGCCTGCAAGCCCAACGCATCCTGGTCAACGGCAATAAGTTCCTTGTTCTGCATTAGTTCAAGCGCATTGCCCTTAATGTCATTGAGATCACAACCGATGAGCAACGGAGAGCTCATCATGCACCACATACCGAAATGGGTCTTGTCCTCCTCTTCGGTTAGTCCGCGCCCGACCTCAAGCATATCCATATCGTTATAGTGACCCGGTGATGCATATGCCGACAGGTAAAGACTTTGATTGATGATACTTTTTACCGACTCCCAACCAAGGTATATATCCTCGGTCGTGCGCCAAGAATCGGCTATTTCGCACGCCCAAGTACCGGGGAATGCCCAACGGCATATATTCCATGTGACATCTGTGCGGCCGGTAGCCTTTATTGCAGCAGCAATCTCCTTGTAACGCTTTTCAACATCAAGGTCAAGACCATCTGCATTATTCTTTGCATCAGCGCCACAATAGTCCACCTTGATAAAATCAAAATTCAGTTCATTGAAGTATAGCGCCATATCCTCGACATCGTGGCCGTAGAGGCCAACGCCAATACCAATTGTATCCTTGGGCTGCCCCCAATATGATGCGCAAGTGTTTGCGCCCGCATCGGAGTATATACCGGCCTTGAGGCCCTGGCTGTGGATATAATCGACAAGAGGACGCAGCCCGTTGGGGAAGCGTGTGGGATGAATGAGAAGCTTTCCGCTCTCATCACGGCCGCCGAAGAAACCATCGTCAATGTTTATGTGGTTATATCCGCAATCCTTGAACCCAAGCTTAATCATAGCATCGGCCTGCGCCTTGATTACCGAATCATTTATTTGGAAACCATAAGTATTCCATGAACTCCAGCCCATGAGAGGCGGATTGTCCGCAGCCGCACACAAAGGCAACGACAGCAAAAATGCGTAAATAAGTCGCTTCATATTATTGAAAATTGATATTATCCTAAATTTATGCAAACATATTAAAAAAAAACGAATTTCCCAAACTCCACTAATTTCCGTGGTTTATAAGCAACAGGCACAAACAGAACAGAGAACAAAGTACAGTGAACAGAGAACAGAGAAAGTTGCGAGTAAGTGAGTGTAATGCAAACGTGTTTGTAATTACACAACGAACGGTAGCGACTTGGGCGAAGCCAACAGAGTACAGAGTACAGAGAACAGAGTACAGAGTACAGAGAACAGAGAACAGAGAAAGTTGCGAGTAAGTGAGTGTAATGCAAACGTGTTTGTAATTACACAACGAACGGTAGCGACTTGGGCGAAGCCAACAGAGAACAGAGAACAGCGGATGTGTCATCCGCTGGCTGTGAGTATAAGCATCTCCTGATGCGATAAATTATTCCACCATCCAGAGACCATGACACTCATAATTTTCCGCTTTCAGTTTTCAGTTTTCCGCTTTCAGTTTTCTGTTGAGGCAGGGGGTTGCAACCCCTTTTACTCTATCGGGCCAGAGACCCTGACACTCATACCCGGCGGATAACATATCCGCCAGAACGGTGGAGATAACATAGTACAGATGTCCTCGCGGAACACCTTTCCGCTATCCACCATAAAGGCTGCACTTGCCTTTGCATTGGGTAACAGCTCAACGCTGTTGAAATTAAGAAACTCCATAATCTTGCTTGTTTTGCAGCAAAATTATGGAGCGTATAAGGTGCGGTAAAAGACAGAATAAAAATAAAACGACCTGCCGATTTGAGCATTGTTAAGAGGCTTGGCAGGTTCTACTGAGTGCAAAGATAATACAATCTTTGTTTTCACACAAACGATGGCACAAGCTGTATGCCAAGAATAGATGCAATTCTAAAGAAACTTGACAACTGAATATCCGCTTTACCTCGCTCTACACGTGCGATGTAACTTTGATCGCGTCCTAACTTTTCAGCGACCTCTTTTTGTGTCAATTTCAACTCCTTGCGACGCTCTTTGAGCATATTGCCATAAAACCATGCCAAAGACTGCTCGTCAAATTCATTGCGGGTTTCCGTACCATGAGTGCCGTATTTGTCATCGAGCATCTTGTTGGTAGTAGAAAGTTTTGCTAATTTGGTTTCATCAATCTTTCTCATAATTCAAGGTCTTTTAATATTTTCTCTGCTTTACTTATCTGTTTCTTATAATCCTTTTCCGACTTTTTTAGAAAACCATTCAGCAAAAGTATTCGGGTGGATTGTATTATGTTGTCGTGGTCAATGGCAAATAGCACCGTCCTATATTCATTTGTTCCCACTGAAACACGCATTTCGTATAAATCAGTATTCACAAGATGTTTTACAAATTTGTTCGGTAACGCATAGACGGTCTGAATAACATGGAAAACGTGCTCGAATTTCAACTTTACATTATCAGACAACCCATCGTAGAACTCTTCAAACTCATGCGACTTATATATTACACGAATATCCGATTTATCTGTGTTTGTATCATTCATAGTGCAAATATAACTAATTAGTCATATTCCAAACAAATTTCAAGAAAGAAAATATCACCCAAATAAGAAATTTAACATTTCACATATACACTTCCATACCGTTTATCTCGAATATGCGTAGACAAGAGTACAGAGAACAGAGAAAAAGTTTACTTTTACTCTGCCGAGCGAGAACAACTCGGGCGAAGCCTGGCAGACTGGTGCTACCTCTGCCTTCGGCGAACCTCGGCTGCACTCGTTGTGTGTGCAAGCAAGCTTTCACACACTCGCTGACACGAGCTTTCGCACCGAAAAAAACCGTAGCAGGAAAGTGTGTATTAAGCGAGTTAAACGCCAAGCTTGCTTGAGCGTTTAGCAACGAGCGCGGCACTCTTCAACGCAGTTAGTGCCCTTGCAGTGCTCTTATTGCCAAAGGCGAAGTTGCTACGCCATAGCATAACTAAAGTAAACTTAGTTCTGCTTATTTGGCTTAAACGCAACATTCATCTATAAGCAAGCAGTGGCACATTGCACATCGGCTGTTATTGACTGAAGAGGGAGGCCTATCAAGAGACAATTGCACCCGAGGTTATGCGTCGTGGTTCTTGCAAGTAATATATCTATTCATCCTCATCTGCATTTTTCTCTTTTACTTCTACAAGAGGTTCCCCGGCTTGTACTCTGCGAATTAACTCAGAACCGGTTACTCCCCATAGACGATGACAAAGGCGATTGAACCTTTGGGGAGTTATCAACATTTGGTGTGCGATATGGCTTGGTCCGGTATTTTTTTCGGTAGCATGTTCTACTATCTGTTCCTTATATTTTTGGTCAAGCCATTGTTTGGCCGTCATTCCGTATGAAGCCTTGAATCGTGTTTTGAATGTCATCGTTGATAGGCCGGATAAGGCGATAAGCTTTGAGACATTTCCATCTGCTTCAAGATAGTTGTTTTCAATGAATGATTTGAAATCCGCAGCCCCCGAAATAATTGGGCGCATAAATGCAGTAATCTCATCTTTATTGTAGTACGCCACCATCATATGGAAGAAGTAGGTGTTCCACACGTGACAAATACCGCTATGTTTTAGCTTCTTCTCATGTATCTGTGCTCCTATTAGTTTCAAGAGGTCATTCAAAGCGCTACATATTGGAAGAGTATTGAATGTATAGTCTTTCTTGCCTGCGTGTGTACAGAAATATTCAAGCATCTCCATATCTGTTCGAATAATAGTGGTTGTAAATCCGAATAGCAGGATATTAGTATCTGCCACAGCCCTTATGACCATTTTGCTTCCTCGCGGAATAAATGCCATTGTACCACTTTTTATGAGTTTATTTCTATACAATTTGCAGGAGATGTTTACTTCTCCCGATATAATCATAACAATATAATAATGGCTCGTGTTAAGATCCGCATATACTTCTCCCTTATTAATTATTACATCAGCAAATCCCGTTTCGTGATCGTTCACACGGCTTGCCATTTGTGTCGAGTTCTTCCATTTTGTTATTTCTACGCTTTGTATCATATTATTCAAGTATTTAATAATAAGATGTTTAAAAGTTTGCACTAACCAAAATGATTAAAGCCTATACCAAAATGTATATACCAATTTATTTGCAAAGTTAATTATTTTAGAAAAATTCCATTTATCTTTGACACAAAATTATTGAAATAAGGATAAAATATAATGTGATAGAATATGAAACAGCGTGATTTTATGTATGAGCCTCCAAAAGTTGAGGTAATCGAAGTAGAGGTAGAAGGTGGCTTTGCAATAAGTGGCTATGGGCAAGATAGTGATGATTCTGAATTTGGATACTAAAGCTTTTATCTATTATGAAGAAGGTATATATAAAGCCCATGAGCGAAGAAGTCAAGATTGAGACTTCCCAGATATTGGCAGGTTCCTTTACAGGTAATGCACCGGATAGCGACGATAGCGAGTTCGGTGCACCGGCAAAGCGTAGTGAAACTTGGGGCGATTTATGGAAATAAATCGCACTATCAACAACACGAGCAGTGATAGGTCGCACGAAGAATGGATGAAATTCATTCCGTGCGGGTCACGTTCAGCAAGTGTTGTTAACTTGGGGCGATTTATGGGAAACTGAAAACTGAAAACTGAAAGCTGAAAACTGAAAGGTAAAAACTGAAAACGCCATTTTGGCTGATATGTTATCCGCCGGGTATGAGTCTCAGGGAAGCAAAGAGATAACCGCGTATCTGTCATCCCGACAGAGCGTGAGCGACGAGGGATCTCAAACCCGCACGAACCGAGATTTTTCACTGCGTTCAAAATGACAAGACAGTAGAGAACCGCGTATTTGTCATCCTGAGCAAAGCGAAGGATCTCAAACCCACGCGAACAGAGATACTTCATTCCATTACACTCCGTTCAGTATGACAACATTCACGACAAACTATAGGAAATGAAAAACAATAAACAACTGTAAATATGAGAATAACCAAAAATGCAAATAAGAGCAGAACAACATCTGTACTCTGTACTCTGTTATCTGTACTCTTCATCACCTCTTGCCAGCAGGACGACATCGTGCCCGACACACCCGATGCTCCTACCGAGGGCTATCACCTGACCTTCGACGGAGGTGTGGGCATTGAGACTGGTACCCGTGCTGTCTGGAATGACGATAATGGTTCGGGCAACCTGATTTTCCAGTGGGACTATACTCCTGAGGGTACAGAGGATTATGAGATGGTGATGGCAATTGTGGGAGGTGAACTTGTCAAGAGCATTGAAGGGAACTACCACACCTACGCCAGCATCCATAGGCTCAGTGAACACTCCGACGATGCTCACTGGGCAACATTCAAGACCATAGAGACGTACCCATATGATATAACTGGCGGTAAGTATGAGGGCTTTGATGTCCTTGCTGTCGCTCCTATCTGCGAAGCG
>JAFQEZ010000024.1 GCA_017398805.1 Bacteroidaceae bacterium | reverse complement strand
CAGAAAGTTCAAGCGGCACCATTGCGGGCGAGCAATGTTTGCGACGAAGGAAACTTTAGTTTCCCAGAGGAGTGTGCTTTAGCACCCTCTTTGACTGAAGGATATCGCTTGCGATTCCTGAATTTTCAAATCGACAACACCGCCAGCAATTAGTCGTGCGCAGCACCGATGAAATTGGTGCCGCACGGGTTGCGGTAAAGGCGGTGTTGACAACAAAGAAAAGGTCGACTGAAATTTCCGTGTGCCGGGACCTTTTGCGTACTTTTCGGTCACGAAAAGTATGTGATAGAACGACAACAAGAAGAATAAATGACAACAGATTAAGGGTAAAACAAACCAAGGAATAACAGTTTTATTTACTTGAGTTATTTCGTCCACACGAAATCTCCACAGAGTCGGTTATCTCCCTCGCCTTAATGTGTTTGCACCGGCTTAAGCCGACAGCATACGCTCGGTCAATGGGTCTCTAAAGAGACAAGTCTATCTCACTCGCTTTAATAACAGCATAAATCTTTAAGGAGAGGCGTTGGCTACAAGCAGTCAACGCCTGCTTTGCTATTACAATATTCTCCTTTTTACTATCTTTGCCGGCACTAAAGGCATATGACATGAAAACAAGGATAAGCACACTAATACTCTCAACCCTGCTGTTGTGTTGCTGCGCAACGCCAAAGAGTAGCAGCGAGACACTGTATGACAGCGGTGTGCCACAGCAATTGGCACAGCACCGCAAAAGCAGTATCAAGGAGCTTGAATACACTCTTTTCTTCGCAATTCCCGAGAAGAAAGAGCTACCGGTTGAGGGGAAAGCCACTATCTCATTCAGCATTGATAAAGCACAGGAGATAGCCATCGACTACCGCGAGACAAACAACATCAAGGAGGTAAAGGCTAACGGCAAGGAAACAGAATATACTGTGCTCAATGAACATATCATTATCCCTGCATCGTCACTGCGCAAAGGGGAGAACAGTATTGCAATAGACTTTACTGCCGCTGACCAGTCACTTAACCGCAACGAAGAGTTCCTGTACACGCTGCTCGTTCCCGACAGAGCACGCACACTCTTCCCTTGCTTCGACCAGCCCGACATGAAGGCAACGTTCCGTCTCACACTGGAAGTTCCTGCCAAGTGGTGCGCAGTATCAAACACTACCGTTGCGCATGAAAACGAATATTATGGACGCAAAAGAATCGTATTCAACCCCACAGAACCGCTCAGCACCTATCTTTTCTCTTTTGTTGCAGGTGAGTTCAACAAGAAGACATACAGCGACGGCAGCCACACCTTTGCAGCATACTACCGCGAAACCGATCCCAAGCGCATTGCCCAACTACCTACAATTTTCAGTCAGGTAGCCGATGCGCTTGAGTGGATGGAGAGCTATACAGGCGTACCCTACCCCTTTGCAAAGTATGACTTCATAATTCTTCCGGGGTTCCAGTACGGTGGCATGGAGCATACAGGCGCCACGCTCTACAATGACACACAGATGTTCCTTGGCGAGCATCCTACCCCGGACGAGAAGTTGCTCCGCATGCAGCTCATAGCACATGAGACTGCGCACATGTGGTTCGGTGACCTTGTAACAATGCAGTGGTTCAACGATGTGTGGACAAAGGAGGTGTTTGCTAACTACTTCGCGGCACGCATCACAGAGCCACAGTTCCCCGACATCAACCACCGCTTAGAGTGGCTCAAGAGCATTGTCACCCCTGCACTGAGCGAGGATCGCACTGCAGGTGGCACAGCCATAAGACAGCCACTCGACAACATGCGCAATGCAGGACTCATATATAACAATATAATATACGACAAGGCACCCGTAATGCTTGAAAAACTTGTAGAGATTATGGGCGAGGAGGCTTTCCGCGAGGGCATTCATGAATATCTCACAAAGTACGCTTACAGCAACGCCACTTGGGACGACCTTATCTCAATCCTTGACCGCAGAAGCAATGCCGACCTTGCCGCTTTCAGCGACACATGGGTAAACCAGCGCGGAATGCCGCACATAACGTTCAACATAAGCAATGACACGCTCGTCGTAAGACAGAGCGACCCTTACGGCAGAGGGCTTCTTTGGCAGCAGAAGTTCGGTGTAACACTCATCGGCAAGGATCAGAGGCAGATAGAGATAAACATGATAGACACCCTTCTGCGAATCCCAACTGTCAAAGGAACGGAATACATTATCCCTAACAGCGACGGCAAGGGCTACGGATATTTCATCTATGACAGCAAGAGTCTTGAATGGGCGCTTGCAAACTGGTATAAGATAGCCGATGATGTATGCCGTCAGGCGCAACTGATGAACCTTCACGAACAGTACCGACATATGGCATTAAGCGCAGAAAAATGGATCTGTTCGCTTACCGAAGGGTTAAGGAATGAGAAGAACGCCCTTGTTGCCTCAACAGTGTGCAGCTACATATATGCACCACTGGTTGAGTGCGGTGCAGAGCACGAAATGCAACTGCTGAGACTTGCCGACGAACATCCGCTTGCATCGTGCCGCCTGCAGCTGATGCGCACGCTCATTGCCGCAGCCACATCACCGGCTGTATGCAAAGAACTGTATACCATCTGGGAACAGAAAATCCACCCGCAGCTGAACGAGAACGACTATATAAACATGGCATACGAGCTTGCCTTGCGCTTCCCTGAAAAACAGAAAGAGATAATAGATGTACAGCGAAGGAGAATCAACGACCCCGACCGTCTGCGTCAGTTCGACTTCATATCACGCGCAACAACGCCTGACACTACAGAACAGGAAAGGCTGTTCCATTCATTGCTGCAGGCCGAGAACCGCCGCATAGAGCCTTGGACTCTGAGGACGTTGGGCTATCTGTGCCACCACACACGCAAGGCGCATGCTATAAGGTACATACGACCTGCACTTGACGCATTGCAGGATATACAGCGCACAAGCGATATATTCTTTCCGCAGAACTGGGTGCGTACACTCCTGAAGGAGCAGCATGGCACAGAAGTTACCATGGTACTTGACAAGTTCTTCAATGACAATCCCGACTACCCGGCACTGCTCAAAAGCAAGATTCTGCAAGCCGCATGGCCGTATACTGGGGAGAGATAAGTGGGCTGCATTACTATTGTGTTTTTGAAGATATTCTTCTTGAGTTGCACGGAATTTTATTGTTCCCTATTTTGGAGAACACGGATGAGCGACAATGATAATAAAGTTTCATTTGTCATTCCGACAGAGCGAAGCGACGAGGTATCTCATAGTCAATAACCCATCGAAAACTATTATACAACACAAAATCTCTCCTCTGTGGTGGATACCACAAAGGAGAGACTTCTATTTTATTGTTTCCTTTCCCTATTCCACTCTACGGGAGGGGTTAGGGGAGGCTTATTACTTGTTCAGCTTCTTTACACCGTCCTGGATGTATACCTGACCTTCGGGAGCACCGTTTACGCGGCGACCGCTGAGGTCATAGATAGCAGCGTTACCATTCTGTGTACCGGCAACAACATGATCGATACCGGTCTCTGTTGTAAGATCAATCTCAACTACATCATCCTTAACACAAGGAATTGTTGCAATACCGTTCTCGTCAACTGTTACAGGCACCTCTGCGCCATTTACAGTAATCTTAGCCTTGGCAAGCTCCATAGCACCGCGTGTGCAACGTACCTTGAGCTCTGCACCTGCATTGCTTACGATAGTAGCCTTCTGGCACTTTCCGTCGAGCCAGTTGAAATCAACGGTGAAGTTACCCATTGCCTTCATACCTGTAACGGTACCGCCCTTTTCCCATACTGCAGGGAGTGCAGGAAGGATGTTCACATAACCGTGAGCGCTCTGCAGGAGCATTTCTGCCATACCTGAGCAAACACCGAAGTTACCGTCAATCTGGAACGGAGCATGGCTATCGAAGAGGTTGTAGTAGATACCGCCCTGACTCTGGTCTGTGCCGTATGTTGTAGAGTGCTTGAGGGCGTTCTTGATAATGATGTGAGCGTGGTCGCCATCCTGAGCACGTGCCCAGAGGTTAACCTTCCAGCCCATTGACCAGCCTGTAGCGGCATCACCACGGTGCTTCAACGCGTTGACTGCAGGTACGAAGTACTCGCTCTCGGGATTAATCTGGTCCATTGGGAACAGAGCCATCAGGTGTGAAATGTGACGGTGGCCTCTCTCACCTACGCTGTAAGGAGAGTACTTCCACTCGCGGAGCAGGAGCTCACCACTCTTCACGCCGTTGAAAGGATTACCCCAACCACCGTCGTAAACCTCGGTGTGGAGACCCTTGTCGGTCTTCTCAAGATAGAGGGCAAGTTTCTCAACATCGGCCTGTGAAAGACCTGTATTCTCTACACCGAGAATCTCGATAGCATCGGTAAGGTTCTGGAACAGATAGCTTATCATCTGCTGTGCGTGTGCAGTACCGTCCTCGCTCTCGTTTCCGTGCTGCTCGGCACTGAACTCATTAGGAGCAACGAATGTACCGTCATTGACCTTGCGGTCCTCAATCAAGCGGTGGAACCAGAACTCGGCACAACTCCACATTACAGGGAATGCCTTCTTCAGGAACTCCTTGTCCTGAGTATAACGGTAGTGTGTCCACAAGTGGCTTGTGTACCATACGTTGGCAACAAGATAGTTGCTACCCCATGTGCTCATACTGTTGTAGAGAGAAGACTCAGTCAATACACTCCAGCCATAACCGTTGTTGTATTGCTGACCGACCTTCTTCCAACCGTCGCTCTGTGCACCGCGGATAATGAAGTTCACAAATGGCTTGTGGAGGTCACTGAGGTTAGTAATCTCTGTTGGCCAGTAGTTCATCTGAATATTGATATTTGTGTGAATATCAGAGTTCCATGGAGAATCGGTACCACGGTCATTCCAGATACCCTGGAGGTTATTAGGAGCAGCAATAGGCTTGCGGTTAGAACTGATAGCGAGGTAACGTCCATAGTGGAAGTAGAGCTGCTCAAGGAATAGATGGTCATTTGCAGTACTGTTAGCGCTGCCATTATTAGGGAAGTAATTATCTATCAAGGTCTTTGTATCAACTGTAGGAGTTGCAAGACCGAGGTCGAATGTCATGCGCTTTGTAATTGCAGTGAAGTCGGCAACATGGTCAGCCTCGAGTGTAGCATAATCCTTTGCTGCAGCAGCCTCGATTTCGCCCTTAACGCGAGCGTTCACATCGGCAGGAGTCTCGCTTGTGAAGTAGTTGTTGAGAACCTCCATGTCACCGTTGAAGTTTGTTGCGCCCTTGAGGAAGAATGTAACCTCTGTAGCGTTGCTTACTGTAATACCGCTGGCTGTGCTTGTTACTGTAGCGCCCTCATTTGCAACAACGTGCATACGTGCAGCGTAGTTTACGGATGTCATTGCACCGGTAAACTCAGCCATACCGTCGGTATATGTAACTGCGCTTGCGCCGATACCTGCACCCGGCTGGAGACGGAATGTAAGATTCAAAGTCTCATCGCCCTCTACAATGTAGTGACCTACGATAGTCTGGTCGGGAGCAGAACTGAAGAACTTGCGAACCTGCTTTGTACCGTTAGCGTTCTTGAACTCGACGCCTGCGATACCCTCCTCGATGTCAAGATAGCGTACATAGTCGGTAACACCGTCCCAGATAGCCTTGTCATTGTTCTGAATGATAAGCGAACCGAAGTTCATGAATGTACGGTTACCGCCACCTGCACCTACAGTATTTGCAGGGCCGCTCCAAAGAGTCTTCTCGTTGAACTGGAGTTCCTCGTTGTGAACGCCGCCGAATACCATACAGCCAAGCTCGCCGTTACCAAGAGGCAATGCATATTCCATCCATGGGTAGCTCACGCCTGATGCCTCTGCCGATGTTCTGTACCACAATGTATTGGGGTTCTTTGGAGAGAATGCAGCGATACCCTCGATATCAGATACTTCGTAGAAATACTCGTCGGGGAACTGTGTGCAGTCAACCTCTGTAAGGAAGAATTTGCTGCCGGTGTCACCTATAGCACCTGTACTGTTCCAGAGAGCAAGGTAGCTGTCACGGTCGTTCCAATACTGACTCGATGTTCCCTTCCACTTGATGTACGAAGGCTCACCGTTACCAAAATTGAATGTACCGTCGTACTCTACTGTATAAGATGTTGTTGCAGGGTCTACCATTGTGGCACGTGCATTTGCCTCGCTGCCTGTCATACCAAGTACCTTTGCCAGACCGGTAGAGTAGTTATAGACTTTGTAGGCATTGTTGCTCTGTTTTACGAACGCCCAAATACCCTGATTGTCCATTGGAGCATTCTTGTTGGCAAGTGTCAAAGCGCCCGAAGCCATATATGTAGGGTTAACACTTACGTAACCGCCCTTGCCGTTCTGAATTGTATAGAACTTTGTGGTTTCATCGAAGTAGCTTACATACACAGTTGTACCGTCGAGAGTTACAACCGGCATCTTGCCTTCAACTGCAATGGCTGTGAAATGCGCCTTCTTAACGACAGCTTCTGTAGAGAACTTCTCACCGTTCTTGTATTCAGCGCCTTCGTAAACTACACCGGCAGCCTCACTGTCTGTTCCAAGAACCTCTATTGAATACTCCCGAGGGCCAAGAACTACTTCTTCAATGAGGTAACAGTTACCCTCATCAGTCGTTGTCCAGCCATTTACAACTATACCTGCAGCCATCTGACCGGGAATCTGAGAGTTCATTCCGTTACCACCAATGAGCAGTTTCCACGGATAGTTGCCACCTACATTCGTGATTGTCAAAGCATCGACCGCTGTTTCAGAGTAGTTACCGCTCTTGTCAACATACTTCTCGGCACCTACACTGAATAGATAGTAGTTTGCACCACTCTTTTCAATGCGGAACTGCTGGTTAACGTCGTATGGGTCTTGTGTTACAGTACCCACTGCCGAACCGTTGTTTGTACAGATTTGACCGGAAACGCCCGATGCAGAGCTGTACATCAAAAACGCACGTTCACTACGGATTACGTACACATTGTCATTGCTCAACTGCGACAAATCGGTCACAGTTCTTGTCTCAGCCTGCACAGCAAAAGCCACACAAATAAAGGAGACAAGCATTAATAAATGCTTTTTCATAAACAATTAAATTTAAAGTTAGTTATATTTATTATACACCTCAAGCAGAAACTGAGACATAAAAAACGTGGACAACATTACATTATCCACTAATGAGGTTTTGGCGTACCCGGAAGATATTATGCTAGTTGCCCACGCTGCATACAGCGCGGACATCAACTTTGCCACTATTCTTCCATTTGATTTAACCGCCAAGTTTAACAAGGCTACGCCCTGCCGGAGCAAAATGCTCCCATCAGTAAGATAGTAAAGTTAATGCGCTATGTTTTAATATGTCATAACCACACAATATGGCTACATTGCAAAGATAATTATTTATTATTAATTATAAAATTATATATAAAAAAAGAAATGGCTCAAGCCGAGACCTGAACCATTCATCTTTACGTCAGCTTAAAAAAGCATTACAAACTGCTACTCAACAACTCATATGCCAACTGCTCCATAACGGGCAAATCGTTCTCTTTCATTCGAGAACGGATTGTCACCATAGGTTCTACAATTGCAATATTCTTCATACCCTCGAGCATGGCACGCATCACACGGCCGGCCGTGGGTGCCCACGAGCCGTTCTCCACTATCGCCACCTTGCGTTTCTGGTAGTTCTTAAGCTTGAGATGATGCAGGAAATCGTGCATTGGCGGGAAGACATCGGCATCGTACGAAGCAGCGCACACAACCATATGGCTGTAACGGAACGCATCCTCAACGGCTTCGGCCATATCACAGCGCGACAGGTCGGTAACGACAACCTTGGGAGCACCCTTTGCGCGCAGTATGTCGGCCAAACGGTTAGCCGCCACAGCTGTTCCGCCATGGATTGAGGCATAAGCCACAAGCACGCCCTCTGTTTCCGGTTCATACTTGCTCCAGGTATCATACAACCCGATGTAATGGGCGAGATTCTCTGTAAGCACAGGGCCATGCAACGGACAGATTGTCTTTATATCAAGTGTTGCCGCTTTCTTGAGCAGCGCCTGCACCTGAGTACCGTACTTTCCGCATATATTGATGTAATAACGGCGTGCCTCGCAATCCCATGGGCCTTCGTTGCAGAGTGCACCGAATTTGCCGAAAGCATCAGCCGAGAAGAGTACCTTTTCACTCTGCTCATAAGAGACCATAACCTCAGGCCAATGTACCATAGGCGCAACAAAGAACTGCAATGTATGGCTACCGAGCGAAAGGGTATCGCCCTCTTTCACCGTCATCACGCGATCGGCAAACTCCACACCGGAAAAGAATTGGGGGAGCATCTTCACTGCAGCGGCTGTAGCCACCAGTTTCACAGCAGGATACTTCTCCATGACCTCGGCAATGAGTGCTGAATGGTCGGGTTCAAGGTGCTGCACTACAAGATAGTCGGGTGTGCGGCCGGCAAGGGCCTGATCTACATTCACCCACCACTCTGCACCTTTACGGGCATCGGCAGTGTCCATGACAGCGACTTTCTCATCAAAAATGATGTAAGAATTGTACGCCATACCCTCGGGAACAATGTATTGGCTCTCGAAGAGGTCGATATCAAGATCATCGACACCTACATATTTTATTGCTGATGATATTTCCATAGTTTTGATTCAAATATGATTAAGAAGCTGTTTAAATTTCTAATATTTATTGAGCGCATTGCGGAAGTTGCCAGTCATCTCTTCGCTCTCCTCGGCAATTCTCTTGACATCAATGCTCTTGAGAAGTTTCTTGAGAGCCTTAACGCGTGACTTGTTGCCATTGGCCTCAGCCTCGGCAAGCAGAATCTTGTATTTCTCGAACTGCTGTATACCCTGCACAAGGCGCTCCCAACGCACAGAACTCAAGCTGAAAGGATAAATTACATATGTGTCGCCGGCAGGCCATGCCGTGAAGCGTGAATCCTCTTCGGGAGTGATAGTCCAGCTGTTGTATGCCCAACGAAGATAACCGTCAAGGTCCTTTGCAAGTGCCTCAAGAGCAATGAATTCAGCATCGGCAGGGTCGCTGAATGTAAAGAGATTGGGATACTCTGCACTGCAGCAGGTGTAATAAGTAGAGACTTTACCCTGCGCCCTACGGTTTGCGATGAGTTGCGGTGTATATGCACCATATGCAAAGATATCAAGGCAATAGTCATAGATTTCCGGTTCTATTTCGGGATGATAGTTGCCTGCCATAGATATCTTCATACCGGGAGCATACTCCTTGATAACCTTTATTGCCGCCTGCATCTGTTGCAAGCTGCGCTCGTCCATTGAGATGAAAGTTTTTTCGAACCACCCTTTCTCTTTAAGATGAGCAGAGAATGCACTGAGCATTCCGCCCCAGAACTCTGCATAAGCCTCATCACCGGGTGCACAGTTGATATATTTGTGAGAATGGGTCGCCTGGTCGTAGTATCGGAAAGAGAGTTTCCATGGAATCATCGAGAAGCATGTAATCTCCTTGTCGATGCCGCACTCCATCATAAATTCAACCCAACGGTCGAAGATTGTGAAGTCATAGAGCCATGTACCGTCGGCCTTCTTTATCCATGTGACCATGCTGCCGAAGGGGTCGAATGTCTGACCGTCCCAAGGGCGGTCAATGAGCGTTGCAGTAATTGCTTTCTGGCCCGCAGAGGCAAGCTTGAGCATATACGGGCGCAATGTGTCAAAGTGCTCCTTGCTCCAAAGCTCAACATTGTGTACACGGGCAACCGCATATGGGTTCTGCCACAAATCAAGGTGGAACTTCCACTCTGACGGTGCAGGCAATGTGCGGTTGAGCACCTTTACCGTGTAACCATGTTTTGTTGTCTTGCCCTCGCAAGTAAGCTCAACGTAGCCTTTATAAGTACCCGGCTTGGCATCCTGCGGCACCTGCACCGTAAGCCACAGACCACGATAGCCGCCCATAGGCACAATAGTAGGATTGGTGTCGGTTATTCGGTCGGCAACAAGATTCTCGCCATAGGCATCCACCTCGTGCTTGCCGCAACCTGTAAACTTGTCTGTTATCACATGTTGCACAAAACCACCCGCAACATTTGTTGCTGGAATTACATTACGCCCGCTCTTGAGCTCGCTGAAACGGTAGCTTACCTCCCTGTCATTTCTGGGAGTAGTTGGTGTATCCTGACGGTTTGCCACAAGCATCTGAAAATTCACACGCTCGCCACGCCATGCAGTTGCGCTGTTGACACCGGTATTACGGACAGGAGTCTCGAAATCTACAGGATAACGTTCATCTATGCTACCCCACTCGGCAATCAATTGCGCCTGCACCGGCATAAGCACAAGAGCCGCTACTGCAAATGCAAAGAATTTCCTTAGCATGACTATATATGATTAAGCAATTATTATTCAATGGTTTCTACACCCACAAAAACGAACTCCTTTCCTGCAATATAAGGAGCAAGTTCCTCGGACATCCTTGCATTCAAGGAAAGTTTGTCGCCTGACACATTGCCCTCTACAGTGGCAAAAGTATAAGCAGGAGCAGGATCTGTCTCGGTATTGAGATACGGAGCGACATTCTCGGCTGCGAAAGTCACATCACCATCACCTTCGAATGGAATATCCTTGAGTGTGATGTCGAGTGTCAAAGGCATGTTCGCCGCAAACTTTGCATCATTGATTACGATATCGAGTGTACCGGAGACATTTTTCTTTACATCTATTGTGACCTCCTTTGCAAAATCACCCACAAGAAGTTCGCCCTTGAAACTCCTTGCATCACCCACTGGCTTCACCGGCGTCACAAGTGCATTGCTGAAACCGATTGTTCCCATAGGCGTCACTGCCGAAACAACAAAATTGTCGCCGACAAGCGAAGCCTCGACTGCCGAAATCAGGAACTCGTCCATTGGCTCACCGCCGACCAACGGAAGGACATTCTTGCCGTTTATCACATAACCGTCACCGCTCTTCCGGCATGCAAGCATAGGCATTGTTATATCCATGGCAGGCATTGTCGGTGCAAACCGCACTCCATAAAGCGTTATTGAAGCACTCTCATCTATAACATTTAGTTCGCATCTTGTACCGTCGGCCACAGGAGAACCGTTCAATAAAAGTTTTCCTGTAAATATCCTGCTGTCAATCTCAGGCATGTTGTTGTCATCGTCACTTGAACATGAAGCAAGCATTGCCACCATTACAAGAAGCGGTAAAAACAATAATTTTTTCATCTTATCAAATTTATAGGTTAATATTCAATGTAACACCCAGTTGCAAAGGTTTGCCCTGGGCAAAGAAGTCATTCCCTATCGAACGGAAATAGAATGTATTATATTCTTCATCGATCAGGTTCTTGCCCCACAACGAAGCCCCGAATGCACCTTTTTCCCATGATAGTGAAGCAGAGAAAAGCCCATAGAACGACTGCGAAAGGGAGTTTTCCTCGTTCCAATATATACGGCCCACCGCATTCCACCCGAGATTGAGTTTCATACAATCGGCAAAAACGGCAGGAACAGGCAAGCGGTACTCCACATTTGCCGACAAGGTCTCTCGCGGAGCAAGGGGAAGAATGTTACCTGAATAGTCGCTGTCACCGCTCTTGTACTCCTTGAATTCGGCATGCGTGTATCCGTATGAAGCGGAAAGCGTAAAATCACAGACTCTGTAACTTGCACTGACCTCGGCACCATAACTGAAAGATTTTCCGGCATTCGACATCATGCGTCCCGTGCTCATCCCCTTGGGGAAGACAGTCAGCTGCTGGTCACGGCAATCAATGTAGAAAAGTGCGGCAGAGATACCGAGTGACCTGTCGGGAAGCAACGTAAGATGCGTACCTACCTCGTAGTTCCAGCTTGTTTCGGGCTTATACACCGTAGACGATGCATCCACATCGGGTTCATTGCCTACAAGCGCACCGCTCATCTTGCTCTGCAGAATATCGGAAAAGAGCTGGGTGTTGAAACCTCCGGCCTTGAATCCCTTACGTACAGAGGCGTATATATTACCCCAATCCTTGCCATATGACACAGACAGGGAGGGAAGAAGTTCAAGCGCATCGGTACTGTTGTTGCCTACAAAGTCTGTCAGCATCGGAGTATAATCACTGCTGCTTTTGCGGGTCTTGTAGTGTATGAGTGAACGGCTGTCGTAATCCATCCTCGACTTTTCATAATCAAGACGCAAACCTGCCGAGAACTCAAAACCCGACACCTTGTACCCCAACTGCACAAAAGCAGCGGCACCATATGTCGGTATCAGGAAATCATCCTCAATCACAAAATAGCTCTCCCTGAAGGACAACTCACGGTCCGGACCAAGATGATGATAATAATATTCGTTGGCATTCTTGAGTATCAGATTGTCGATACCATACTGTTTGAAGCGTACCGGAGCCTCCATGTCAAGATGCTTATAAAAGCCATACACTCCACCCATCCATGTAAAATCCGCATCTTCGATCGACTTCATCACGAACTCCTGGGTAACGGAATGTTCTCGCTGATACTGTCCCATAGAGAAATAGTCGAGCGGAGTAAAATCATTGTCGATGCGCATACGGTCCGTAAGATATTGGTATCCTGTTGCCGAAGATATTGTAGCCCATTCAAGATAGCGTTTCACCACAAATGCATCCGACACATTGAAACGGCGGTACGAACAGGCATCGTTATATGCCAAAGGATCAAGCACGCCGTCACGGAATTGTCTGTAGGCCCAGCCACCCTCATCGGTGTATCCCAAAGTCATGGTATTGTCAATGCTCCACCCTGCGAAACTTTTCCATTGGGCGCGCAGGCGCATTGCAAGATTGTCGCCACCATCGCAGTTCTCGCCCCTTTCACGATTCATGAAATATCCGTCGTTATGGCTGTAATAGAGGCTTGCCGACCAGCCGAATCTCTTTGAAGGGGATGCATAGTGCGACGCTTTAATGCGCAGATTATTGTTGTTGCCATACTCCAAAGAGAGTCTCTTGCCCTGGAAGTCGAACGGGGAGATTGTGTATACATTGATGGCACCGCCCGAAGTGTTTCGCCCGAAGAGCGCGCCCTGAGCACCACGGACAACCTGCACACGCTCGATATCAAAGAAATCAAAGTCATAGCTGTTCTTGTTGAGTACAGGCATCTCATCAATATTCAGACCCACCACAGGCTGGTCTATTCGCGACCCGAAGCCACGTACATATATCGACGATGTCATGCGTGATCCATAGTCGGGCTGATAGAAGTTCGGGGCATGCCCCGAAAGTTCCTTGATGCTGTTTATATGCCTGCTCTCAAGCACCTCGCGGCCAATGGTTGTCACGGAACTTGTACCTTTGTCATCATTGCCGGGCATCTTTATCGGAGCAACGATATTCACCTCATCCAATACCACAGAATCGACCTTTTCGGGGCCGACCGGGAGAAACATTGCAAGTATGGCTATTATCGTGTTCAAATCATCGCGGAAATAGAACGCGAAGATAAGAAAAATGCCGCCATTTTACAAGTAAAATGGGGCAAAACATATTAACGGGGAACACATTGTAAAGCCTCAGGGAAACTAAAGCATTAAAGTTCTTGAGACTCCACTCCTACAAGATCTTCTATCAGCGGAATAAGCACTTTCTTTACCACAGTATCGTTCAGACGATGTTCGCCTGCAAACCACCGGCAACGTTCCTCACCGTAAAGCTGCGCCATCAGCGGCTGGAAATGCACAATCGGGTCCTTGTCGCCGAAAAGGCCCACAACCAACTTCTTCTCATCGTCGGTTATGCCGTCGAACTGATGCTTCTCCATCTCCTTGAAACGCTCCACGACAGCCTTGTCTATACGGAATTCGGTTGCCCCGTCCTTGCGTTTCGACATATACTTGTTGCGCCCCATCTTGCCGAAGAGCAGAGAACGCGACATCTCAAAAGAAGGGTTGACCACTATACGCGGAACACCCCACATCTGCTGCGTATACATTCCTCCCATTGATGTTCCTACAACGATGTCCGGTTTCTCCTCCTCGATGAGACCACGTAGCAGTTCCAGTGCCTCGAACGGATCGACAGGAAGGTCAGGGGCAATCACACGCCACTCTGTCAGGTAACGGCGAAGTGTCATCACCGTTCCCGAACTGCCCGAAGAGGCAAATCCATGCACATATATGAGTTTTTTGTTTCTTTCCATAAGATAAATCAACTGCAAAACAAAGGTACGCTTTTTATCCGTAAAACGCGTGTGATTATTGCAGAAATATTAAAGGGAGGTTCTATAAATACCCCTCCGCCTACGGCACCTGGATTGCTCCCCTGTTGACACCCCTCAGTCACTACGTGACAGCTCCCCTAAAACAGGGGAGCAATTGGCTGTCCGTAAGGACTGAGGGGTACAGGGAAGGAGTCGGCCTTTAAAACAATACTGTTCTTATTACTCAAAATAGAACGACACAATTATCATCTTGCTCACCACTTTGTCGACCGATTGGGTAAACTTCATCAGATTAGCATCGAGCAGGTCCTTACGGTCTTTCTCAAGCACGTCGAGCAGGCTGAAAGCAAACTTGATCTCAGGAATCAGTTTGAAGAAAGGAAGATAGAAATCGCATCCCATACCGAACTCGAGCATAAAGTCGAACTTCTTAAGCAACAGCTGCTTCTGTTTCTTGACGGTAAGATTCAGCATGGGATTTACTCCTGCCGTGAAATAAGGGCGATAATTATTGAAACGCTCTGCAGCGAATTTCACATGAAAAGGCAAGGAGATATATGTTGTCTTCACCGACTGTCGCGACTGCTCGCCGCTGTTCTGTTCACGGAACACAATGCTGTTCTGCCCGAAATGCATTGTCGGTATCGCACGCAATGAGAAATGATCTCCAAGACGCAAATCGGCAAGCACACCTACACTTAATCCCGGGTTATACTGCGCAACATCGGCATACCACATCTCACCGTTTTCGGTAACAAAGCCGTTGTTGGTAAACTCCATATCCTGCAGATGCATACCCACAAAGAAACCATAGTGCAGACGACGGTAATCGATATACGGTTTGTTCTGCACCTTGCGTTCCTGCGCTCCGGCAAAGAGCGGAAGCATCAACAGCATAGTGAATATGTAAAGCAGTTTTTTCTTCATTGAACTTATAACGCAATAATCCTTCGTATATTGCAAAGAGTGGAAGAAAAAACATCAGAAGCACCGCAAATGCAAAATTTTGTTAAAAACATTAAAGTCGCATCCACGTATAACAAAAAGCGCTATCTTCGCCACGGATAATACAAACTTAAATTTTACAACTATGGCTTACGTAATTTCAGACGACTGCGTTGCTTGCGGTACATGTATCGACGAGTGTCCTCAGGGTGCTATTTCAGAGGGTGAGAAGTATTCAATCGACCCCGAACTCTGCATCGATTGCGGTACTTGTGCAAGTGTTTGTCCTTCAGAGGCTATCCACGAAGGTTAATAACGCAGAAAAACAAGCATTCAAGGGGCACCGTCAAGGTACCCCTTTTTTATTTAAGTTACAAAAGTTACAGTATGAAAACCCTTATCCACATAATCGTAAAAAGCGCCATCATAACAGCAATCGGTGTCGCATGCTACTTCATCTACACCGAGCTGTTGGTGTAAGATGCATCTGTAGGGGCAGGTCTTGTGCCTGCCCTTTGCTCAAGGTTGCTTTGTGCGGTTTAAAAAGGGGGTTCAGGGCTACTAAGGGCGCCGCAGGCGGAGGGGAGGGTACAAGTGGAAAGTGGAAAGATGAAAGTTGCTCTTGCAACTTCGACGGCACCGGCAGCAACAGGTCGCAGGTCGCACTCCCACCCCTCCGCCAGTAAACTGGCACCTCCCCTCAGGCAGGGGAGGAGTTTAGGTCACGCCCTGCGGGTTGCGATTAAACGGTGTTGTCAAAGATGAAAGTTAACTGAGATTTCTCCTATCGTCGAAATGACAAGTACGCGGTTTTTCGCGATGTGCGATGTAGGGGCAGACCGATGTGTCTGCCCTTTGCTCGCGGTTGTTTTTTTGGGCACCCACAAGGGATGCCCCTACGGCATCTGTACTCTGTTATCTGTACTCTTTCTGGCGGACACGCCGGTACCGCCCCTACGGTGTTGTTCTCTTTCGGGCACCCACAAGGGATGCCCCTACGGCATCTGTACTCTGTACTCTTTCGGGCGGACACGCCGGTACCGCCCCTACGGTGTTGTTCTCTTTCGGGCACCCACAAGGGATGCCCCTACGGTATCTGTACTCTGTTATCTTTGGGGCACAACAATAAAACCACCCTTAACCAAGAACCCTACAAAATAACGGCAAGTGCCAGCCTTGGCACTTGCCGTTATTTTCTATTTCAAGCAATAATTACTTCAACTGATCTCCTACATACTCCTTCATTGCTGCACCGCGGAGGTCGCGCTTGAGGATTGTACCGTCAGGGCCAAAAAGGATAATCTGAGGAATACCGTTGATACCGTAAAGCTCGGTGGCATTATCCTTGTTGTCGCGTGGGATATAAATCTGAGGATATGTGATGCCCTCCTCAGTGAGAGCAGCCTTGAATTTTGCCTCCTCGTCCCATACATTCACACCGAGAACAGTGAATTTCTCACCGCCATACCGGTTCTGGAGTTCGATAAGGTTGGGGATTTCGCCCTTGCAGGGACCACACCATGAAGCCCAGAAGTCAACAAGCACATACTTGCCCTTACCTACATAATCGGAAAGTTTTGATGGTTTGCCGTCAACTGTAAAGCCGCCGAAATCAACGAACATCTTGCCGGCCTGTGTAGCCGCAGCCTTAAGGAGTTCCTCGCGATACTTTCTTACCGCAAAAACCTTGTCGGCATACTTCACGCCATTCGCAGCCTCTTCAAATTCTGCAAGTGAAGAATAGAATTGCGGAGCAACCATACCAAGTATATAAGCAGCAATTATATTATTCTTGTTCTCCTTGATAGCATTACGGTAAATATCGTACAGTTTCTCAAGTTCAGGATTGAGGGCAGCGGCAATCTCGTCACGTGACTTGCCCTGTGACTGCATCTCTGCAATTTTCACATTCAAAGCATCACCTGCCTTGGAAACCTCACTGTCAATCGCATTCATTTTGTCATTAAGACCACCATTATCCTTTACTGTTGCAGGGCTTACTGTAAAGTCTACAACAACAGCAGACTTTGGCTCTACAAAAGCATACACTCTGTTTCTGCGGTTGTTATTGATATTGATTTCGTAAAGGGCCTGGTCCGACACCTCTCCTTTGAACACGAATGCTCCATTCTCTACAACGCAAGAGTCGGCATAGTCATATGTATTCTGGTCAATAAGATACGCCTTCCTGCCATTGTACTTTGCATCTGCAGTACCATTGATTGTGAAGTTCTGTGCCGATGCTGCAAGCGCCAAAAGCGACAGAACAAATGTTGATAGGATTCTCATAATTATTCTTGTTTTTATGTTAATATTCAAGATAAACTGCGCAAATATACAATATTTTGCCGAGCGGTTGTATTTATTTACATTATTTAAGAGAACGGGTTATCAGTTCCTCAAGATCTGCACCATGTATTCCGCGCTCAAGAATAGTGCCGTCAGGAGCAATGATCATCAAATGAGGTATTGTCTCCACATTATATAAAAGAGCCGCATTATCCTCGTCCTTGCTGTTGCGTGGAATGAAAATCTGGGGATATGGTATGCCAAGTTCAGGAACGGCAGCCCTGAAACTATCCTCCTTGTCGCCTATGTTCACACCTATTACAGCAAACTTGTCGCCCGAATATTTATTATAGGCTTCTATCACTTTGGGCATCTCCTTCTTGCATGGACCGCACCATGAAGCCCAGAAATCCACAAGCAGATACTTGCCATTGCCGGCATAATCGGAGAATCTTACAGGCTTGCCGTCGAGAGAGAAACCGCCGAAGTCAATGAACATGTTGCCGGCCTTGGTCTTCTCCCCATAGTAAAGCGCCGTACGTATCTTATCCAGCGCACGGAACTCACCCGAGAACTTCACCTTTGCCATGATGGCATCGAGTTCGTCGACCGATGAATAGAACTGGCGTGCAACCATATTGAGGACATATGCACCGAGCATATTGTCACGGTTATCATTGATTGTATTGCGGTACACATCGTAGAGCGCTTCGGTCTCGGCAGTTGTGGCTGCAAGTATCTCCTCCTCGCTCTTGCCCTCCTCTTGAAGTCTCTTTGCAAGTGCACCAATGGCCGCACTGCGATCCTTGACCTCGACAAACATTGCTGTCAGCGCATCGTTCATGCCGCCATTGTCGCTGACAACAGCCGGGCGTGTAGTCATGTCTACAACCGCATTGGTCCCTTTGCCGACGAGCACCGTCGCATAAAGACCTTTCGGGCGGTTCACCACAACATCAATCACAGCCTGGCAGCATATCTCGCCACTATATTTGAATGCATTGTCTGCAATCACACATTCGGCAATTGTATCATTTGCATTCTTGTTCACTATGTAGGCTGTCTTGCCGTTGTAATCGGGAGCAAGCTTGCAGGAGATTGTAAACTCCTGAGCTGTAGCAATCATGGCCACAGCCATGAAGATAAATGTAAATATTGTTTTTCTCATATTTAAGAAGCTGTTCAAATTTCTAAATTTAGATATTCTTTCACTTCATTGGTTTAATCTGCATCATTCAAATGAAAGGGTCACATAGCCCAGATAACGGCCGTTCTTGCCCATCTGCTGCATGATGACATCCTTACCCTCGCTGTTCTTATATGTAAGCGGCTGCCCGAAATAGTCGTGCGAGTGTCCGCCAAGTATCACGTCAATGCCCGAAGTCTCGCCAACAAGGCGCTCGTCGTTATACTCATTGCCTATTCTCCAGCCAAGATGCGAGAGGCATATTATGACATCGCATCCTTGGGCCTTGAGTTCTGCCACCGCCGTTTTTGCAGCGTCCACGGGAGAGATAAATTTTACACCCTTGCAATAATCGCGGGCAATGAGACCTGCAGGGTCGGGAGAGAGGGCAAACACACCTATGCGCACACCCTTGCGTTTGATTACCGTCCATGGCTTTACTATACCTTCGCACGGAGTACCTGTGAAATCATAATTCGCACAAAGTACAGGAAAATCGGCTTTCCTAAATATCCGTGCCATATTCTCGAGCCCGAAATCAAACTCGTGATTGCCTATGGCACATGCATCGTAACCCATGGCATTCATCAGTTCTATCTCGGTATCGCCCTTGAAGGTATTGTAGTAGAGCGAACCTTGCGAAAAGTCACCGCAATCGAACAGCAGCACACTCTTCATGCCCAGCGAGTCGCGCAACTGATCAAGCAGAAGAGCACGGTTAAGGGCGCCCGCTCCACCGTTTTTCTCAGGTTCCACACAACTATGGGTATCATTGGTGTGCAATATCGTCAACACATCCTGCGCCGTTGCCACTGTGGCGGCGAGCAGGGAAAACATAAGGATATATACTCTTTTCATCACTTCTCCTCTTGAACCGTTATACGACCGTCACACTCGGCACTCAAAGCCTTGCCATCTGCAGCAAGCGCCTTGATATACATTACCATAAGGTCGCGTATTGTCATTTCACTCTTTATCTCGCGATCACTCCCCAGGGCCAAAGCATTCATCTTGTCATTACCCTGCGACAGATAGTCCGATGTTGCGACACGGTACTTCTTGCCGGCCTCGATAGGCTTTCCCGCCACCGTTGCACTTACAAGTTCACCATTAGGGGTGATGACAAGCCTCATGCCCGAGATTGCCTCACCGCGAACCGATGCTATCTCGTGGCACAACTGCAACAACTGTTCACCGTCGAGAGTAAGCAACGCCAAAGTATTCTCGAACGTAAATACATTATATATATCGCCGAATGTTATCACACCCTTTGAGATGTCGCTCCTCAAGCCACCTTTGTTGGTTATGGCTATGTCGATATGTTGCCCGGTATATTCACGTGCCGTAACAAGGAGAGCATCGGCAGCGAAATTCATCAGAGGACTCTCCGGGATATACTTCTCAAGGTCCATTGCAGCCTCGCCTATCACCGGACGCTTGATGCTGTCGACCGCATTACGTCCCTTCTCAAGTATGGCACGTACACTCTCTGCCCCATTCTCACGGGCGATATTGCCCACCTTGATATTGCCTGCCTCTATTGAGACAAGTTCCTTCCTTGCACCGCATGAGACAATCAGCAACAAGGATAACGATAGTAAAAGTAATTTTTTCATCATTCAAAATTCAATGCCCAAAGTTAACACCCGCCAACGAAATACGCAATTTTCGGCAAAGGAAACAACAAAAGAGAAACAAGATTTGGTAAAACAACAAATTTGAAGTATCTTTGCCCCGCTTTCGGCGTAATCGCTGTCAAGGAAGAGTAACTTGATATGTTGCGTTTGAATGATTGAACAATTTAACAAATCAAAAAAATGGATTTTATTAAAATTGCTAAAGAAGCATTTGCTACTGACGTAAAGCGTGAGCTTGAGTTCCACCCGGGTGACACTATCACAGTAGCTTACAAGATCATCGAGGGAACAAAGGAGCGTATCCAGATGTACCGTGGTGTTGTTATCCGCATCAGCGGTCATGGCAACGAGAAGCGTTTCACAGTACGTAAGATGTCAGGTACTGTAGGCGTTGAGCGTATTTTCCCTCTGAACTCACCTGCTATTGACAGCATTACAGTCAACAAGCGTGGTCGTGTTCGTCGCGCTAAGCTTTACTACTTGCGTGCCCTCACAGGTAAGAAGGCTCGTATCAAGGAGATCAAGGGCTAAGCATTTGATTGAGAGAAACATAAAAGAGACTGCTGATTTTCAGTAGTCTCTTTTTGTTGTATAAAAGCGGTATGGTGCACCTGTAGGGGCGGTACCGGCCCGAAAGAGTACAGAGTACAGATAACAGAGTACAGATACCGTAGGGGCATCCCTTGTGGGTGCCCAAAAGAGTACAACACCGTAGGGGCGGTACCGGCGTGTCCGCCCTAAAGAGAACAGCACCGTAGGGGCATCCCTTGTGGGTGCCCCAAAAGAGCAAGCGCGAGCAAAGGGCAGGCACAAGACCTGCCCCTACAGTGCACAAACACAGCGAGGCTGTCATTTTGAGCAAAGCGAAAAATCTCTATTAGCGGTTTTGAGATCCTTCGCTTCGCTCCAGGATGACAGCTTCGCGGCTATCACTTTAACAACATACGCGTTTCGCAACTTTCAACTTTAAGCCCACTTTGTGGGCTTGAAACTTGGCTTTCGCTCGCTTGGCGCAAGCTTTGAACTTTCATCTTTGCTCTTTCCACTTTCATCTGTTCTCTTTAGAAGCACCCATAAAAGACATGAGAGCAACCAAAGCTGCTCTCATGTTTTTTTATCTATAAATCGATTCTTACTTGAAGTAGCGGTTGAAAAGACCCTCGAAGCCCTTGCCGTGGCGAGCCTCATCCTTGGCCATCTCGTGTACTGTATCGTGGATTGCATCGAGGTTCAACTCCTTAGCACGCTTTGCAATGCGGTACTTGTCGGCGCATGCACCTGACTCTGCATTCATTCTCTTGTCGAGGTTTGTCTTTGTATCCCAAACAACATCACCGAGAAGCTCTGCGAACTTTGCTGCGTGCTCAGCCTCCTCCCATGCATAACGCTTGAATGCCTCTGCAATCTCAGGATAGCCCTCGCGGTCGGCCTGGCGGCTCATAGCCAAATACATACCTACCTCTGTGCACTCACCGATGAAGTGATTGTTAAGGTCCTTGATCATCTCATCGTCACAGCCCTTTGCTACGCCGATAACGTGCTCCTGAACAAACTCGAGCTTACCGTTACCCTCCTGCATCTCGTTGAACTTCTCTGCAGGAACCTTGCACATTGGACAACGCTCAGGAGCTGAATCACCCTCATGAATATAACCACAAACTGAACAAATGAACTTTTTCATAGTAATAAATTTTAAGCCGTTAATTAATATTGTATTATCTTTTTTATCTATTCTTTAGACATTCAGGGCAGAGACCCTTAAGGTAGAGCTGCGCATCGGTAATCTCGTAGCCGTCGAGACCCTCAACAAGCGCAAGGAAATCCTTCTTCATCTGCAGGTCGACAATCTTGCCGCAACTGTTGCAACGGAAGTGTGCATGACAACAACGGTTGCCGTCGAAACAGCGGAATGTATCGTCAATCGTCAGCATCGATATGAGCCCTGCATCCACAAAAAGTTTCAAAGTGTTATAGACTGTTGTCAGAGACAACGAACCGAGTTCATCCCGGAGCGCCTCATACACAACCTCGGCTGTAGGATGCTGACAACTTTGACGCACATATTCAAATATTGCCAGACGCTGCACCGATGGACGTATGCCTGCATCTATAAGTTCCTGTTTAAGTTCTGCTCTTGATACCATATAGTTTTTACTAGTTTTTTATATTTCATTTCTGAAATCATTGCAAATATACAAGCGTTTTATATACCACGCAAGTTTTTTGGAATATTTTTTCAAAAAAAATTTCATCTGCACCAAAATGGGCACAAGAATAGCATCCAATTTGCATTTTTCACCGCAAAAGAGTACCTTTGCGACTTCGTCGCAGGCAGGCAACTCCACAAGTGATCCCCTGTCAATACCCCTCCGCCTACGGCACCTGGATTGATCCCCTGTTACCCCTCCGCCTGCGGCACCTCCCCTAAAACAGGGGAGGAGTTGGCTGTCACGGAGTGACTGAGGGGTACAGGAGAGGAGTTAGCTCCGCAAAGCGGAGAAGGATATAAACCTACGTATCGTGAGATTTCTCGTCGCTACGCTCTGTCGAAATGACATGTCCGTTTGAGATTCCTCACAACATTAAACACTAAACAACTAAACATTGACAGCTTCGCGTGACCAATCGCTGCTCGAACTGTAGATGTTGTAAACAATAATAAACATTACACACTAAACATTATATAATATATGATTTTGCTTTCAATAGATAACATAAGGGTAGATTTCGGTGGTACAAACCTGTTCCACGATGTCAGTTTCATCATCAACAAACGCGACAGGATTGCGCTTGTAGGCAAGAACGGTGCAGGAAAGAGTACACTGCTGAAGATTATTGCAGGGACACAGTCGCCCACTGAGGGGGTTATTTCAAAGCCTAAGGATTTTACGTTCGGTTACCTTCCTCAGATCATGCACCACACCGACGGACGCACTGTCTACGAAGAGGCGGAGCTGGCATTCGTGCATATACACGAAATGGAGGCGAGGCTTGAGCGAATGAACAACGAACTCGCCGACCGCACCGACTATGAGAGCGAGGAGTACCATGCACTCATCGAGGAGTATACCCACTTGAACGAACAGTATACCATGATGGGCGGAAGCCATTACGAAGCAGAGATTGAGCGTACCTTGCAGGGACTCGGTTTCTCACGTACCGACTTCACGCGCCCCACGAACGAGTTCAGCGGCGGATGGCGCATGCGTATCGAACTTGCGAAGTTGCTGCTGCAGCACCCCGACATACTGCTGCTCGACGAGCCCACCAACCACCTCGACATCGAGAGTATACAATGGCTGGAGCAATTCCTTGCACGCAGTGGAAACGCCGTGCTGCTTGTGAGCCACGACCGCGCATTCCTCAATGCCGTGACAAACCGCACGATAGAGATATCATGCGGCAGGATATATGACTACAAACTGCCCTATGACAAGTTCATGGAGGCACGTAAAGAGCGTCGCGAACAGCAGTTGCGCGCATATGAGAACCAGCAGAAGGAGATTGCCGACATCAAGGAGTTCATCGAGCGTTTCCGCTACAAGCCTACAAAAGCAGTACAGGTACAGAGCCGCATTAAGCAGCTCGAAAAGATGGTGCCGATTGAGATTGACGAGGAGGATACAAGCCGTCTCAGGCTCAAGTTTGCACCTGCCACACGAAGCGGAAACTACCCGGTAATATGCGAGGGTGTGGGAAAGAGTTTCGGCAACCACACCGTATTCAGCAATGCCACTTTCACCATAAACCGCGGCGAAAAGGTCGCATTCGTGGGACGTAACGGCGAGGGAAAGACAACGCTCGTCCGCTGCATTCTGGGCGAACTCGACTATGACGGCAGCATCACAATAGGACACAACGTTCAGACAGCATATTTTGCCCAGCATGAAGCACAACTGCTCGACGAAAACCTGACCGTATTCCAGACAATAGACAATGTTGCCACAGGTGACATACGCCTGCGTATACGCGACATACTGGGAGCATTCATGTTCGGCGGCGAGGCATCGGACAAACCGGTGAAGGTGCTGTCGGGAGGCGAGCGCAGCCGCTTGGCAATGATTCGCCTTCTATTGCGCCAGATGAACCTGCTTATTCTCGACGAGCCCACCAACCACCTCGACATGCAGTCGAAGGATGTGCTAAAGGAGGCGATACGCGACTTTGACGGCACCGTCATCGTTGTAAGCCACGACCGCGAGTTCCTCGACGGACTGGTGACAAAGGTATATGAGTTCGGCAACGGAAAGGTGCGCGAGCATCTTGGCGGAATATATGATTACCTCTCGGCAAAGAATGCAAACAATATAAACGAGGCTCTGACACTTAGCAGCAGCCCCACTGCTGCAAGCGAAGCGCCAAAAGCTGCGAATGCCAACCGTCTCAGCTACGAGGCTGAGAAGCAGTTGCAGAAGCAGCGCCGTAAACTTGAGAAGCAGATCGAGGAGAACGAGAACGCAATAAACGAACTGGAAGGGGCTATTGCTGCTCTGGAAGCAATAATGAGCACCGCCGAGGGCAGCACACAGGAGAACTTTACAAAATATGCAACGCTGAAGAAACAACTCGACGACGTTGTAAGCGAGTGGGAGAAGAACATGGAAGAACTGGAAAAGTAAACAATTATCAACATATGAAAAGAATATTTATCTGCACAGCGCTGGCCGTAGGTCTTGGAGCTTGCACAACAAAGAATGTTATGGAATCAAAAATTGACTTGAAGAACCTTGATACTACCCAGAAACCGGGTACAGACTTCTTCCAGTATGCTACAGGCGGTTGGCAGAAGGCAAATCCGCTCACTGACGAGTATGCACGTTACGGACAGTTCGATGCCCTGCGTGAGCAGAACCGCGAGCAACTCAAGGCACTTGTGCTTGAGCAGGCTGCAGAAAAGAGCGCCTTCGGCAGCAACAGCCAGAAGGTGGGCGACCTCTACAACATGGTAATGGACAGCACACGCCGCAATGCCGAGGGTACATCCCCCGTCAAACCGCTCATGCAACAGGTTGCTTCAATAAAGGAGAAAAGCGAGATTATCCCTCTCATGGCAAAGATGTACCGTGTAGGTATCGGCGGTTTCTTCTCTACAGGCATCGGTACGGACATCATGAACAGCAATGCCAACCAGTTGGGCATCTACCAGGGTGGCGTATCATTGCCCGAGAAGGAGTACTACAGCGACAATGACGAGATTACAAAGAACATCCGCGCAAAGTACCGCGAATATATCGTGAACATGTTCAAGCTGCACGGTTTCACAGCCGAGGAGTCAAATGCCAAGATGGAGGCCGTGATGAACATTGAGACACGCCTTGCCGCAAAGCATCTGAGCCGTGTCGAGCGCCGCAACCCGATGAACAGCTACCACAAGATGAGTTATGCCGAACTCAAGAACACAATCCCCGGCATCGATTGGGACATATATTACAGCATCCTTGGCATCAACGGCATCGAGGAACTTAACCTCGCTCACCCCGAGGCTGTAAAGGAGGTTGCAGCAATCATCGACGAGTGCCCTCTCGCCGACCTCATCGCCTACATGGAGTGGAAGGTTATACGATCTACTTCAAACGAACTTACCGACGAAATCGAGGCCGAGACATTTGCGTTCTACGGCACCGTACTCAGCGGAAAGAAGGTTCAGCAGCCCCGTTGGAAGCGCGCACTTGATGTTGTCAACGGTTCGCTCGGTGATATCCTTGGAGAGCTTTACGTTGCAAAGCACTTCCCACCTGCAGCCAAGGAGCGCATGACACAGCTTGTAAAGAATCTGCAGATTGCACTCGGCGAGCGCATTGATGCACAGGAGTGGATGAGTGCCGAGACAAAGAAGGCTGCACACGAGAAGCTGAACACATTTACAGTAAAAATCGGTTACCCCGACAAGTGGGACGACTACAGCAAGCTCACCGTTGACCCATCGCTCAGCTATGCCGAGAACTGCCGCAGAATGTCGGAGTTCGATTGGGAGAAGCATGTTGCCGAGAAGTGGGGCAAGCCCGTTGACCGCGACGAGTGGCACATGACACCGCAGACCGTCAATGCATACTACAACCCGACAACAAACGAAATATGCTTCCCAGCAGGTATTCTCCAGTATCCTTTCTTTGACATGAATGCCGATGACGCATTCAACTATGGTGCCATAGGTGTGGTCATCGGTCATGAGATGACACACGGATTCGACGACCAGGGCCGTCAGTTCGACAAGGACGGAAACTTCGCAAACTGGTGGACCGAGGAGGATGCCCGTAAGTTCAACGAGCGCACACAGGTAATCGTAGACTTCTTCAACGAGATTGAGGTATTGCCGGGTCTCAACGCCAACGGCAAACTCACCCTTGGCGAGAACATCGCCGACCACGGTGGTCTCATGATTTCAATGCAGGCGTTCAAGAATGCCACAAAGAATAACCCTCTGCCGGTTATCGACGGTTTCACACCCGAGCAGCGCTTCTACCTCTCATACTCTAACGTGTGGGCCGGCAACGTGCGCGACGAGGAGATACGCAACCTCACCAAGAGCGACGTACACTCACTCTCACGCTGGAGAGTAAACGGCACACTCCCCCACATCAACGACTGGTACAAGGCATTCGGCATCACAGAGAAAGACCCGTTGTTCGTACCCGAGGAGGAGAGATTGAATATTTGGTAACTAATAAAAAGGAGAAAGGAGAAAGAAGAAAGGAGAAAGGAGAAAGAACGCTCCGTCGGCGCTGTCATTTTGACCATACCTTAATGAAAAAATCAAAAGAGGTTTTCGATGAGTTACGCGAATAACGTAGGTGAGAAATCTCATTCCACCGGTGCTGTCATTCTGAACGATAGTGAAGAATCTCATTCCGCAGATAAAGAGATTCTTCCTCCTTACAGTCGTCAGAATGACAATGCTGGAAAGAAAAAAGCTGCGAGCAAGCGCGGACCTGTCATTTTGACCATACCTTAATAAAAAAATCAAAAGAGGTTTTCGATGAGTTACGCGAATAACGTAGGTGAGAAATCTCATTCCGCGGATGCTGTCATTTCGAACGAAAGTGAGAAATCTCACTCCGCCGGCATAGAGATTCTTCCTCCTTACAGTCGTCAGAATGACAATGCTGGAAAGAAAAAAGCTGCGAGTAAGCGCGGACCTGTCATTTTGAGCGAAGCGAAAAATCTAAAAAATAGGTTTTGCCAACTCCTCCCCTGGACCCCTCAGTCCTTACGGACAGCCAATTGCTCCCCTGTTTTAGGGGAGCTCCGCAAAGCGGTGAGGGGTATTAACAGGGGAGCAATCCAGGTGCAATACCCGCAGTTTCCCACTTTCCACTTTCATCTTTCAGTTTTCAACTTTCATCTTTAACCCCACTCCGTGGGCTTGAACCTTGGCTGCGCTCGCTGTAAAAGCTCAAGTAAACTTGGCTTTTGCTCGCTTGCACAAGCTTTAACCTTTCAGTTTTCAGTTTTCACCTTTCAGTTTATACAATGCCACTAAAAGTACCTGCCGGACTGCCGGCACTTCAGACCATAATTGACGAAGGAAACGCGGTAGAGGTTCTCGAAACCCCTACTGCGCAAACCCTTCGCATAGCACTGCTGAACATAATGCCCATGAAGGAGACCACCGAGGCCGACTTCATACGCCTGCTTGCGACATCGGACCAGGAGATTGAGCTTACACTCATGAAGCTCGAAACCCACACCCCCAAGCATGCAACTCCGGAGCATATGCAGCGCTACTACAAAGGGTTCAGCGAATTGCGTGACAAGCACTTCGACGGACTTATCATCACCGGTGCGCCCATAGAGAAGATTGAGTTCGAGGAGGTAACCTACTGGCCCGAGCTGTGCGAAATATTCGCATGGGCAAAGATCAATGTCACCTCCACCCTCTTCATATGCTGGGCAGCACAGGCAGGCCTGTACCAAAAGTTCGGCATACAGAAGCACTTGCTGCCAAAGAAGATGTTCGGCATCTTCCCACATAGCATCGCATGCCCCGATCATCCGCTCTTTGCCGGTTTCGACAGCACAATATATGTTCCACACAGCCGCCACACAGAGATTCACCGCGAGGATGTCGTCGCATGCCCTCAGGTAGAACTGCTCTCCGAGAGCACTCAATCGGGTGTCTACATAATGCAGGAGAAAGGGACTCGTGACTTTTTTATCACAGGGCACTCCGAGTATGCACTCTACACCCTCGACGGCGAATACAAACGCGACGTTGCGAAGGGGCTACCCATTGAATTGCCGCTAAACTACTACCGCGACAACAACCCGGCAAACGGCCCTGTCAACCTCTGGCAGCAAACCGCCCGTAAACTCTTCGGCAACTGGCTGAAGCACTACTGCAGGCTCAGTAGAAATTTCGTGTGAGCGAAATAATTCTAGTACAATAAAACTGCTATTCCTTGGATTGTTTTACCCTTAATCTGTTGTCAATTATTCTCCTTGTGTCGTTCTATCACATACTTTTCGTGACCGAAAAGTATGCAAAAGGTCCCGGCACACGGAAATTCCAGTCGACCTCT
>JAFQEZ010000023.1 GCA_017398805.1 Bacteroidaceae bacterium | reverse complement strand
GCTGCATCGGAATCTTTCAATTCTAAAATTAAAGCTTTTAGAGCACAATTCAGGGGGGTGAAAGATAAAGATTTTTTCCTTTTCAGACTGGCAAAATTATACGCATGAAAATCAAATCCCTCAGAATTTTACGTTGAGCCCTTTAACCCCACTGCGTGGGCTTGAACCTTGGCTACGCTCGCTGTAAAAGCTCAAGTAAACTTGGCTTTCGCTCGCTTGCACAAGCTTTCATCTTTCATCTTTATAACAAAAAGAGCCTCAGTATAACTGAAGCTCTCTGTTGGGCTACCCGGACTCGAACCAGGAAAGGCAGGACCAGAATCTGCAGTGTTACCATTACACCATAGCCCAATGCTCATTTGCGGTGCAAAGGTACAACGTTTTTCGGAATAAAAAAACTTTTTCGCACTTTTTTAAACAAAACCAATAAAAAAATTCTTCATCTGATATAAACTGAGGACAAAAAACATTCCACCATTCTTTATAGATAGAGAAAATTAGGTATATTTGCAGAATATAACATCAAGACATTATGTCATACATTGGCAGATTTGAAGAGGCTTTGCCATTTGGTATGCTTTTTGTACCAGAACAGTAAAAAGAACAGAAACAAAAGTGAATGCGAATATGCAGAAAAACAATATCAGTGCAAAAGATGTAATCGAACAGATAATAGAGGGTGTTCAGGAGAAGAAAGGAAAAGGTATAGTAGTCGTGGACATGTTGGGTCTCGGCAACAGCATATGTGACTATTTTGTCATATGTCAGGGTAACTCACCAAACCAGGTGAGTGCAATAACCGACTCCATTGCCGACATGGTACGCGAAAAGTGCGGAAAGAAGCCGTACGCAATCGACGGACTACGCAACAGCCAATGGGTAGCAATGGACTACGGTGACATACTTGTACACGTCTTCCTGCCCGATGTACGTGCATTCTACGACATCGAACACCTTTGGGCCGATGCAAAAATAACAGAAATTCCGGATTTGGACTGATAATCCTCAAAAGGGAAATAAAAGGAAATATACTTGAACAAGAATATGGCAAATACAAATAATATAGGAAAACCGAAATTCAACTTTACATGGTTCTACATCATAATAGGAGCCATACTGCTCTCGATGTACATCTTCGGCGACGGGAATAATGACCAGATAAAGGAGGTTGAGTATTCAAAACTGAAGGAGCATATCGAGAACGGATACATTGAAGAGATTACGGTTTTGGAAAATGGAGAGATTGAAGCATATGTAAAAGAGGACAAAGCCGACAAGATCTTTGACAAGAAATCGGAGAAGAAAGGTGCACGATATAAAGTGGTTTCATCTACCGGGTCTATCGACAACTTTGACGATTTCATCACAGAGATGAAGGAACCCGACGCCCAGGGCAAAAAGAAATTCGAGGGCACATTGACATATGACAAAGACAGCGGTTTCCTGAGCGGATTTCTATGGAACATCGCTCCATTCCTTATAATACTTGGTATATGGATATTCATCATGCGACGCATGAGCGGCGGCGCTGGTGGACAAGGCGGTGTATTCAATGTGGGCAAGTCGCAGGCAAAACTCTTTGACAAGGATAATGCCAAAGCCATAACATTCAAAGATGTTGCAGGACAGGAAGGCGCAAAGCAGGAGGTGAAAGAGATTGTAGACTTCCTCAAAAATCCGAAGATTTACACCGAGCTCGGCGGCAAAATCCCTAAGGGCGCACTTCTTGTAGGCCCTCCGGGAACAGGTAAGACACTGCTTGCAAAGGCTGTGGCAGGCGAGGCGAACGTTCCGTTCTTCTCGATGTCGGGCTCCGACTTCGTGGAAATGTTCGTGGGTGTAGGTGCGTCTCGCGTACGTGACCTTTTCCGTCAAGCAAAAGAGAAAGCACCATGTATCGTATTCATTGACGAGATTGATGCCGTAGGCCGTGCACGTGGCAAGAATCCTTCGATGGGAGGTAACGACGAGCGCGAGAACACACTCAACCAGTTGCTTACAGAGATGGACGGCTTCGGCACCAACAGCGGAATCATAGTGATTGCAGCTACCAACCGCGCCGATATCCTTGACAAGGCTCTCCTGCGTGCAGGACGTTTTGACAGACAGATACATGTAGACCTCCCCGACCTCAATGAACGCAAAGAGGTCTTCGGTGTTCACCTGCGCCCTCTGAAGCTTGACCCATCGGTCGATGTAGATATACTTGCACGACAGACACCGGGATTCTCGGGAGCGGATATTGCCAACGTCTGCAACGAGGCAGCCCTCATTGCTGCACGCCAGCAGAAGAAGGCGATAGACAAGCAGGATTTCCTTGATGCCATCGACCGCATCATAGGTGGTCTTGAAAAGAAAACCAAGATACTGACACAGAAGGAGAAAGAGGCTATCGCGATACATGAGGCAGGCCATGCTACAATATCATGGTTCCTTGAACATGCGAACCCGCTCATCAAGGTTACCATAGTTCCGCGAGGAAGAGCTCTTGGAGCTGCATGGTATATGCCTGAGGAGCGTCAGATAACCACCAAGGAGCAGATGCTTGACGAGATGTGTTCAATTCTTGGCGGACGTGCTGCCGAGGAGACATTCATCGGGCACATTTCTACCGGTGCAATGAACGATCTTGAACGCGTGACCAAGCAGGCATATGCTATGGTTGCATACGCCGGAATGAGCGAAAGACTCTCGAACTTGTGCTATTACAACAATCAGGAGTTCTCTTTTAACCGTCCTTACAGCGAAAAGACTGCAGAAGCAATCGACAGCGAGGTACACAAGATGATTACCGAGCAGTATGAAAGGGCAAAAGAACTGCTCATGGAGCATAAGGAGGGACATGCAGAACTTGCAAGGATACTTATTGAAAAAGAGGTTCTCTTTGCCGAGGATGTCGAGAAGATATTCGGCAAACGTCCTTGGGCTTCAAGAAGCGAAGAGATTTTCAGCAACGAAGAGAACAACAAAGAGGAAACCGCAGGAACAGCAGAGAGCGAAACAGCAGAATCAGATCCTGAGATTACAGCAAACGACCCCTCTACTCCAAACGCAGAGACAGAGACAAACGCATAACACACAAAAAAAACATAAGAGATGAAGAACTTCCTTATCCGCACATTGACCGGAGCACTGTTCGTGGTCGTATTGATAGGTTCAATGATCTACAGTGGCTCATCTTTCGGGGCATTATTCACATGTATAACAATGTTGGCCGTAAGGGAGTTCTGCTCTTTGGTCGAACAGCACAAGGGCACTACATTCAACAAGTGGCTTGCAATAATAGGAGGAGGATACCTGTTCCTGACATTCCTTTTTGTTTACCAGTATGATGCACCCCACATACTGCCGATATTTGCGCCTTACATGGCACTTGTAATGTACGTTTTCGTGGACCAGTTGTTCAGGACCGAAGGCAGCAAACTCGACAATTTCGCATACTTCACATTGAGCCAGGTATATGCGGCATTGCCATTCGCGATGCTCAATATACTTGCAACAGGCGGCACAATGCCCGGAGAGACATACAGTTACATCCTGCCATTGTCGATATTCATCTTCATATGGTGCAATGACTCAGGAGCGTTCTGCTTCGGATGCACACTCGGACGTCACAAGATGTTCGAGCGCGTGTCACCAAAAAAGACATGGGAAGGATTTGCAGGAGGGGCACTCGTGGCTGTAGGCGCAGGCGTGGCGATGTCATACTTTTCAGATATCATGAATGTTTGGGAATGGGCAGGTATGGCAGCGGTAGTGGTTGTAACATCCACATTGGGCGACTTGATTGAATCGTGCATGAAACGCGAGATGCAGATAAAGGATTCGGGCAATCTTCTACCGGGCCATGGAGGCGTCCTCGACCGTTTCGACAGCACCATACTCGCTACCCCAAGCGTAGTTGTCTACCTGAGTTTCATAGGAATTATCTGATAATCAACAGCGATACAGCAAAGCAGGACGGCCATTGCCGTCCTGCTTTGCTGTATCGCTGTTTAATCCCCCATTAAACAATAAACAATAAACATTAACCACCATATTTTTGTTTAATGCGAAATGTTTAAGGTTTAATGTAAAGAGTATAAAGCTAAGTGGAATTACCACTTCATTAAACATTAAACAATAAACAATAAACATTAACCACCCTTCCTTTCTTTCAGCAACTTTACCATCATACCGGCTGCACGCTCCGACGCACCTGCCTCGCCGAGAATCTCGAGCATACGGTCATACTCATTGAGCATGGCTGCTCTTTCTTTGCTGTCGGCAGGCAACAATTTGCCGATCTCAGCCTTCACATTCTCAAGGCGCATGTCAGCGGCAATAAGTTCGCGTACCACCTCCCTGCCGGCAATGAGGTTAACCAGAGAGACGTATTGCACTTTGAGGAAATGTTTCTTTAGCCACGAGTAGAGACGCGCCATAGGTGTAGCATAGCAAACAACCTGTGGAACACGGAAGATTCCTGCTTCAAGGGTTGCCGTTCCCGATGTAACAAGTGCCGCATGAGCGTTGTTCAGAATATTATACGTCTCGCCGAAGACAATGCATGCACCATCCTCAAGATAAGGCTTATAAAAATCCTTGTCAATGCCCGGAGCACCTGCAATTACCGGCTGATACCCGGGAAAATCCTTCATTGCCTGGAGCATGACTGGCAGATTAGCGGTAATCTCCTGCTTACGGCTGCCCGCCAGAAGTGCCACGACCGGTTTGTCGGGAATGGCATTACGGCGCATGAATGAGGCACGTTCCTCGGGATTGCCACGCAGAAAGGCATCTACCGCATCCACACAAGGGTTACCTACATAGTTTATCTTATAGTCATGCTTCTTCTCGAAGAACTCGATTTCAAACGGAAGGATTGAAAAAAGCTCATCGACATCGCGTTTGATATTCTTGATGCGGTGCTCTTTCCACGCCCATATCTTCGGAGAAATGTAGTAAAATACAGGGATATCGGTATTCTTATGTATGTATTCCGCAATCGAGAGATTGAAGCCCGGATAGTCAACGAGTATCAACACATCGGGATTCCAGGCAACAATATCCTTCTTACACATACTCATGTTCGAGAATATCGAACGCAGATGCAGCAAAACAGGTACAAAGCCCATGAAAGCCGTGTCACGATAGTGTCTGACACGCTCTCCGCCGACGGCTGACATAAGGTCACCACCAAAGAAACGGAACTCGGCCGCACTGTCGGCAGCCTTTATCGCTTTCATCAGGTTCGACGCATGCAAGTCGCCCGACGCCTCGCCGACCAAAAGATAATATTTCATCGTATAACAATCGGTTATGAGTTATCAAAAATTCCACTGCTGCATCTCTTTTAGCAGCCGGTAATCGGTAAAGTCTATCGTTGTCGGGGTTATTGCCACATAATTATTGTTGAGAGCTACGCGGTCGGCCATAGGGTCCTTCTCTTCAACAACAAAATCACCGGTAAGCCACCACCACTCGCCCCCGCGCGGATGATTATGCGATGTCCACTCGTTGACCCAGCTGCCCACAGCCTGACGGCATACCCTTATGCCTGCATAGGAGGGCGAGTCGGGGAAATTCACGTTAAGGCAGCTGCCGACGGGCAGACCTCTATCGAGAACCTGAGCCACCACCTTGCGTATGATATCATAGGTAGGAGTAAAGTCAGCGTCGGCATCATGTGAACAGAGCGAGAAAGCAACAGAAGGAATCCCCTTCATGCAACCCTCAAGCACGACACCCATGGTACCCGAGTAATGAGCATTGACAGCCGAGTTGTCACCATGGTTTATACCACCGACAACAAGGTCAGGCTTACGGCTGAGCACAGCATGACAGGCAAGTTTCACACAATCGCTTGGGGTACCTGTACAAGAGTAAATTTCAAGGCCCGGTTCCGATGAAATCAGGGAGAGCTTTATGGGCGTCTCGCTTGTTATTGCACACCCCTTTCCCGAGCGTCCCGTATGGGGAGCCACTACAACCACATCACCGAACTCACGCAACACACCAACCAGACAGTTAATTCCTTTTGCCAAATAGCCATCATCGTTGGAAACCAAAATCAAAGGTCTTTCTTTCATAGTATCATCTCATTTTTCATGTGCGAAGGTACGAATAAACGAGCGAAAAACAAAGTTTACTTTGGTTTTTACAGCGAGTGCAGACTGTAGCTGCACTGCAAGTGAAGGTACGAATAAACGAGCGAAAGTTCATGCAAGCGAGTGAAATAAATTTATTTATTTTTCAACGAGCGCCGCCGGAACTAAGGCTTTGCCAAAAACAAAGTTTACTTTGGTTTTTACAGCGAGTGCAGACTGTAGCTGCACTGCAAGTGAAGGTACGAATAAACGAGCGAAAGTTCTGCAAGCGAGTGAAATAAATTTATTTATTTTTCAACGAGCGCCGCCGGAACTAAGGCTTTGCTAAAAACAAAGTTTACTTTGGTTTTTACAGCGAGTGCAGACTGTAGCTGCACTGCAAGTGAAGGTACGAATAAACGAGCGAAAGTTTATGCAAGCGAGTGAAATAAATTTATTTCAAAGAGCGCATAATCGCTTTTACATTTTTTAACACAGGGGGGGGTAGTTATAAAAATTAATTGACTTATTTTGCAAATTAGAGATAAAATGTTATTTTTACAGAATATTCGAGCGAATATAATAGAAATATAACAATCATAACCATGAAAAAAAACCGAATCATGATGTTAATGCTGTTCATAGGCATAACATCCCTCTGTATCAATGCACAGAGCGTTAACGACGGCGACGTGTTCCGTCTTGTGAGTGTTGCTACCGGAAAGGCAATCACCAATGGCGACGTTGCTACACACAACACGAACTTGAGTACTGCAACCGTTGACGAGGCCTCCAAAGGACAAGAGTGGACATTCGTCTCCCTTTCGGCTAAAGAGCCTCTGTTTACACTATACAATGACAACTATGGCCAGGCCATAGACATGACAAGCGAACCCGGCAGACTGTTGCAGTGGGAAGGAACGTGCAGCGACAACCAGGCTTTCTACATAAATGTCATAAACGAAGCCGAAGGCATTATACAGTTGCTATGCAAGAATGACCACACATATGTGATGCAGGTACAGGATGACGCCTCAATTGTCATGGCTAAAGAGGCAAGCGGTGAATCTACATATTTCCGTTTGGAATACATAAAGAACAAGAAAATTGAGAACCTGCCTGTAATGGGACGCTATTTCATTATCCGCGAGAAATCAAGCGGCATGGCACTGAACACCCGTGGCAACAATGCAAATGATGCGAGAATATATCTTGACGAATACAATGAGAGCGAAAATGCCAACTTCGTATGGCAGTTGCGCCGCAATGCGAGTGGAGTGGAATATTGCCAGTTCTATAATCCCTATTGCGGCAAAGCCATTGACGTTTCGCTGGGCGGCAAGAACTACCCTCTTTTGTGGGACCCCTCATACAGCAATACGAACCAGCAGTTGCAGTTTATCCCCGTGGAGGGCGAAAAGGGTGTGTATTGCATCAATGCAAAGACAACCACTACCTGGTACGGCATGAAAGCCAACGGGCAGAACCTTTCAATGGCCAGTGGATATAACAGCAGTTCTCAATTCGAGCTTGTACAGGTATATCCCGACGACATCCCCATGCCCAATGTGTGGGAAGATGAGACTTTCTTTGGAGAAAATAAAGAGGATGGACATGCGACATATATGCCATACTCGTCAGTGGAAAAAATGAAAGCCGATGAGCGTTATGCTTTGCCTTGGCTTGACCCGGAGAATGCCGAGTTCCTGAGCCTGAATGGTGTGTGGAATCTCAATTGGGTAGAGAGTGTTGCCGAGCGCCCGGGCAAGGCAGCATTCTGGGGCGATGATGTAGATGTATCCTCATGGGACAAGATAACCGTTCCTTCATGCCTTGAGATGAACGGCTATGGCGACCCTCTATATATAAATGTGGAATATGCGTTCAACAACAATCCTCCGATGATTGAGATGAAGAGCGGTTTGCTGAATTCCGTTGCATCGTACCGTCGTGACTTTGACTTGCCTGCTGACTGGGGCAACAAGCGTATTTTCCTCCATTTCGACGGAATCTATGGAGCTGCTTTTGTATGGATGAACGGTAAATACGTGGGCTACACTCAGAGCGGAAACAACGATGCGGAATTTGATGTTACAGAGCATGCGCGCCAGGGCAAGAACAACGTGTGCGTCCAGGTCATCCGTTGGAGCGACGCCTCTTACCTCGAAGGACAGGATATGTGGCACATGAGCGGTATACACCGCGATGTATATCTGTTTGCCACACCAAAGACTTTTGTCCGCGACCACTACATAACATCTTCTTTGGACGCGGCAAGCGGTTACAGTGCAGGTTCAATGAATGTGGCAATTGACATGGATAACCGTGACGGTGTGGCAGCAAGCAAGACTGTAGATGTCTCTCTTGTTCATCCGGACGGTAATGAGGTGGCAACGAAGAGCGTCGCGTTTGATTTTGCCGATGGAGAAACATCTAAAACCGCCGATGTTGTCTTTGAGGGTCTTTCGGATCTTCTTGCATGGACTGCAGAAACACCCGACCTTTACACAGTAGTTGTTGTACAGAAAGATGCTGCCGGCAACGAAGAACATGTATTCTCTACCAAATATGGTTTCCGCCACATTGAAATAAAGAACGGGCTTGTTTATATCAATGGCGAGAAAGTGTTGTTCAAGGGAGCGAACCTGCAGGACACCCATCCTGTGACAGGACGTACTGTTGACATTGAGACAATGCTTAACGATGTAAAGATGTTCAAGCAGGCAAACATGAACACCGTACGCACAAGCCATTACCCACGTCAGGCAAAGATGAATGCGATGTTCGATTACTATGGTCTTTATTGCATGGATGAAGCCGATGTCGAATGTCACTACAACTGGGATAAAGGCAAGGATACCGGCGGTATAACCAATGAGGACAGTTGGAGAGCACAGTACATTGACCGCACCGTACGCATGGTTTACCGCGACCGCAACTTCCCGTCAATTATTTTCTGGTCACTCGGCAACGAGAGCGGAGGCGGAAAAAACTTCGCCCACACATACGCCGCAGTGCGTGCGCTTGACCCACGCCCAATCCACTACGAGGGCGCAAGCCGTGCAGGTACTGCACATTCCGATATCTATTCCGAGATGTACCCGACTATGACCGATGTAGACCTTCATGCCAATGGAAAAGCCGATACAGATTATCCATACTATGGGAACACCAATGGACAGCCCTATTTCATGTGCGAATATGCCCATGCGATGGGTAACGCAGTAGGTAACCTGAAGGAGTATTGGGATGCAATTGAGAGCAGTAAATACGGTATCGGTGGTTGTATCTGGGACTGGGCCGACCAGTCAATATACGATGCCGAGGATATCAGGAACGGTGATCTTAAAGTAGATGGCATGAACAGATACCGCACAGGTTTCGACTATCCCGGTCCTCATCAGGGTAATTTCGTGAACAACGGCCTTGTTACAGCCGACCGTGCATGGAGCCCCGAGCTGACTAATGTGAAATATGTCTATCAGTATGTCAAGTTTGTCTCTTTCGATGCGGCGACAAAGCAATTGACAATAAAGAACAATTATGACTTCATTTCGCTCGATGGCTTCTATTTGCGTTACGCAGTTCTTGCCGATGGTGTTGAGGTTGAGAATGGTGTTGTTGAGATGCCTTCTTTGGCACCAAATACAGAAGGTGTCGTGACGTTGCCATATAGTGCTGCAGCAGCCGATGGTATTGAACTGATGCTGAATGTGGAAATGTGTTTCAAGGAAAAACAGAGCTGGGTTGATACCGGTTATGCAATAGCTACAGAACAGTATACTCTTGCCGAGCGCGATATCGCCTCTTTTGCACTCAATGGCAATGAAGAGCTTGTACTTGAAAATGTCTCAGGTGGCTACAGGGTGAAGAGTTCTGTAATGGAGATGACATTTGCTGACAACGGAACAATGAATTCATGGGTTGTCAACGGCAAAGACCTTATCGTCAAGGGACCCGAGTATGACAACTACCGCTGGGTAGAGAATGACAAGCCTACAGAATCGCTCAGCGAATACAATGAGAAGAACGGTATTCAGTCAAAGTCGGCGACATTCACTCTTGCTGCCGACAAGAAATCTGTAAACGTTGTCATCAATGCAAGCGGCTGGTTCTGTAAATACAAGTTCAACTACACAATTACAGCCGATGGTGCTCTGCTTATTGATGCTGCATATAATGTGGTTCCAAAGGATGCACGCCGCATTGGTCTGTCATTGGTATTCCCTGCTGATTTTGAACAGGTGGAGTATTATGCCTACGGTCCGTTCGAGAACTATGTTGACCGCCGTGGCGGCTCATCACTCGGGCGTTACTATACAACCGTGAGCGATATGTTCGAGCCCTACCCGAAACCGCAAAGTATGGGTAATCGTGAGGGATTACGGGATTTGTTCCTATTCAATCCTGACGAGGGATATGGCGTAAAGGTATTGACGCGTGGAAATGTTGCGTTCTCACTATTGCATTATAGTGATGTTGACCTAAAAAAAGCAAACCATACATGGGAACTTCAAAAGGGCGATGTCTATGCTCATTTCGACTGCGCCCAGAAGGGTATCGGTAACGGAAGTTGCGGAAATGTGGTGACATTGGACAAGTATCTTATTCCACAGGGTGGTGAGTATAACTGTTCACTGCTCTTTACTCCTGTCATGGATATTGAATCAGGTATTGATGATGTCTTGTCTAAAACTATCACATTCAAAGTTGAAGATGGATATATTTACTGCCAAGGCAACATAAACGCAGGTGCAGAACTCTCGATATATGACATGGGTGGTGTACTTCACTCGGCAAAACATGTTGCAGAGAATTGCGAAAGTATTGCATTGCCTGTGGCGCAATTGCCTCATGGATCATATATCATTATAGTAAATAACGGTAACGGCAAAAGAGTATTTAAAGTGATAATATAAAAAACAAGCATAATATGAAACGTCTATTTCTAATCTTGTCTTTATTCTTATCGGGAATGTGTGTCCACTCACAGAATTTCCCTGAAATCAGCACCGAAGAGAATGCCAAGTGGTATCTCATCCAGTTCATGAACGGCGGCAACGCGCTGACAGCAGAGAGTGCCGGAGCGCAGATTACCACAGCCACTGCAACCGGCAGTGATGCCCAATTGTGGAAGATTACCGGTGACGCAACAGACGGCTACACATTCACAAACAAGAAAGGCAACATCCTTTACGTAAATTCTGCAGCAAAGAACCAGATGGTGAATGCGGCAGCAAGCGCAACAGGCGTCAGCAAGTTCTTCATCAATGCCACAACCAACAGCACATACAGCGGCGGCTACGAGATTCAGCCTAAGGGCAACACAGCCATTTCCATGAACCTTTGGGGTGGCCCGAGCGAGAACCGCGGTGTGGGTCTTTGGGACAAGGGCGACCAGAACAACCCGGTACAGTTTGTAGAATACAGCGTATTCGAGAATCTGGGCAACATTTCAATCATCCCCTACCCTGCCGAAATGACTGTAGGCGAAGGCAAGCTTGCCATTGCGTCACTCAGCGCTATCACATACCCGAGCGAGGAGACTGTAAAATATGTCCGCGATTTTGCAGCAATGCTTGCAAAGACATCAGGCAAGACACTTACAGTAAAGGAGAGCGGTGCCGAGGCTGCAGCAGGCGAGATATGGCTTTCCGTTGACGCTTCACTGCCGGCCGAGGGCTACACATTTAATGTAAACGAGAACGGCATTGAGATAAAGGCAGCCACAAAGGCCGGTTTCTTCTATGCCATACAAACCTTAAAACAGTTGCTTCCACGTGACCTCTTTGGCGAGGAACTGAACAAGGATGCAAAATGGGAGATACCTTTCGTAACGATTTCCGACCATCCACAGTTCGGGCACCGCGGTTTCATGATGGACGTTGCACGCCACTTCTTCGACAAGGACGAAGTGAAAAAGGTACTCGACATTATGGCACTCTACAAGATGAACCGTCTGCACTGGCATTTGACCGATGATCAGGGCTGGCGCATCGAAATTCCGGAATACCCCAAATTGACAACAGTGGGCGCCGTGCGTTCCGGCTCTTTCACCAGCCCCGGTGACGGCAGCAAATTCTTCGATGACACAGAGTATGGACGCGGAATGTATTTCACACAGGACGATTTACGCGAGATTGTAGCATACGCTGCCGAGCGCAATATTGACATTTTGCCCGAGATTGACTTGCCGGGACATATGGTGGCAGCTGTCACTGCATACCCCGAGTTCAGTTGCGATCCCACAAAGGAGTATTCTGTACGCCTTGACGGAGGTATATCAAAAGATGTCCTTAACATCGGAAAGGATGAGACAGTCGATTTCCTGAAATGCGTTCTTGACAATGTGGCGGAAATTTTCCCATTCCCTTACATACACATCGGCGGTGATGAGTGCCCCACAGACCAGTGGCAGACAAACGAGGAGTGTCTGCGACGCGTACAGGAAGAGGGCCTTGCCGGTGTACACGAACTCCAATCATGGTTGGTTGAGGAACTTGGCACATACTTGAAGGAGAAGCATGGTAAGGATATTGTAGTATGGGACGAGCTGCTCGCACACTGGACAAGCGACAATGCCGTGAAGCCTGTTATTATGGCTTGGAACAGCCTTGGTCTAACAGCCACTGCTGCCGACAAAGGTTTCAAGAGCATTGCTACTCCATACTCACACGTATATATCGACTTCATGCAGGTAGGACCTGACAAGACTGTCATTGACGAACCTTACTACGGCGGTTGGAGCGATACAAACACCAACACTCTTGAGGAGGCATACTCTCTGAACCCGGCAGGTTCACTCAGCGGACGCGAGGAGTACTGCATGGGTGTTCAGTGTAACCTTTGGGCTGAGACACTCAACGACAACATTGAGCTTGAGTACCAGCTATTGCCACGTATGATCGCCGTTGCCGAAACAGGCTGGCTGCCAAGCAGCAAGAAGAATTGGGGCGGGTTCTACCGTCGTCTGCAAAGCCATGACGAGATTCTCGACCTTCTTGGCTACACATACGCAAAGCACTACATTGAGCCAAAGGAATACACTGCTGCCGAAACAGCTGTCATGGAGGCCGAAGAGATTCTTGCAGGCAGCATCCGCGGAGGCGTAGGATACCCTGCAGCAGAAGTATATGATGCATTGCAGGCTGCACTTGACGCTGTAAACGGTGACGATATCACAGAACTGACAACAGCCATAAATGCTTACAAGAACGCCCCGGTTATGCAACCCGAAGCAGGAAAGACATATCAGATTGTTTCGGCATCAACATACTACAAGCGCCAATATGCAGGTTCCACATTGTATGTAAAGGAGAACGGCGTACGTTTCCACTACACACCACAGGTGGAACCCGAAGAGTTGTGGCAGTTCGAGGCAGTTGACGGAGGTTACATAATGAAGAATCTCTACAGCGGCAAACAGATTACAATGGACAACTACAACAGTGTTGCAAAAGTAAGCGATGCTGGAACACCGGTCAGGGTCGACAAGGCAACCATCGCCTCACGAGATGTAACATTTGTTCCCGGTGCAGTTACAATCTCCGCGGTAAACGGTTACAATGCAGCAATGACAGGCAGCGTCAAGCGCTTGAGCGCTGAGCCATCGGGCGATGTATATGCAAAGGATGAGGCCGCACTCTGCTACAACGGCACATGGAAGTTTATCGAAGTTACAGACTTTACAGTTCAACTTGCAGGACTTGTAAGGAAATGCGAGATCATAGCCCTGAATGCAAAACCCGGCAAGGTTGGAGAGCCCACAGAAGAAGCTCTTGAGTACCTCCTAAAGAACGTTACAACTCCAGCCGGAGTTGCCGTTAAAGAAGGTGGCGTTACCGAACAACAGTATAATGCATACGTTACGCTCTACCACCAGTTCCAGATGATGCCACGTACTACAATGGCCGATGCAATTGATACCGGTACATACTACTACATACGTAATGCCTACTTTACAAACTATTATGCAGCGTTCGGCAACAATCGCGTAGAATCAAAGGCAAAAGGCACCACCGACAACTTCTTGTGGAGTTTCACAAAAAACAGCGACGGCACCGTAAACATATACAACAAGGCCAACGGCCAGCCGGCATACATAGCCGGCGATGCTCTTGACCAGACCGTAAAGGTTGGAAAAGATTATGCATGGACTCTTAAGGAGACAACCACCGACACCGGCAACAAGGGAATTGCAATAGTTGCAGGCGACGGTGAGCATGGCTGGTATACCAATCCCGATGCATGGAGCTATGTGCTCACAAAGCCATACACATGGGGCGCAAGCGTATGGACATTGGAGAAATCTGCCGTTGAGGTTGAAACAGGCATTTCCGAAGTGAAAACGGAAAACGGTAAGGTGAAAACCATTTACGACCTGCAAGGCCGCAAAGTAGATAACCCCGATAAAGGCATATACATCATCGGTGGGGAAAAAAAATTTATAAAATAACTTAGAAGTTGTTTGAATTAAACAGTTACTAAGTCGTTAACAGTTTAGATAACGTGTATTTATATTGTCAATGACAATAAGATAACACACTTTTTCAAGAAGGAAACACATTATGGTTAATATTCTCAACAAGACATTTCTTGCAGCGGCAATACTGTCGGGCACAATTGCTCCCGGTATATCCTATGCGCAGACAACAGACATCAGCCCCGTTCCGCAATCAATACAATGGGGTGAGCATGTTGCATTCAACAACGACGTCGCATACGCCATTACAGGTAAAGAAACGGCAGACACTGATGCCATAAATCTGTTCAAGAAGAATTTCAGCACAGAGAATGGTACCGTAGAAGTCATTATAGGCGAACGTGGTGATGAGGCGGTTTCTGCATACGAGAGCCTTATCCCGAACAAGGCCGAAAGTTATTATCTGGCTATCGACGGCAACAAGGTGGTTATAGCCGGCAATGACGGCAACGGAACATTCTATGGTGTACAGACTTTCATTCAGATTGCTTCACAGCCCGAGGTTATGAATGTCACAGTAACCGACTACCCGAGCGTACCGCAGCGCGGATTAGTGGAAGGTTACTACGGCAACCCCTACAGCAAGGAGAACCGCATGGGACTCTTTGAGATGTTCGGACGTCAGAAGATGAATGTATACATCTACGGTCCCAAGGATGACGCATACCACAAAAGCAAATGGCGCGAGGAGTACCCTGCTGCGCAGGCCGCACAGATTACAGAGTATGTCAACGCAGCCAAGGCCAACAAGGTAGAGTTCGTATGGGCAATTCACCCGGGTGAGGATATACAGTGGAACGATACCGACAGGGCAAATATCGTGAACAAACTTAAAGCGATGTGCAAGCTCGGTGTCAGGACTTTCGCTGTCTTCTGGGACGACCTTTGGAACGATGACGGCTCACACGGCGACGAGCAGGCAGAACTGATGAACTACATTGCACAGGAGCTGAAGGCCGCATACCCCGATGTAAAGCCCCTCGTCATATGCCCAACACAGTATAACCGTGGCTGGGCGAACGCAGTATATCTTCCTGCGCTGGGCGATATCATGAACACCGACATCAATGTGATGTGGACGGGCAACAGTGTCGTAGACATGATAAACAAGGGCGACATGGAGTGGATTAACGGACAGATAAAGCGTAAGGCATACATATGGCTCAACTACCCCGTGAGCGACTATTGCATCGACCACCTTCTAATGGGCCCCACATACGGCAATGACCTTGACATTGCCGAGATGATGTCGGGATTCGTGGCAAACCCGATGGAGTATGCCGAGGCATCGAAAGTATCGCTTTTCAGCATAGGAGACTATTGCTGGAACATGCAGGCATATGACGCTGATGCATCATGGGAGGCTGCAATGAAATATATAATGCCCGAGAACTACGAGGCATTCCGTTTCTTCTGCGAGAACAATGTGGACCTTGGTCCTAACGTGCATGGCCTGCGCCGTACAAATGAATCACCGGAATTCGTTGAGGCAGAAAAAGTCTACCGCATGAACATCGAGAATGACAGAGCCGCGGCATTTGCTGCCATCGCCGGGCAGTTCAGCAAGTTTGTCAGCACCACCGAGGCACTCCTAACCACCGATGAAGCCAAGGCACTTACAAGCGAAATCGAGCCATGGATACAAACAATGAAGCATATGGGACTCCGCGGAATGGCGCTCATTGAGATGAACAATGCACTTGCGGAGGAGAACCCCGAGAAATTCATCGAGAACTATTTGACATATCAGGAGAATTTTGAAGCTCAGTCAGCGATACGTTCACGTGATTTTGCGGGATCGCTGAGAGTAGCATCCCCGGCAGTAGGCTCGCTCTACGTTGAGCCATTCCTCAAGGAGTGCGCAGGAGAACTTGTCGCAAAGTACAAGGAGAACTACGACTACCGTCTGGATGTGTTCCCGGCACAGGTACTCGAGAACGGTACATACTACATAATGCACAACGGCAGATACCTGACAAATACACAGCCGAACGTCGCAAGCAGCGCCCCTATCTTCAAGAGCGCAGTCGACACCATACGTCCACAGCGTCAGGAGTGGAAGATTTCCCTTGATGCAAGCACAAACCGCTACAAGATTGTAAACGTCGAGGACAGCCGTTATCTGAACGAAAAGGGAGTCTTTACCGCAAGCAACGAGACCAACCCTTATGAAGCCGTATGGCACACATATGAGATTATGCTCCTTGCCAACGGCAAGTACGCGATACAGAACGGTGGCAGTGCCGGTACTAAGTTCTGGACAGTGAGTGGCACCAAGGTGCAGCAGAGCAGTTCAAGCGAAGCCCTGCCCGACAAGTTCATATTCGACCTTGTTCCGCTCGGTGGAGAACCAAAAGAAAAACTTATCAATGATGACGAAGTATACTACATAATGGACGGTAACCGCTACCTCACCAACAACAGCGGAGAAACTCCTACATTCAAGGATGTCACGGAGCCTAAAGCCGCCCAAGAATGGAAGTTCACAGTAGATACCGGCAACAAGAACTGCTACAAGATTACAAGCAATGCCGATGGAAGATACCTGAACGAATATGGTGTATTCGGAACAAACCAGTATTACGGCGACTGGAACACATATCTACTCACTCTGATGGGTGACATATGGTCAATACAGTGGACACAATCGGCTGCAAAGAACGGTGTACAGTATATCGTAGTATCAGGTGACCGTCTTGAAGCCAAGAATGTGGCACGCGGTGAAAGCTACACAGTAAAGATAGTACGCAAAGGAGATGGCACCGGAATAGAGACCATCACTCCGAACAATAACAATATCAGATTTGTTGACGGAGAGATAGTTGCAGACAACAATAATACATCTATCAGCTTATACTCAATTGACGGAAGCCTCATCAAAAGATCCGACAAGGGGTGCATAAGCGTGAAAGAACTTTCAAAAGGTGTATATATCGTCATCACAGATGGAAAAAATGGAACTGAAAAAATGAAATTCATCATCAAATAATAAAAAATGGATAACAACTATTCAACTATTGCCCTTGAAAAGAAAAAGAGCGCACAGATGGCTGTCTTCCGCCAGGTTTACATTTGGATGAGCCTTGCCCTGTTCATTACAGGAATAACAGCGCTCATAGTGGCAAACAACAACTCACTCATCTACTCATTGATGAGTAACCAGCTACTTTTTTGGGTACTTATAATAGGCGAAGTCGTAATGGTAGCCGTACTTGCTGCAAGAATCCACAAGTTATCGCTGGCTACCGCCACAGTCATGTTCATTGCATACTCCATCATTAATGGAGTGACAATGTCATTGCTCTTCCTGCTGTACACAAGCGAGTCAATAGCCTCTACTTTCTTCATCACCGCAGGAACATTCGGCGCAATAAGCGCATACGGATACTTCACTAAGAAGGATTTGTCATCATTGGGCAGCATACTCATTATGGCACTCATCGGAATCCTTATTGCATCACTCGTGAACATTTTCCTTGAAAGCAGCACGCTATATTGGATAATAAGTTATGTCGGAGTGGCAATCTTCGTGGGTCTCACTGCGTATGACACCCAGAAGATCAAGGAGAGCATCATGAACTCCGATGTAAACGAGACTGCTTATAAGATTGCACTCATGGGCGCTCTTGAGCTCTATCTCGACTTCATCAACCTGTTCATATACCTGTTGCGCATATTCGGTGACCGCGACTGATTGGCAGAAGACATATTCATGCAAGAGGGGTATAGTTCACGCTGTACCTCTCTTTGCATTTTCCATTAATACAGCTGTTCATAACTAAATGAAAAATATAGAAGAACATCGCTTTTTTTTACTATCTTTGCACTATTATTGGTTAGTGTGGCTTGTTGTACAACAATGAAGAGTAATGAATAATAAAACATGCACAACCATACAACCCTTACTAACAACTTAATCAAGAAAACAGAAGGATATAATGGGAAAGATAATAGCGTTGGCCAACCAGAAAGGCGGTGTCGGCAAGACAACTACAGCAATCAACCTCGCCGCATCACTGGCCACATACGAAAAGAAAGTGCTTGTAATAGATGCCGACCCTCAGGCAAATGCCTCATCGGGTCTTGGAATAGACATACGCGAGATAGAATGTTCAATATATGAATGCCTCATAAACAAGGCTACTCCACAGGAGGGGATACACAAGACAAAAGTCGAAGGGCTTGATATAATACCTTCGCACATTGACCTTGTGGGAGCAGAAATAGAAATGCTCGACATGCCCAACAGAGAAAAAATCATGCGCGAGGCCCTTGAGCCGATAAAGGAGAAGTATGACTACATTCTGATAGACTGTTCACCGTCATTGGGTCTAATCACGGTGAATTCACTCACTGCTGCCGACTCGGTAATCATACCGGTACAGTGCGAATATTTCGCGCTCGAGGGTATAAGCAAATTATTGAACACCATCAAGATAATCAAGTCGAACCTCAACCCCAAACTTGACATTGAGGGTTTCCTCCTTACAATGTTCAACTCGCGTCTTAGACTGAGCAACCAGGTTTACAACGAGGTAAAGAAACACTTCCGTGAGCTTGTATTCAACACCGTGATTCAGCGAAACATACGCCTCGGTGAAGCCCCCAGCATGGGAATACCGGTGATTATGTATGATGCTGAATCTACCGGAGCAAAGAACTATTTGGCACTTGCCGAAGAGATTATCAACAGAAATAACTGAGAAAATGGCAAAGCAGAAATTCACATTAGGCCGCGGCCTTGATGCACTCATATCAACCGATGCTGTACGCACTTCGGGATCATCATCCATTGGAGAAATCGAAATTTCAAAAATCTTCGCAAACCCCAACCAGCCACGTCGCGATTTCAACGAAGAGGCGCTTGGAGAACTTGCTGACTCCATCAAGGAACTTGGTGTCATCCAGCCGATCACACTGCGCAAGATGGAGGATGACACATACCAGATTATCGCAGGAGAGAGGCGTTTCCGTGCATCACAGATTGCCGGCAAGACAACTATCCCGGCATACATCCTCAAAGCAGACGACGAGGACACCATGGAGATGGCGCTCATCGAGAACATCCAGCGCGAAGACCTTAACCCGCTCGAGATTTCGCTTGCATACCAGCAGCTCATAGAACAGCACAATCTCTCACAGGAGCAGTTGAGCAAACGTGTCGGCAAGGGACGCGCCACAATTGCGAATTTCCTGCGTCTCCTGAAACTTCCGGGAGAAATACAGGTAGCCCTCAAGGAGAAGAGAATTGACATGGGGCACGCAAAGGCATTGCTCTCACTCGATTCGCATGCCGACCAGCTGAATGTATTCCATGATATCGAAAAGAACGGATATTCTGTACGTGAAGTAGAAGAGATTGTCCGCAACATCAAAGAGGGCAATACAGAGAGTGCCACACAGCCAAAAGAGAAAGCGGACAAGAAACAGGATGCAGTATATCACCAGCTGAAGAAACACCTGACACAGTTTTTCCAAACTCCGGTGCAACTCACCTGCTCGGCAAAAGGAAGCGGCAAGATAAGCATCAAGTTCAAGGACGAGAGCGAACTTGAACGTATTATCTCTATTTTCGACAAGCTCAAACAATAAACAAGCGCATCCACTAATGAAGAAGATACTATTGGCAGCGGTAATATCGGTATTGGGTCTGACAGTCTCGAATGCCAACGCTCAGGAGACAAACAGCACACTTGTCCCTGACACCACCGTAACGGTTGTATCTATGATGCCCGATTCGGCTGCAATCGACAGCATATACCGCAACATGCAGTTCGAGAGCCCTAAAGCATCTCCGGACAGCAGCAGGGTTGCCATGAAACGCATGCAGAACAACAGGACAGAGGTTCCGACATTGTGGAAACCCGATCCGGTAAAGGCTACCTGGTTGGCACTCATAATCCCCGGCGGAGGACAGATATACAACCGGAAATACTGGAAGCTACCTATTGTATACGGAGGTTTCGTGGGATGCCTTTACGCCTATAACTGGAACGGGCAGATGTACAAGGACTACCGTCAGGCATACCTTGACATTATGGACAGCGACCCAAACACCAACTCATACGAAGATTTCTTCCGTCCCGGATATGATTTCGAGGCGAATAAGGAGTACCTCAAAGAAGTCTTCAAGAAGAGAAAAGACCGCTACCGCCGTTGGCGCGACATGAGCATCTTCGCCTTCATCGGTGTATATGCAGTATCGGTAATTGACGCATATGTAGACGCACAGCTCTCAAGCTTTGACATAACAGAGGATATAAACCTCACAATAGAGCCGCAAAGAATAAAGAACGACAACATTTATTATGACGACTATTACGGCCTCAACTTCAACATAACATTCTGAAAATGAAATTAACGACAAGAATAATATACACAACAGCCATCATAGCTATGCTATGCTCATGCACTCTCTTCAAAGAATCGCAGAAGAGTTCCGGTGAGCAGTTCGTCATAACCATTCCAGACAGGAAGGGGTATGATACAGAAAAGATGCAATATAATGGTGAAGATGTTGCTACTGATATCAAATATATAGTTGAAGTTGAAGCTGACACTGCAGGCACCGGGGTATACTCATTCGTTATGCCGGAAAGCATGTCAGGAAACACCGACAGTCTGCTCAATTCATGGCAGGCACGCAACATGCTAAGAAGACTCGACTGCGACAATTCTGCCTGGAAGAACGTCGTATTCACAGATACGATGTACGCCAAAAGACTTGCAAGCATGCCTACCATTGTAAGCATGCCATACAAAAGGGCTGTACGCACATGCATTGACCGTTACTTAAAGAATCCTTCACAGGTATCGTACCTTTTAGGAATATCCGAGTTCTACATGCCAATCATAGAGGAAGAAATTGACAAGCGCGGCTTGCCCTACGAACTCAAATACCTCCCGGTCATTGAATCGGCAATGAACCCTAAGGCAAAGTCCCGAATGGGAGCTAAAGGACTATGGCAGTTCATGTTCCCCACCGCAAAGCATTGCGGACTGAAATCGAACAACTACATTGACGAAAGACTCGACCCGATTAAATCGACAAAGGCGGCATTGAGCTATCTGGAAGAGATGTACGGCATTTTCCAAAACTGGGAACTGGCAATAGCAGCATACAATTGTGGTCCGGGCAATGTAAACAAAGCTATCAAGCGTTCAGGTGGCAAGACCGATTTTTGGGAAATATACCCATGGCTGCCAACCGAGACACGTGGCTACCTTCCCGGATTCATTGCAGCAAACTACATAATGACATTCTACGAAGACCACGGTATATGTCCTATGGAGCCCAACATGCCATTTGCCACAGACACAATCCATGTAAACAAGAACCTGCACTTCAAGCAGATTGTTGAGGTTTGCGGAGCGGACATTGAAGAACTGCGCGCTCTGAATCCTCAATATATAAAGGATATCATACCCGGAGAGAACGAAACATATGTACTCACTCTCACTAATGACATGGTATCGAAATTCATTGAAAATGAGGACAGCATATATAAGCATAACGCCGAGATATATTTTCCTGCAGAGAATATCGCGAAAATGCTTAGCGATGCCAAGAAGAACGATGACGGCAACGGCAACCTCATTTATCACAAGATAAAGAATGGCGAGACTCTTGGAGGCATTGCTATAAAGCATGGTGTCACTGTCAAGCAAATCATGCGATGGAACGGCATGAAGAACACCAAAATCCGTGCCGGCAAGAAACTTAAGATATACAAATAGCATAATTCATGGAGAACAACGAGGATAAAAGATTTGCCGATGAGGAAACTGCCATCAATGCAGCCTTTGCCGAGTTGAGCGAATCCTATATAAATTCCAGACACCGCAAGAAGGTTGAACTTATTACCAAAGCATTCAACTTTGCACGACAGGCACATAAAGGTGTCCGTCGTCATAGCGGTGAGCCATACATCATGCATCCTCTTGCCGTAGCCCTTATTGTAAGTAAGGAGATGGGGCTCGGTTCCACTTCAATATGCGCAGCCCTTCTGCACGATGTTGTTGAAGATACAGATTACACAGTTGAAGATATCAGAAATCTGTTCGGTGACAAGATTGCCGACATAGTCAACGGGCTCACAAAGATAGCCGGAGGTGTCTTTGGAGCACATGCATCGGAACAAGCCGAGAATTTCAAGAAACTGCTCCTTACGATGAGCGAGGATATCCGCGTAATCCTTATCAAGATAGCCGATCGCCTGCACAACATGCGTACACTTGAATTCATGCAGGTGAACAAGCAATACAAGATCGCAGGTGAGACCTTATATATATATGCACCCATTGCATATCGTCTTGGTCTGAGCAAAATCAAGACCGAACTCGAGAATCTCAGTTTCAAATACGAGCATCCCGAGGAGTTCAACCGCATCAGCAAGAAGATTGAGAAAACCCAGCGTGACCGAAATATACTCTATGCGGAGTTCACCCAACCCATATGCGAACAGCTCGACCAGATGGGATTTGACTACAGAATCTTAAGCCGTGTCAAGACCCCATACTCAATCTGGAACAAGATGCAGAAAAAGCATGTGGCTTTTGAGGACATCTTCGACATTCTTGCCGTCCGAATCATCTTCACTCCAAGAGAAGGTAAGGACGAGAACAACGAATGCTTCAACATATATATAGCACTCACCAAACTCTACAACGCACATCCCGACCGCCTTCGCGACTGGGTGAACAAACCGCGCACCAACGGTTATAAGGCACTCCACGCAACGTTCATGAGCAAACGCGGCGAATGGATTGAGGTGCAGATAAGAAGCGAGAAGATGAACGAGGTTGCCGAACAGGGAATCGCAGCCCACTGGAAATACAAGGATATGGGCGAGACGTCTAACGATGACCAACTCGAGAATTGGCTGCACACCATCAAGGAAATTCTTGACGACCCACAGCCTAATGCACTTGATTTCCTCGATACGATCAAGCTCAACCTTTATGCAACAGAGATTTTCGTCTTCACGCCCAAAGGCGAAATCAAGACAATGCCTCAAAACTGTACTGCACTCGACCTTGCATACAGCATACACACATTCTTAGGCAACCACTGTATCGGTGCCAAAGTCAACCATAGGCTGGTTCCCATGAACCATCAGCTGCAGAGTGGCGACCAGGTGGAGATCCTGACCTCCAACACTTCGCGCCTTGACGAGAGTTGGTTATCATTCGTAACGACAGCCAAGGCACGTAGCAAGATACAAGCAGCATTACGTCGCCAGCAACGACTTCTTCAGAACGAAGGAGAGGAGAAACTCAACGCGTTCCTCAAGCAAGAGGGGCTCAGTAACTACATGGGCAATGTAGAGAAACTGTGGAGATTCCACAAGTTGAATGACCGCGACGAACTGCTCGCAGCCATAGGCAAAGGCACTATAACTTTGGGCCCAGAAGACAAAGATGCCCTGCTCGGAAACAAAAAGTTCAGTTTCCAGTCATTCTTCTCTTTCAACCGCGACAAGAAGAAAGAAGAGAAAGAGACCGAGAAGCACGAGAACGTTGACCGCAAACAGACAATCAATCTCACAGAGGAATCACTCAACACAAAATATATCATTGCCGACTGTTGCCACCCGATACCGGGAGATGATGTACTTGGCTACTACGACGATGACAAACATATTGTCATCCACAAACGCAGTTGCCCCACAGCCAACACACTAAAAAGCAGCCATGGCGACAGGATACTTGCCGCAAAATGGGAGACACACAAACAGTTGTATTTTGCAGTCCCTATTCAGATAAAAGGGATAGACGGTATGGGAGTGCTACATAAGATAACTGCAATAATATACCAGCAACTCAATGCCAACATACAGAAAATAAACATAGAGAGCAACAATGGTATATTTGAGGGCACATTCTGGATCAACGTCCATGACGTTGAGGATGTAAAGACAATATGCAACAACCTCAAGAAAATTGAAAACATCAAAGCTATCGCACGAATAGGATAAGCCCAACCCTATTTCAATGTAATTCAACAAAAAGTGCAGATGCAAGGCCTGCGAAGTTCTTGGGAACAGGAGTTTAGTATGTCTAAATGACTGTTCACAAGAACGAGTATAACGTAGCAGATGCCTTTTACACTAAAAGAATTGTAATTCAATAAAAAGTGCAGATGCAAGGCCTGCGAAGTTCTTGGGAACAGGAGTTTAGTATGTCTAAATGACTGTTCACAAGAACGAGTATAACGCAGCAGATGCCTTACACACTACAAGAATTGTAATTCAATAAAAAGTGCAGATGCAAGGCTTGCGAAGTTATTGGGAACAGGAGTTTAGTATGTCTAAATGACTGTTCACAAAAACGAGTATAACGCAGCAGATGCCT
>JAFQEZ010000004.1 GCA_017398805.1 Bacteroidaceae bacterium | reverse complement strand
TGTCATTCTATATTTGCATTGTCATTGACTCGTTTTGCTTTTCGTAACCCAAACGGCATAACCTAAATTCCTCCTCTGCCTGAGGGGAGGTGCCAGTTTACTGGCGGAGGGGTGGGAGTGCTGCGTTTGACCTGTTGCTGCAAAACTCGTCGATAACAAAACGTTGTTTTGTCATTCTGAGTGCAGCGAAGAATCTTATAACAGGCGTGATTCACTGCCTGCGTTGTCAAATCTTGCGCTCATTCACTCAAGATTTGACGTCTTCCGTTCATTCGTTCCAGATTGTCCACGAAGCAAGAGCCTGCAGATACCACATCTCGTAACCGCTCTTTGTATCTGCTCCCTGCGCTGCACCTTTCTGCAGGAACAGCGTGTTCTCCGGGTTGTATACAATATCATAAAGCAAATGCTTGCTACCAATAAGAGAGTAGGGTATATCTGGGCATTGGTCAATGCCGTGTCCCACCATTCCAAGCGGAGTACAGTTTACAATCACTGTGTGGCTCTCCATTATTTCTGCTGTAAGGTCGCTGTATGCAATGGCATTGTCACTCGCCTTGCGCGATACATATTGACACTCGATGCCCAATTGCTGCAGTGCGTACACAATGGCTTTTGATGCGCCACCCGTTCCAAGAACGAGTGCTTTTTTGTGATGACCCTTCAAAAGCGGCCGGATAGATTGTGTGAAACCGATGACATCGCTGTTGTAGCCCCAAAGGTGAGCCTTGCCGTCGGCATCGCGCTTTATCTTGACAACGTTCACGGCATTAATAGCCCTTGCCCCGTCGCTCATGCCTTCGAGATGCTGCATTACTGCAATCTTGTGCGGAATGGTTACATTGAACCCCTGCAATTCGGGGTGTTCTTCGATTATACGGGGTAACTCGTCTGTGCTCTCAATTTCAAACGGTATGTATTGCGCGTCAATTCCTTCCTTCTCGAACTTTGCGTTGAAGAAGGCCGGGCTTGCCGATTGTGCAAGGGGGTAGCCGATAATGCCGTACTTTTTCATTGTCTATGTTTTTTATGTCTGGTGCCGAAATATCTCTGAGATTTCTCGCTTTGCTCGAAATGACAGCATTGGTTTGGGTATATATTATGGGGCACCCACAAGGGATGCCCCTACATTTCATTGTATAAAGAATCTTTATCCCAAATACTCCTTTACGTTCTTCTCTATGCGTGCGTTGATATCCTCACACTCTTCTTTCACGAACTTCTCACCGGTGATGTTCTCGTAAAGCTCAATGTAACGGTTGCTTATGCTCTCTACAATCTCATCGGTCATCTCAGGAACCTGCTGCCCCTCCTTGCCCTGGAAACCGTTGTCCATGAGCCACTCGCGCACGAACTCCTTTGAAAGTTGTTTTTGTGGCTCGCCCTTCTCGAACTTCTCCTCATAACCCTCGGAGTAGAAGTAGCGTGATGAGTCAGGGGTGTGGATTTCATCCATCAGGTAGATTTTCCCATCATGCTTTCCGAACTCATACTTTGTGTCTACAAGGATAAGCCCACGCTCTGCGGCAATCTCGGTTCCGCGCTGGAAGAGGGCAAGGGTATACTTTTCGAGCAGTTCATACTCCTCGGGAGTAGCAAGCCCTTGTGCCAGAATCTCCTCTTTTGAGATGTCGGCATCATGCTCGCCAATTTCGGCCTTTGTGGTCGGGGTAATGATTGGCTGCGGGAACTTCTCGTTCTCTCTCATGCCTTCGGGGATCTTTACGCCGCAAATCTCGCGTACGCCGCTCTTGTAGGCACGCCATGCCGAACCGCAGAGGTAACCACGTACAATCATTTCCACAGGGAACCCCTCGCACATTACACCCACGGTAACCATTGGGTCAGGTGTCGCGAGTTTCCAGTTAGGGACAATGTCTGCTGTTGCATCAAGGAATTTTGCAGCAATCTGGTTGAGCATCTGTCCCTTGAACGGAATGCCCTTGGGAAGTACCACGTCGAATGCCGAAATGCGGTCTGTTGCCACCATAACCAGTTTGTCATTGCCAACGGTGTAAACATCACGTACCTTGCCATGATATACACTTTTCTGGTTCTCGAACTTGAATTCAGTGTTTGTTAAAGCTTTTGCCATTGTATTGTTGTTTTATAAATATTATCGGTTGTCTTCTGCTGTCGTTTATCCTTTTTATCACATATCATGACAATTCAGGTGGTCCTGTCATTCTGAACGCAGTGAAGAATCTCTACTCCTTTTTTAGATGCTTCGCTCCGCTCCAGCATGACAAGTCCTATGGTTCCTTGTTTCCCTATCATTCTGAGGTTTGTCATTTTTCAGGGCAAGCCCTTAACAACACGTTTGAACGCAGTGAAGAATCTCTATTCCTTTTTTTAGATGCTTCGCTCCGATCCAGCATGACAAGTTCAATGATTTATTCTTTCTTTTCTCTCATTGCCTGCTCGTGCTTCTCGTATGCCTCTACAATGCGTGTCACAAGCCTGTGTCGTACAATGTCTTTCTTGTTCAGGGTTACGAAACCTATTCCCGGTACGCCACTGAGAATCCTTTGTGCATGCAGCAATCCGGAGTTCTGGTGCTGTGGCAGGTCAATCTGGGTGAGGTCACCGGTAATTATCATCTTGGTGTTTGTTCCCATTCGGGTGAGGAACATCTTAATCTGCTGTGGAGTAGTGTTCTGTGCCTCGTCAAGTATTACTATCGCATCGTTCAACGTGCGTCCGCGCATGAAAGCAAGCGGAGCAATCTGGATGACGTTGTTGTCCATATGCTCTTTGAGCCTTGTCATCGGTATCATATCCTCAAGGGCATCATACAGAGGCTGCAGATAAGGGTCAATCTTGTCGCGCATGTCACCGGGGAGGAAACCGAGTTTCTCGCCGGCCTCCACAGCCGGGCGGCTAAGGATAATTTTCCTTATCTCACGGTTCTTCAATGCCTTTACAGCAAGGGCAATTGCAGTGTAAGTCTTTCCGGTTCCTGCCGGGCCCACGGCAAACACCATATCGTTCTTCTTGAATTCCTCGACAAGCCGGCACTGGTTCTCGGTGCGTGGGTATATCGGGCGTCCGTTGATGTTGTAGACAATGACATTGCTGTCGCTGCCTTTGTCACCCTTCTTGCCGTTTACTGCATCAATTATTGCCTCTTCGTTCAAACTGTTGTATTTGTTGCAATACTCCTTGAGCAGGTTGAACACCTTGTTGAACCGCTCAAGTTCCTCCTCGTCACCCATAGCACGTATTATGTTGTCGCGTGCCACAATGCGCAGTTTGGGATGCAGTCTCTTGAGCATCTGCAAGTGTATGTTCCCCGCACCGTAGAATCCTACAAGGTCAATGCCGTCAAGAATAAAATTCCTCTCTATCATTCAGCTTTCTCTACTTCTCTTTTATTGTTTCTTCTTGACCTCGGCGTCGAATCGGCGTGCTGCTTCACCGCCACCGCTGCATGCGCATGGTCCGGTTATACATCCGCCGGGGCATGACATTACCTCAACCAGCTTGCCCGGGCACTTTCCTGTCTTGGCATACCCCTTGAGCATTGCAATGTTCTTCTTGTTGAGGTCTGCTATTACCACACCTTCAAGGTTCTCCTCGCCAATCTGGTTCTTTACAGCCGTGAATACACCTGTTGTCTTTGCAAAGTTATGTGCGTCCACGCATGCGCTCTCTTCAGGAGTGTATGGCATAGTGCTTTCGATGTCTATGCCCATACCTTTGAGGATTGCATCAATCTCGCGGAATGTAAGCACAAAGTCCACATTCTTGTCGTTGAATCCTTCGGCTTTCTTTGACGCACATGGTGCAATGAATACCGTTACGCAATCCTCACCGAATTTCTCCTTGGCATATATCGCTGTGTAGTGCATCGGTGAACCTGTCGAAGATACATATTTTACAATCTCCGGTATATGCTTCTTTGCAAGGTTTACATATGCGGGGCAGCAGCTTGTAGTCATGAATGGCTGGCCTTCCTCAATCTTTTCCTTGAGTTCCTCTGCTTCGCGGCGTGTTGTCTCCTCGGCACCGTATGCAACCTCGACAATATCGCTGAAACCTATGGCTTTCATTGCACCGTATACCTGTGCTATTGGCTTTCCGAACTGTGCGAGTACGGCTGGGGCTACCATTGCAACGACTTTCTTGCCTTCGCGCATCTTCTTGAGTACATCAAAAACCTCGCACTTGTCGAATATTGCACCGAACGGGCAGGCGTTGAGACACTTTCCGCAATATATGCACTTCTCGGGGTCAATATGCTCCACGCCATACTCATCTTTTGAGATAGCCTTTACAGGGCAAGCCTCTTCGCATGGTACCGGCATATATATGATTGCGTGATAGGGACAAGCCTGATGGCACTTTCCGCAACTGATACACTTGTCATGGTCAATATGTGCCTTGTCGTTCTTGTCGTAATAGATAGCATCCTTTGGGCAGTTCGTGTAGCATGGGCGTGCAACACAACCACGGCAAAGGTTCGAAACCTCGTAGTTGATTTTTACACACGATGAACATGCTTCATCCATTACGTGAAGCACAGCACCGTCGTGCATGTCAATGCCATCGCGTTGCATCATCCGTCCGACATAGTTGCTCAGAGGGTCCATCTCGTTTACCTCATCCTGCATGGTGAAGCCGAGCATGGCCATAGTCTTGTACTTGATTACTGCACGCTCCTTGTGGATACAGCATCTTCCCTTAGGTTTTTGGTTGCGTGGATACATCTTGTATGGCAGGCTGTCGATCTGATCGGCCAACTCGTCGTTCTTCCACATGGCAACCAATTTCTTCAAAAGTTTATAGCGTACAAACATGACGTTATCGTTATATGCCATTATTAATAAGAAACAGTTTGAATTTCTAAAAAATATTTTCTTGTAGAAACTGTCTTTTCACGATATAAATTTTAACAGCTTCATAATTTCTGCTGTAAAAATAACTAAAAAACATTGAATTCTTATAAATTTGCGGTAATGTTTCTTCAGAAAAATGAAAAAAGCGGAAAAAATCACGATTGACAAGGTTCTTGACTTGCTTGCTGCTCCCCGGAGACTGTCGGCAGACGAGTGGCAAACGATTCTTCTCTCTTTCGACGGTGAGGATCGGAAGGTGCTTTCCCGGGCTGCCCGTGATGTTGCTTTCCGCCTTTTCAATGGTGGGGTGTATGTGCGTGCTCTCTTAGAGATAAGCTCATTTTGCCGCAACAACTGTTTTTATTGCGGATTGCGTTGCGGAAATCCACTTGCCGCGCGTTATCGCCTGAGCAAAGAGGAAATTCTTGCCTGTTGTGAACGTGCGGCAGCCGTTGGGTTCAATACTTTTGTACTTCAAGGCGGAGAAGACCCTGTGCAGAACGACGAATGGATCTCTGATGTTGTTTCTGCAATAAAGGAACGTTTCCCTTGCAAGGCCGTTACCCTTTCTGTAGGTGAACGCACAGCAGAGGGGTATACCATGTTGCGTGCAGCAGGTGCCGACAGATATCTGCTACGGCATGAGACCGCCAATGCCGGACATTATTCCCTTTTGCACCCAAAAGGAATGAGTCTCGAGAACCGCAAGCAATGTCTGTTCCGGTTGAAAGAACTCGGTTATCAGGTAGGGTCGGGCATGATGATTGGAACTCCGGGACAGACAATAGGGCATCTCGCCGAGGATTTTGCGTTGCTTGAAGAACTGCAACCGCATATGATAGGCATCGGTCCGTTCATACCGGCAAAAGGAACACCGCTTGAAGGCGAACCGCAGGGTAGTGCAGAACTCACGCTTTTGATCATTTCATTGTTGCGTCTGCGTTTCCCTAATGCCCTTATACCTGCCACAACAGCGCTTGCCACTCTGTTACCCGATGGTACAGAACAAGGAATCCTTGCAGGTGCAAACGTTGTGATGCCCAATGTGACACCGCTTGAGGCAAGAGAAAAATATACCATATATAATAATAAGAAGATAACCGATAGCGAGGCTGCCGATCAAATAAATGTACTTGATGACCGATTGGCAAAGATTGGTTATCATATTGATTTCTCGCGCGGAGACTATAAAACTGAAAACTTGTGCAGAATTGTACGATGATATTGTCCCCCTGTTTAGGGGGACGGTGCGATACCGTAGCACCGTTTGCGACGCCGAAGCGAGAGCTTTGGTTGCGACGACTGGTGCTTTAGTACCACAAAGGAGTGTGCATTGCACTAAAGCTTTAGCTTTCCTAAGGAGTGCTTCCAGCCCCGCGCAGCGGAGGGGGTGATGGTTTTTGATGTGCCAACCCCTCCGGCCTTTCGGCCACCTCCCCTAAGACAGTGGAGGAGTTGCAAGAATACACTTCTACAAAAGAGGAACATATATAGTACGATGATATTGTCCCCCTGTATTAGGGGGACGAGCGAAGCGGAGGGGGTGATAATAGTGAAAATGGATAATAAAGAGAAAAGACAAGATTATCAACGCAACAACAGACGTGAACTGATTGATGCACGTCGACAATTGCGTAAAGATGGAGAAGCATCCGAGGCTGTGTTGTGGAAATGCCTGAAATCACGTCAGATTTTAGGATACAAGTTCCGTCGTCAGTTTAGTGTCGGCTCATACATTCTTGACTTCTATTGTTCCGAAGTGAAACTATGTATAGAATTGGATGGTGCTGGTCATTATACTTTAGATGGCGCTGATTACGACCGACAGCGTGAGTTGTTTTTGCTTAAAGAATGTGGCATTAAAACCTTGAGATTTGAGAATAAAGACTTATATTACAATTTGGATGGTGTATTGAATGAGATAACTGATTTTTTGAAAGAATGTAGAGGAGATAATAAACCTGACCCCTCCGGCCTTTCGGCCACCTCCCCTAAGGCAGTGGAGGAATAGGGAATGACATGCTGTACTTCTCTAATACAATAAAGGAGTATTTATAGTACGATGATATTGTCCCCTTGTATTAGGGAGGACGAGCGCAGCGGAGGGCGATATTGGTTGATGTACCTGACCCCTCCGGCCTTTCGGCCACCTCCCCTAAAACAGTGGAGGAGTTGCAAGAATACACTTCTACAAAAGAGGAACATATATAGTACGATGATATTGTCCCCCTGTTTTAGGGGGACGAGCGCAGCGGAGGGGGTGATGGTTTTTGATGTGCCAACCCCTCCGGCCTTTCGGCCACCTCCCCTAAGACAGTGGAGGAGTTGCAAGAATACACTTCTACAAAATGAGGAACATATATAGTACGATGATATTGTCCCCCTGTATTAGGGGGACGAGCGAAGCGGAGGGGGTGATAATTATAGAATATTGAATAAAACAACAGACATTGAAATATGTATAACCCAAAATCAACAACAGCAACAGAATTTATCAGCGATAGTGAGATTCGTTCAACTATGGAGTATGCCCGTGAGAATTGCGGCAATATGCAACTTGTTGAGAGTGTTCTCGCCAAGGCTGCTCAGGCTAAAGGGATTTCTCACCGCGAGGCGGCATTGCTGCTCGAATGCAACGACCCCACGGTGACAGAACGCATCTTCAAACTTGCAAATGAGATAAAGCACCGTTTTTATGGTAACCGTATAGTGATGTTTGCGCCACTTTATCTATCGAATTACTGCGTCAATGGCTGTGTCTATTGCCCCTACCATGCAAAGAACAAGACTATTCACCGCAAGAAACTCACGCAAGATGAAATACGTGCCGAGGTCATTGCCCTGCAGGACATGGGACACAAGCGACTGGCGCTTGAGGCAGGTGAGCATCCGCTGATGAATCCTATCGAGTACATCCTCGAGAGCATAAATACTATATACAGTATCAAGCACAAGAATGGAGCCATACGCCGCGTGAATGTTAATATTGCTGCAACCACGGTAGAGAACTATCGTCGTTTGCGCGATGCAGGCATTGGAACGTACATACTCTTTCAGGAGACATATAATAAGGATAACTACGAAGCTCTTCATCCCACCGGTCCCAAGAAGGATTATGCCTGGCACACCGAGGCTATGGACCGAGCGATGCAAGGCGGAATAGATGATGTCGGCATAGGAGTGCTATTCGGGCTCGAGACCTATCGCTACGATTTTGTTGGCCTGCTCATGCACGCCGAACATCTTGAGGCTACATATGGGGTAGGCCCACACACAATCAGTGTACCGCGCCTGTGCAAGGCCGACGATGTTGACACTGCCGATTTCAAGAACGCGGTACCCGATGATATTTTCTATAAGATAGTGGCAATCACCCGTATAGCCGTTCCTTATACAGGCATGATAATATCCACCCGCGAGAGTGCGAAGAGTCGTGCGCGGCTTCTTGAACTTGGCGTTTCGCAGATAAGCGGCGGTTCGCGTACCAGTGTAGGCGGCTATGTGAATGAAGAGACTCCCGAAGAGAATTCCTCACAGTTCGACATTGCCGACCATCGATCTCTCGATGAAGTGGTGGGCTGGTTGCTCGACCTTGGCCATATACCAAGTTTCTGTACCGCCTGTTATCGCGAAGGACGCACCGGTGACCGTTTTATGACACTGCTGAAAAACGGGCAGATATCAAACTGCTGCCTGCCTAATGCTCTTATAACACTCAAGGAGTATATTCGTGACTATGCGTCGCCTGCAACCCGCGAAAAGGCCGAATCAATGATAAAGCGGCTGCTTTCAGATGTCCCCAACGATCGCGTGCGCAGCAGGGCAGTGGAATATCTTTCAAAGATAGATAACGGCGAGAGGGATTTCAGGTTCTAAAGTCTCCTTTTTATTTCTATAATTGGGGGAGGAGAAGACGGCCTGTATGGTTCGTCTTTTCTAATTTAAAGTGAGTTCGGTATAAGTTCAATTGAACCTGTCATGCTGGAACGAAGTGAAGCATCTCAAAAATCGCGAATTTGTCATCCTGGTCGTAGAGGCGGTACCGACGTGTCCGCCCGGAAAACGGCAAGAGATTTCAAAAACAGCGAACGATAGAGATTTTTTCGGGCAAAGCCCTCAACAACACGTCTCCCTTCGGTTCGAAATGACAAGTACGTGAAATTACAGTACTAATTGTTATCTCGAACTTACGTTAATTTATATATATGCTTATCGTGAGTACGATATAAGTTCAATTGAACCTGTCATGCTGGAACGCAGTGAAGCATCTCAAAATCGCGCATATGTCATCCCGGTCGTAGGGGCGGTACCGACGTGTCCGCCCATAATCGCTCCCTTCCCATTTTTTATTTTTAATTTATTATTAATATATAAATTTTATATATATTTGCATGCATAACACCAGAGTTGTGTTTGACATAAATATAGTGCATTAGCTTTACTATCTTACTGATGGGAGCATTTGCTCCGGCAAAGCGTTGCTTTGTCAAACTTGGCGGTTAAATCAAAGAAAGAATAGTAGCAAAGTTGATGCCCGCGCTGTATGCAGCGTGGGCAACTTGCTTATCTTTCTTTCGGGTAACGCCAAGACCTCATCAGTGGATAATGCAAAGTTGTCCACGTTTTTTTTTGCCATAACTCTTCCTGGTAAGTGCAAGTACTAACGGTGTCAAAACCTTTTTGTTCTTTGAAATCCTGAACCTAAAAATAATTTAACATAATTTAACAATTGGGGGGGGGTAAAAAGTTGATTTGTTATTACATTTGCAAAAAATATTGTAAAATAGGCAAATAATATTAAACGTTAACTTTTTATCTATGAGAAAATTTACTTTATTAATCGCATCGTTGTTCATAACAATCGGTGCAATGGCGCAGACTGCTTACACAACAGAAGAAATTGCGATCCCAACAGAGGACGGAGTTTATCGTATATATTGGAAGCAGAATCAACGCGGTTACTTGGCATACCACAAAGACTATCCTACAAAGGGTGTTCTTGCAGACGTAACATTGGGTAACTATGGTTCATCGCACTTCAATTCATCAACAGACCCTGTAGAACTTGAGTGGTACCTGATAACATCAGAAAGTGGTAACAAGTATCTGTTCAATGTTTCAAACGGCAAGTTCCTTACATACTCAAAAGAAAGTGCCGACGCAGCAAAGGCTGCATACCTCGATGTTGCACGCCCATGCCCTATAACCATAGTGCAGAACACAAGTTATACAGCTTATTCTATAATCAAAGCAAATGTAGATGGTACAGAGTGTTTACTTTCAAGCGGTTGTGGTACTTCTTCAAGAACAGGTTACCCTATCCGCTGGAACTCAAATATTGCAGGTGATATGGGCGACGGTGGTTCACCACTTATCTTTGTAAAGGTTAATGATTTCCCTGTTGAAGATGCTATCTTGGCACAGGCACAGGCTGCTATCAACGACTATGAGAACCCGGTTGAGGATGATGTAACATTCCAGTGGACAACAAGCACTCCTTGGGCTGCAGCAGAGGAACTGACATCAACAGTATTGAATGATAACGCGCTTGCTAACGGTATCAAGTATATTGAAGGTGCTGTGACTGTTGCTGGTGCAAGAACTGCTACAGTTACATTTGCGTATACAACAGGCAACCACAAATTGAACGTACGTGGTGTTGAGGTAATCGACGCAGAAGGCAACATCGTTGCAGGTGACTATGCTGCAAAGTCTACAGGTACTGGTACTACTGCTTTATATACCGTGGGCGTTGCTGAGGGCGGAACATATAAGGTACGTTGCTACGCAACAGACGGCGACGGCGATTCCTTTACTGAGTCTAATGGAACTATTACTGTTTCATTCGCAAAGTTGGATGTTATGGACCTTACAAAAGAGGTTACATTCGCTGCTGAATACGCAACATTGCACCTCGGTTACAGCGTTGCAGTTCCTGCCGGTGTTGAGGCTTATGTTGTAAGCGCTACAAATGCTACTTGGGCCGAAATGGTACAAGTTAACAATGTTATCCCTGCTGCAACTCCGGTTATCCTAAAGAAGACTGGTACTGCAACTACATACAATTTCTACTATACATCGGACGAGGCTGATGAGATTGAAACAAACCTTCTCGAGGGTTCAATTGCCGACCGCTATGTAGCAGCAGATGCTTACGTTCTTGGTATTGTTGATGAGGAAGTTGGTCTCTACACAGCAACTAAGAATCAGCTTTCAAATACAGCATTCAAGAACAATGCAAACAAGGCATACTTGCCAAAGACAACAGGTATGAACGCTGCTTCTTACAGCTTCCGTTTCGGCGAGGGCACAACAGGCATTAGCGAGGTGAAAGGTGAAAGCGGAAATGTGAAAGGTATCTACGACCTTACAGGCCGCCGCGTTGAGGAGATTACTGCTCCTGGTATTTATATTGTAGGTGGCAAAAAGGTTTTGGTTAAGTAAAAAAGGAAGCCTCCCCCTAACCCCCTCCCGTAGAGGGGGAACTAATAACAAAAGATTGATAATTTTTAAATAAAGTCCTCCAAACTCTCCCCTATAGGGGGAGACGGAGGGGGCCACATAAATATGAAGAAGACTTATGTATCACCTCTCATGGTAGAGGTAAACGTTGAAGCAGAGCAGATGCTTGCTGCTTCATTGGGAATAAACAACGATGAAAACAAATCAGTAGACACCTCTGTCTCAGGTAACCAGCTCGGCAAAGACAACGGCCGTGAGTGGGGAAATTTGTGGGGTAAATAATGGCTTTGTCATCCTGACGACAGGAAGGATCTAATAAAAGATATTCAGAGATTCTTCACCTAAAGGTTCAGAATGACAAAACACAGTTTTGTTATCGCGAGTTTTACAGCAACAGGTCGCACTAAACAGGAAAAGATATAGTGATTTTTTCATTATAATATTATTAGGTTCAGGAGGCTGTGTCCCGCAAGGGCACGGCCTTATGAGTTTATAGAGATTATTTTATTACTAACCATAAATGTTTAACCTATGAAGAAGATTTTCTCTTTATTGTTGGCAGCCCTGTTCGTTTCTTCGCAGGCATACGCCGACAAGTTGACAGCTTCGACAACATTGCCTGAGAATGGTAAGCCGGAGCATGTCTACACCATGGTGAACGGTAACGGCGCCTATGTGGGCCCGACAACCGCTCCGGCTACAGATGAGAATGGCCTCTTCGCTTTCTACGCAGTAGAGGGTGTCGATGGTGCTTACTACATCTACAGCCACAGTGCAAAGAAATGGCTCGGCTACACAAAGGCTGCGAGCTACAGTTCAAAGAAGGCTTTTGTGACCCTTAGCGATTCAAGAGTTGACGGTGCTTATTTTAAGGTTGACAACTATTCTGGCGACAACTACCAGATTCAGCCTTACACAACTGCCGGTTCAGCTCAGGCAATCTACCTTAACTGGTATCAGGGCGTAAGTGCCAATGCCGGAACGACACTCGGCCTTTGGACCGATAACGGTGCTACCGATGCCGGCAGCCGTTACACATTAGTTGAGCAGGTTATTGCAGAGCGTACATACACCATTACAGTTCCCGAGGGTGTAACCCTTACAATTGATGGCAAAGAGTATGCCAACGGTTCTACAATCACTGTAGAGGGTTCACTTGACAAGAGCAAGGTTTCGGTAACTGCTCCCGAGGGTAAGTTCGCAGTTGTTTCTGTCGATGATGTTAACAACACCATTACAGTGAATGTTGCTACACTCCCTGTGCAGGCTGAGAACGATCCTTATGTAAATGCATGGGTTTATCCTAAACAGCAGGAGAATGTAGGCGTTGCAAAGATGGATGAGGCCGACGGTGTTTATACACTCAGCAACAATGTCCTTGCAGCAAGCTATATGAAGGTAGGTGATGCTCTTTACTTTGCAGGTTCAAACGCAATGAATCTTGTTGCAGGTACAGAGCCTTTCACAGTTGCATTCGGCAGCGGTGACAATGTTCCTGCTTCGGCAATGACACTCAAGAGCGTTGAGACTGAGACTCTTGCAGCAAATGCATCTGCCATTGGCGGTGCAGAGCACTTCAACGGTGTTCAGCTTGTAGCGAACTATGAGTACACATACAAGGAGACAAAGATTGAGATTGTTTGGCGTGCGGTATTGCGTGACGGCAGCCACTATCTGCGTACCGAGATGGAACTCACAGGTGTTGATGATGTTGACATGTACAATGTAATCCCAATGATTTACAATGTTGACACCGAGGCTGCCGGCTCAGCTCCAAAGGTTGTGGGCAACACACGTGGTGCAGTGCTCATGAGCGACAAGATTTTCGCAGGTCTTGAGACTCCTACTGCATACAACACTGTAGGTGAAGCTACAGGTGAGAGCGATCCTTGGACGCTTGCAGAGACAAAGAGTGCTTCTCTTACAGCTTCTTCTTGGGCACAGCTTGCAAGTGCTGATATTCCTAACCGTGTTACAGAGGCTACCGGTGCAAGCTATCCGAATGTTCTTGCATACAAGATGGAGAATGTTGAACTAAAGAAGAACCAGAAGGTTGAAATTCTCGTTCAATATACCAGCGGTAACCACCGTCTGAACTTCGGCGGTGCCGATTTGCTCGCTTCTAACGGCGATATTGCTGCTGTAGATTATCACAGCGGATATTCAGGTGGTCAGCACAGCAACAATACATTTACATACGTTGCTCCTTATGACGGCACATTCGCACTCCGTGTGTTCGTTGAGAACAAGACTGAATCGATTGATGCTTCAAGTACAATGACAGTGAAGATTTACGATGCAAAGGAGGGTGTTGTAGTCAATACTGCAATCGTGGGTATCCAGGGTCTCTGGAGCCGCAATACGACACTTGCAGCAGGCGACACATGGAAGGTTGCTTCAGTTGTAGGTCTTGTTGCACAGGACGGCACACAGAGCAAGGCAAATATCCGCGAGTCACAGAAGCGCCGTTCATTCCTCGCATACAGCGAGCGCGAGCGTGCAGTACCCTGGAGAGCGTTCCCTTGCTACATCTCTTGGTATGAGCTTAACATCAACAGTAATAATGCAGCTCCCGGTAGCGAATACAACAACTTTACAGCTGAGGATATTGAGGCTGTAATGAATGTATGGAAGACAAATTTCTACGACAAGTATGGCGTGGCTCCTGCTGCTTTCGTGATTGACGATGGATGGGATAACTATGGCCCTTGGACATTCCACAGCGGATTCCCCAACGGAATGCAGGGCATGTCTGCTATTGCTAAGGATATGGGTTCAGGTATCGGTGCATGGTTAGGCCCTGTAGGTGGTTACGGCCAGAGCGGAAATTATCGCCGTGCTTATTGGGCCAACAATGGCGGCATGCAGCTCTCTAATCCGGCCTATTACGAGGCTTTCCTTACTGCTGCTAACAATCTTGTAAGCAATCAGGATGGTGTAGAGGGCTTCGACTGCAACAGTGATAACTATATATTCTTTAAGTTTGACGGTATCTCAGGTCAGTTCTCATCAGTAGGTCCCGATGCTGGCGATACCGGTAACGAGAATGCTGAGGGTATTATCCGTCTTGAGCGTTATGTTCGTGAGAATCTCCGCGAGGATATCTTTTTTAACACTACAGTAGGTACTTGGGCATCTCCTTTCTGGTACCAGATTACAGATGCAACCTGGCGTCAGGAGAACGACTACGGAACAATAGGAAACAACTCAGCTGATCGTGAGAACTGGATTACATATCGCGACCGTCTGGTTTATCAGAACTATGTACAGAACTCTCCAATCTGTCCTATCAACACTTTGATGACTCACGGATTCATCCTTACTGGAAACCCCAATAATAGTGGTGACACAGGCCCTGGAGGCTGGACCTGTTCACGAAATATCGATTACGGACATGTGTTGAACGAAATGCGTTGTGCTTTTGTTTGTGGTTCAGGTATGGTAGAACTCTATAACGACTACGACCTTATGAACAGCATTAATGACGGCAAGTTGTGGGAAGACCTTGCAGAGTGTATCGCTTGGCAGAAGAAGAATGCCGATGTATTGCCCGATGCTCACTGGGTTGGCGGCAATCCTTGGAACGGTAGTGCTCAGGAGGTTTACGGTTGGGCTTCATGGAACGGAGCGAAGGCAACTCTTGCTCTCCGCAACGGTGGCAACAGTGCACAGACATATACCTTCACACTGCGTGAGGCTCTTGAGATTCCTGCAAACATCACAGGCTCAATAATCCTTACAAAGTCATTCAATGTACAGGATGCACTTCAGGGTCTGACCGAAGGTGTTGCAATCGATATCGACCAGCAGCTGACAGTAACTCTCCCCGGCAGCACAGTATTTGCATTCGACGGTGTGAATGCCGACCCTGCACAGGTTCCTTTCGAGGTGATAGGTACTACACCAAATACAGGTGTTGAGGCTATTGAGGAGATTACACTCACTTTCAACAGTGCTGCAGCCGGCGAGTTTGACCAGTATGCAATGACTGCTATGAAGTTCAAGCAGGGCAACAATGTTGCAAGCAGTGTCTCCAACTATGTTGTGAACGGTAATGTGCTTACAGTGACTTTGGCTACTAAGGTGAATACTCCGGGTGAGTACACACTCGTTATCCCTGAAGGCCTTATCACACGTGCAAGCGACGGCAAGGCGTTCTCCGGTGAGTTTACATTCACAGTAATCACTCCTGCGCCTCTTGAGGTAGTAAGCGTAGAGCCTGCAAGTATCGTAAGAGAAATCAGTGAGATTACACTTACCTTCAACAGCGAGGTTGCCGGCGAGTTTGACCAGTATGCAATGACTGCAATGAAGTTCAAGAAAGGTAACAGTGTAGCTTGCGGAATCTCTAATTACGTTACAAATGCCAAGGTGCTCACCGTTACTCTTGAGCAGACAATTACCGAAGAGGGCGAATATACTCTCGTTATCCCCGAGGGTCTTATCACACGCAAGAGCAACGGCGATGCATTCTCAGGCGAGTTTGCATTCGAGGTTGGCGAACCACCCGTAGATTATACTCCTACAAACAACGGCAGAAGGACAAACACCGGTCGCGTAATCCGCGGTATCACTCTTACAGCTGCTTCCGGCGAGAACAGCTATACTCTCACAGATGATGAGCAGACACAGGATTACACCGACGCTACAGCTGTTGCTGTGTTCCAGGTTAAGGCTGGCGAAGAGCTCACAATCACATTCGACAAGGCAGGTGAGTGGATTCATCAGTTCGTGTTCATCGACTTCGACGGTGACGGCTTCACAGCAAGCATTGCCGAGGGTAGCGAGTGGGCTCCTGCAGAGGACCTTGTAGCATACTCATTCTACAATAACAATAGTGATAGCGATGCAAGCGGTTGGAGCAGTGTAGGTACTTCTATTACCGGCAACAACCGAAGCGCTCCTGCAGTACCTGCATTCAAGGCTCCAGAGACTGCCGGTACATACCGCATGCGCGTTAAGCAGGATTGGTGTAACATCGACCCTGCAGGTGACGCTGATGGCAAGTTCGGTGACTTCAAGGCAAACGGCGGTCAGATTATCGACGTGCTTCTCGAGGTTGTAGTTTCTACCGGAATTGAAGAGGTGGAAGGTGAAAACGTAAATGTGAAAGGTATCTTCGACCTCCAGGGTCGCAAGATCGAGCAGATTACCGCTCCGGGTCTTTACATTGTCAACGGCAAAAAGGTACTTGTAAAGTAACTTTTTGCTGTCGGCGAGCTTTTCAGTGATTAGTCGCACGCAGCACCGGTGTAACTGGTGCCGTGCGGGTCACTAAAGAAAAGCGAGTCCAATGGCAATAAAATACCAAAAAGGTACTTGTAAAGTAACTTTTTGCTATCGGCGAGCTTTTCAGTGATTGGTCGCACGCAGCACCGGTGTAACTGGTGCCGTGCGGGTCACTAAAGAAAAGCGAGCCAATGGCTATAAAATACCAAAAAGGTACTTGTAAAGTAACTTTTTGCTATCGGCGAGCTTTGCAGTGATTGGTCGCACGTAGCACCGGTGTAACTGGTGCCGTGCGGGTCACTAAAGAAAAGCGAGTCCAATGGCTATAAAATACCAAAAAGGTATTTGTAAAATAGTTGGATGATGTAGTCCAGTCTATATCGTAAAATAATCATGAGCCGGTGTAATTGTGGAATACCATACATTATAACCGGCTCTATTTTATACTTGTATTGATTTTATATGAAAAGATTTTTTTTATCAATCTGTTGCTGTATATATACAATTCTGTCATTGGCGCAGACATTGCCATTGTTCTCTAATGATGGAACAGATAATTGGTATTATATCGAGTTCGATATCAACTCATCCGTTATACAGGATATCGGTGTCGGGCAGGAACTTCGTAATCGCGTGATTGATGAAGGAGAGGAAGGACAGCTTTGGAAATTAATCGGTAATGAGAAATGCTGTACTTTAGTTTCGAAATCGGGCCGTAATATGTTTTTTGATAAATCATCAAACCGTTTCTATGCATCTGCAGATGACGCTACTGCATTGAAACTTGTTGCGACATCGGGCGGCAAGTGGGAATTGCAATTATATGACGTTTCGCTTGCCCCATCGGCCAATCCCGATGCTGTTGCCATTGTGATATACAATGGTAGCGGCATTGACCATTATCTTGACGTTTGGAAACATGATTTCAATGCATGTGCTTTGAATTTTGTCTTGGCAGAAGATATGGTATTTACAACTCAGAGTGCTCCTGCTCCAGTTCCTGAGGTGGCAATTACAGGTTCGGATATTGCGCCCGAAGAACAATTGGCATTATGGTACGATGCCCCTGCCACAAATTGGGTGAAGGAGGCTTTACCGATTGGAAATGGTGATATGGGTGCAATGATTTTTGGCGGTATTGCCCAGGATCGTGTACAGTTTAATCACAAGACGCTGTGGAAGGGTTCGTCAGGTGCTACCGATTTGGGTTCATATCTTGCATTCGGCGATTTGTATATAATAAACAGGAATGCCAAGATGGCTTCAGGGTATCGTAGAGAACTTGATCTTGCAAAAGCTGTCGTAAACGTGGAATATACTTCGGATGATACAGAATATAAACGTGAGTATTTCTGCAGCAACCCGGACAATGTGATTGTAGTAAGATATACTGCAGCTGGAAATGAAACCCTTGACCTTGACTTGCAGTTTATCAACTCACAAGGTGCCAGGGCTGAATACACAGCAAATGGTGCAGTTTTCAGTGGCACTCTGGGGAACGGTATGAACTACCAGGCTGTTATGGCAGTGGAGATAGATGCCGGTACCATAAATTATAATAAATGTGCTGTGACGGTAGATGGTGCACGTGAACTTGTGGTTTATATCGTTTGTGGTACAGATTTTGATCCTTCGTATTACAATCATCTGACGAGTGATGCAGTGGCATTGGATAACTCGCTTCGTAATGCCATTGCTTCCGCAAAGAAGAAAGGCTTTGAGACTGTCAGGACCGATCATCAACTCGATTATGTCTCGTTGTTCGGGCGTTGTAGCTTTGAACTTACCGGTGCTGCAAATTCTGTTCCTACGAACCAACTGTTGCAGAAGAGCGATGCAGCTTCTACAAAAATGGTCGATATGCTGATGTTCCAATATGGACGATATTTGACCATTGCATCCTCACGTGGAATCCCTGTGCCTTCCAACTTGCAGGGTATATGGAATAAGGACGGCAATGCGCAGAGTGATGCAGTGTGGGCTTCGGACATACATTCAAACATTAATGTGCAGATGAACTATTGGCCTGTTGAACCAACCAATTTGAGTGAATGTCATTTGCCGTTTCTTAACTATATAAAGAATGAGGCATTACGTGAAAACGGACGATGGCAGAAAAATGCCCGCGATCTTGGCGTTAATAAAGGATGGGTTGTAAACACAGCCGGAAATATATTCGGAGGCTCCAGCAGTTATAAGATAGGTAAGTATTCTGTTGCCAATGCATGGTACTGTACTCATTTATGGCAACATTTTACGTATACCTGTGATACTACATTTCTTAGGAATCATGCTATGCCGCTAATGAAAAGCGCTTGTGAATTCTGGTTCGAGAGACTTGTGTCAGCACAGAACGGTGATGGTTCATTGGAGTGCCCTAATGAGTATTCGCCTGAGCAGGGATTTGTACAGAACGCTACCGCGCACTCACAGCAACTCGTTACTATGCTTTTCGAACAGACATTGCAGGCTATTGAGGTACTTGGCTTTGATGCAGCGTTGTGTGATGAAACTTTTGTGGCAACATTGCGGGATAAGTTGCATAGGCTTGACAAGGGCTTGAGAATTGACGGTAAAGGTATGCTGCGTGAATGGAAGTACCAGGAGAATACGCCCAATATCGGTGCCGGAGAGAACTATTTTGCAGATGATGAACAGAATGTATGGCAGTGCCACCGTCATACTTCCCATCTTATGGCGCTATATCCTGGCTTTGGTATTGACAAGGGTATTGATGAGAATATATATGATGCTGCAATAGCATCGCTTGATGACCGCGGTGATGTCGCGACTGGTTGGGCAAGAGCTTGGCGTATATCGTTATGGGCAAGAGCACGTGACAAGAAACGTGTCTATAATACATTGAGAGGGTTTGCACACCGTACATCAAATCTTAACTATGATTGGAGTGGAGGATTGTATGACAATATGTTAGATGCTCACGCGACCAGCGTATTCCAGATAGAAGGTAATTTCGGTGCAACTGCCGGTATCGCAGAGATGCTTTTGCAGAGTCGTCCGGACTCTATAGTTCTGCTGCCTGCATTGCCAAGAGAGTGGGCGGAAGGTTCAATAGAAGGATTAAAGGCTATTGGTAATTTTGAGGTAGATATGGAGTGGAACGATGGCAGACCTACAATGGTGCGTGTAGTGTCACATAGCGGAATGCCACTTACTTTGGCTTATCCCGGAATTAAGGATGCGGAAATCTTTGTGCAGACGGAGAGTCTGCCGGAACTTAAATACAATGGAGATAATATTGTGTCTTTTGAGACTGAAAAGGGAGAGGAGTACCTACTTGATTTCTCAAAAATAGAATGGGATGCCGAGGTGTATGATGTTTATGAACCAAGAAATACGGGTACAAAGAATCGTAACGACCGTAATCTTAGGAAAATCGGACTTGTAAGTCCAACAAGGGGAGTATCAGAATATTCATTGACAACAGAGGAAATGTCAATGGATTATGTAAATCTTGCAACGGCAGAGAATCCTGTTGCTTTTGTCGCAGAACCGAATGAAACTGTAGAATTTGCTGTTGTTGCGGATGGTACTTGGAGGCATCATTTTGTGTATGTTGATTATGATGAAGATGGCTTCGATGCTGCAATTGAAGATGGCAGCAACTGGAAACCTTCATACGACCTAGTTGCCTATAGCTTCTTTAATAATGATGCTGAAACCGATGCTGAAGGGTGGAACAGTGTCGGAAGTTCAATAAGCGGTGGCAATAGAAGTACTCCCTCTTTGCCGGCATTCACTGTTCCTGGCAAGGAGGGTGTTTACCGTATGCGTATCAAGCAAGACTGGTGTAATATTGACCCGGCCGGTGACGCCGACGGCAAGTTCGGTGATTTTAAAGAAAACGGTGGAGCCATTGTTGATGTCTTACTTGTTGTTGGTAATCCTAAAACCGGTATCAACGAGGTGAAAACCGAAAAAGGGAATATGAAAGTCATATATGACTTTGCCGGTCGCAGATTCGATAAAGCGGTAGCTCCGGGTTTTTATGTTGTTAATGGTAAGAAAATTAAAATCAAATGAACAATAATAATGGAAGATTGCTCTCGCTTGATGTCTTGCGAGGTCTTGACTTGATGCTGCTTGTGGGTTTGCAACCGGTGCTGCGTCTTTTCTTTATTGAACTTGACAGTCCGGCACTCAATGATACACTTCTATACCAGCTCGACCATGCCGAGTGGGAGGGCTTGCGTGTATGGGACCTGGTGATGCCGCTCTTCCTTTTCATGTCAGGTGTTACAATGCCGTATTCCTTGCCTAAATACCGCACCCAAAACGGAGACGGTAAGGTGTGGATGCGCATAATCAAACGTTTTGTTTTGCTCTTCCTGTTGGGTATGGTGGTGCAAGGCAATATATTGGCGCTTGACCCGGATAGAATATATATATACAGCAATACATTGCAGGCAATAGCTGTCGGATATCTGCTTACAGCCCCTTTGGTGCTTTATCTCAAGCCCAAGTATCAGTTGACGGTGATAGCGCTGTTGCTGCTTGTATATTCTGTTCCAATGCATATGGCAGGTGATTGGAGCGCACAAGGTAACTTCGCTTGCGGAATCGACAAGGAACTCTTAGGATGTTTCCGTGACGGAAGTGTAACAGCCGAGGACGGTTCGGTAATGTTTGCTCCATGGTACGACTATACCTGGATTTGGAGCAGTCTCACTTTCTGCTGTACTGTGGCATTGGGCAGCTTTGCCGGGTATCTGACAAAGAGCGGTAATGATGATCGTGCAGGAACAGCAAAGAAACTCTTTCTCATGGCTGCTATACTGTTGGTGGCAGGATATCTCTTTGGAATGTACCAGCCGATCATAAAACGTATTTGGAGTGCAAGCATGGTACTTTACAGTGCAGGATGGTGCTATCTGCTGCTTGCCCTCTTCTATTGGTGGATTGATGTGAAAGGTCACACAAAAGGATGGGGATGGTTGCTCTGTTATGGTTGCAATGCAATAACCGCATACCTGATTGGTGAACTCATCAATTTCCGCGGTATTGCAGAGTCTTTGCTCTATGGTACTGCCCAATACCTTGAAGGGTGGTATCCGGTGTTGCTTACAGCATGCAACAGCCTTATAATATTCTTTATACTATGGTTTATGTACAAGAACAAATTGTTCCTGAAAGTGTAACTGAATATGCAGAGACTGCTCAGTAAATGGATGTTTGAAAAAACATCCATTTTTATTTTTAATTTATTGTTCTTAAAATGTATTTTTGCATAAGAAGCTGTTTGAATTTATATCGCCAGTTTTTTTTAAAAACGGCGAAACAAACGATACGGCTTCTATAAGAAAATATTTTTTAGAAATTCAAACAGCTTCTAAAATCAACTGATACATATTTATGACATCAATAGCACGTTCAAACCGTTACCATATCGCTGTTTTCGGCAGGCGTAATGCCGGAAAGTCATCGCTTGTGAATTGCCTCTTGGGGCAAGAGGTCTCTATTGTATCCGATGTGGCAGGAACAACAACCGATACTGTGTGGAAAAATATTGAACTCCCGGGTATCGGGGCTGCTGTCATTGCCGACACTGCCGGTTTTGATGATGAAGGTGAACTTGGACAGATGCGTGTGGGTGCTGCACGCAAGGTGCTTGCCCGTACTGATCTTGCAATCATTCTGTTGGGTACAGGCAATGATGTCTCCATTGAGAAGGAGTGGTACGATGATATATGCAAACGCCGCTTGCCGGTGGTTCTTATCTCAGGCAAGTGCGATGAAGAGGGTAGTGAGGTGCGTCTTGAAAAGTGGAAGAGAATATTCGGTGACGGTGTCATCCCTTTCTCGGCTGTGACAGCCCAAGGACGCGATGAACTGCTGTCAATCATGGCAAAGTACTTTAGAGAGGATGATAATCTTGATGATATTACATATACATTGGTGAAACCCGGTGATACGGTAGTGCTTGTGATGCCACAGGACAAGTCTGCTCCTAAAGGCCGCCTGATACAGCCACAGGTACAGACACTGCGTAATCTGCTCGACAAACATTGCATACCAATGTGTTGCGCACTTGAGGAACTTCCGCAGCTGCTTGCCTCGCTGGTCGCTCCGCCCAGGCTGATAATAACCGATTCGCAGGTATTTGCCCAGGTTGAGAAACTTACTCCTGCAGGAACGCGCCTTACATCTTTTTCAGTGCTCATGGCTCGCCATAAAGGAGATATTGATGCCTTTGCGGATGGCGCAAAGATTCTTTCGGCAATGCCTGCCAATGGCAAGATTCTCATTGCCGAGGCATGCAGTCATATACCGCAGAACGAGGATATCGGCCGTGTGAAACTGCCGCGATTGCTCCGCAAGAAACTGGGTGAGGATTTGAAGATAGATATTGTGTCGGGCAACGATTTTCCTGAAGATTTGAGCGGATATGACCTTATTATACATTGCGGAGCATGTATGTTCAACCGTCGCGCGGTCATGTCACGTGTGCGCCAGGCAAAGTTCCAAGGAGTGCCGATAACCAATTATGGTATTGCCATTGCTGCTTTGACAGGGATTCTTGGCAGGGTGGCGATGTGAGAAAGCTTGTGCAAGCGAGCGAAAGCCAAGTTTACTTGAGCTTTCACAGCGAGCGTAGCCAAGGTTCAAGCCCACGAAGTGGGGTTAAAGTTGAAAGTTGAAAGTTGAAAGATGAAAGTTGAAAGTTTGTGCAAGCGAGCGAAAGCCAAGTTTACTTGAGCTTTTACAGCGAGCGTAGCCAAGGTTCAAGCCCACAAAGTGGGGTTAAAGTTGAAAGATGAAAGATGAAAGATGAAAGCTTGTGCAAGCGAGCGAAAGCCAAGTTTACTTGAGCTTTCACAGCGAGCGCTGCCAAGTTTCAATCCCACGCAGTGGGGTTAAAGTTGGGACTCATCTATTGCCGTTATTCTTTGTAGGTGAGGAATCTCTTTTTTACTTTACAATCCTGCCTTGCTTGTCAATATATACCCATTTGTCAAAGAGTAGGAATTTCTTTGAATCGGATACCTTGGCAAGGCCGTTAACGAAATAGTTGACCTTTTTCCAACGACAGGGAATAACCAATTTCCCGCTCTTGTCAATGAATCCCAATCGTTTGTTGGAGTCCTGTACAACGGCAAGGCCATCCTTGAAAATCCAGGCTTCTCTCCATTGGCAAGGTATGACCACTTTGCCTGTATTGTCTATGAATCCGCACTTACCGTCGTTGTCCTTTACGTTTATAAGGCCTTCGCTGCATTCGCCCATTCCTTTCCAAATGCATGGAATGACGATATCACCCCATTGGTTTATCATTCCCAGTTTCTTGCCTTTCTGAACTTTTGCCAATCCTTCATGGAAGGGCCATGCTTCATCCCATTCGCAGGGTATTGCCAAACGTCCGTTCATGCTTACATAACCGCATTTGCGGTTGTCGTCCTGTACGGCGGCACGCCCTTCGCTGAACACTCCTTCCGATCGCCATACACAAGGCACAACCTCTTTTCCGTGCCTGTCGATAAACCCCCATTTCTTGCTCTCCCGTTTCTGTGCCATGGCAAGACCGTTAAGATATCCGCCTACCCAGCGGTAATCCTTGCTGGAGACTATCACGTTGTTGTTGCCGTCGACAACTCCTGTAAAAATCAAACCGGAGTTTAGATTTTTGTATGTAGGACGCAATTCAAACCCTTTATCCTTCTTTTCCTTTTTTCCTTTTTTCTTGCTTGTGCTAATCTTTTTGAATTTAAAGAATGCGAGAATCTTCTCTTTCCTTGCCTTGTTGCGATAAATCCTTGCCATCCTGTTCATGTAAGCTTCAGGGTCAGGCCCGCAGTAACGTGGGTCATAGTAGAAATGCCAATAGCCCGGGTTGGTTTTGTCTTCCAATTCCGGGAAAAAGTCAAATTCTTTTGCCAAGTCGCGCTTGCTGCTCTCTTTGCTTTTCTCAGGTTCGCTCTCTCCATAAATTTCATTGGCATTGTATACATTGCCATCTTCATCTCCTACCAGACCCGATTCACCAAGTAATCTGTAGACGGGTTCTTTTTCCCTACTTTCTTTAGGTTCATTATTCTTGTGTGTGTCGTCGCCATTCATAAAGATACTGTTTTACTGCCGATAGGTACAAATGTAGTATAATGAAAGAATTTTACAAATAATTTACATGTAATTCTTCGATTGGAAAGAAAATGATATGGATGTTGACCCAAAAACATCCTGTTAATGTCATTGCCTTTAGCCCCTGCGGGCGGCGACCTACGGTTCCGACAGAGCGAAGCGACGAGGAATCTCTAAACTTTATATGAGATATCTCACATTTGTTCGATATGACACCATTGTTGAGTCTTCTATACATTGGTTCAACTGCTATATCATCTCAATTGGAAATGTTCTGGACCGGATGTTTTTTCATTTTAGGCAAATATTCACTATATTTGCAATAAACTGCGAATATATACTGCACTCGCAGTGAAATGTCAAAGTAAACTTTGCTTATCTCGCTCGTTTGTCGCTATATTTGCCGAACTGTGATAATTGTTATGAATATATACAGGTTGTTCCAACATATGTTTGCCGTAACATTGCTGCTTCTGACAGTGGCATGTGGGCATACACACGAAGATGTTTCTCCTCGTGCAGCCTCTTTGTGTGACAGCCTGTGGGATGTCCGTTACAAAAGCGTTGCGATGATTGACACTCTGGCGGCAGAGTTGATGAATGAGGCCGGTGACAATAATGAACTTAAGATGGTGGCAAGCAATGCCCTGGCATATGCTGCAATGATGCAGATGGATTATCACAAGGCCGATTCCATATATAAGCATGTAGGTGAGTCTTCGGAATGTGAGATTGAACGTCTTGTTGCCGATGTGGGATTGATGACGATATGTTACCGCGTATCGGAAAACAGAAAATTCTCCGATTACCGCGCAAAGGCTCTTGAAAAGATACGGAGAATTAATGAAGAGTATGAATTGCTCTCACCGGCTGACAAACAGCGTTTCATGCGTGCAAGGATAGAACTCAGTATTGTATCTGTATGTTATTTCTCTAATCTCGGCATGCAAAAGGAAAAAGATGTTGCCCTCGAGTATCTTAAAAAGAATTTGGACAAGGTTGATGACAAGGCTTTGCATCTTTATGGCGAGATGTTTGTCATTAACAATACTGCCGATTCCAAAGTACGTTTGAAGGGGTTGTGCGATGCGTTGTCAGTTGCCGAGGATAACGGTTACAAGTGGCTTGAGGCTAATTATGGATTGCTGTTGGCTATCTCTTTGCGCGACAGTGTCACTCTGGATAAGTTCAAGGAACGGTTGCCCTATTGTTATAATGCTTTGAATGCCAACGGATATCCGGATGACGAATTTGCCGTGAATCTTGCGATTGATGCTGTATCCGCGTTCGAAGAGTACGGTGACGGCTATATGATGATTGAGGCACTGACTGTCTTGGCATCGTGCGATACGGAGTATGGACGATACGATATCGCATTGGGTACGCTTGACGAGGCGCTCCGCAATGTCAATGAATATTACAGGAGGTATTACCCTAACGACAGTGCACTTGCAAAAAACTATTATAACTTCTTTGACAGTAATTCGCTTCTTGCCAAGGACGGCGTATACAATATACATGAATGTATGCTGAGTGTGCGCAGGGAGTATGCAGCGGCACTTGCAGGAGTAGGGGATACCGGAAACTCCAATCTGAACCGTGATACTTATCTTAAGTTGTTGACGGAAACGCGCCAGAATAAGAACCTGGAAACCCGTTTCTCGATGGCCGAAGAGGATGCATCCACCCTTGACTATGCAATAATTGTATCTTCGATGCTTTTGCTGCTGGCAATTGTTGCTGCATTTGTGTGGCGCAGGAGACGCATAAGACATAACCGTAACTACTCTTCCAACCTCCGCCTTCTGCAGGAGACATGCAAGAATCTTCTTTCATCACTTCCGCGTGATGTGGAGAGCAAGGAGGAACTTTGTGGGCATATCTCCGCCTTTCTCAATAACAATCTCGGTGATTTTGCCGGGAAAACATCATTCTCGCTTCTCACTTCACCCGATACTGGTGAAAAAGATTGTCTCTATGAGTTTGTGCTCCATTATGTCAACGGCGGCGAAGATACGCTTTATGTGGTGACTGAACGTCCATTATTGAAAGAAAAACTTTCTGTGCTTTCCACGCTTGTCCCTTATGTTGCCGTTGCAATCGAGGAGGGTATGAGGCTTTCGCACATCAGCGACGAAAGAGAGAGGGCAAGGGAGGAACTTGAAGCCTATTCGATATACCTTGGCGAGCATAAACGGGAGAATCTGCTCAAGCGCGTTTCGGTATCCGTAGTGATTGGTATGCGTCCGTTTATGGACCGTATAATACGGGAGCTCGTTGCACTCTCTGAACCTATGGATGCGGCAGATGAGGAACGTAAACTAAAGTATATCGATGAGTTGACCGGCAAGCTCGATGACCTTAATGTCATTCTTGAGAGATGGATAAAGATGCGTCAGGGAGAACTCAATCTCCAGGTTGAGAATTTCAAGATATCCGACATCTTCTCTATTATTGAAAAGAGCCGTATGTTGCTCGAACGCAAAGGCGTAAAGCTTGTCGTAGATGATAGCAATGCCGTGGTAAAGGCCGATAAGGCACTCACGCTTTTCATGTTGAACACGCTTGTCGACAATGCATCAAAGTTCACGCCGCAAGGTGGAATTATAACCTTGTCGGGTGTTGAAACTGACGCTTATGTGGAATTGTCTGTTACAGATACAGGCGTTGGAATGTCGCAGAGTGATATCGACCGCATATTGGGCGAAAAGGTTTACGATGCATCAAGCATAGGCAGCGACAACGAGCTGTTGCCTGTAAAGAGCAAGGGCGGTGGCTTCGGTCTTATGAACTGCAAGGGAATTATCGACAAGTACAGGAAAACAGATGCGATGTTCTCGGTATGCTCAATGAACATTGAAAGCAGCAAAGGCAAGGGCAGCCGTTTCTCATTCCGCCTGCCAAAAGGAGTTATGCGTCTTGTGCTGCTTGTAATGACATTGTTGCCGTTCTCTGCTGAAGCATCGGTAGATAATGATTGTTTGGATAAAGTCGGACGGTATGCCGATTCAATATATTACAGCAATGTGGACGGGAATTATGAACAGTCGCTTCTCTATGGCAAGAAGGCTCTTGAGTGCATGAATCGCTATTTTAGGGAAAAGAGTGGTGGAAACGATACATTGTCATTGGCTTCGGGTGCTCCAAATGAACTGAAATGGTGGCGTGAAGGGGTATTCCCTGAAGAACTTTATGAGCAGACGTACTACAATATCCTTGATATACGAAACGAGATTGCTGTGGCTTTTCTGGCACTGCACGAGTGGAAGGCCTACCGTTACAACAACCATGTATATTCAACGCTCTACCGATATACATATGAGGATAAGGATATTGAGAAACGTTACGACGAGATGAGGGCCAATATAAAATACCGTTCGGTAGCGTTGGCAGTCATTGTACTTTTGCTGGTTATGACGTTGCTTTATATTGTGGTGTCATATCTGAACCATAGCATCATTGGTAAGAAGAATGAGCGTATGGCGCTTGATGTCAACAACGCCTTGCTCAATGCGACTTCTGTCAAGGAGCGTCTTCGGGCTGCCGAGTTGCTGAAGCGTTTTGCCGATACCTTATTTGCAAGGATAGGCGAGGGCTTCCGCATGAACTCTGTTTCGATAATGCTGTGTAAAGGGGAAAACGACAAGGATGTTGTCGTCACATCGGGTGACGGTTCAATGCTTTACCGCAGCAATGTATTGCTTGCAGGTGTGGTGAACAGCGGCGAACCATATGTATCTCCCGACGGGCTCGTCCGTGTGGTTCCGTTGAGTGTGGCATCGGCTGACGGTCCTCTTATGGTAGGTGCAATGGAGGTTGATTGCATGCGTCCGCTTGCCAATGACGAGGTGACGAATCTTGAACTGATATCCGATTATGTGGCATCTGTCATCTATCACACCGTAGTGCGTGTGGCAAACAGTTACTCGGCTCTCGAAGAGGTGGAAGATGCTGCAGAACGCATGAAGTTCGAGGAGAACCGTCTGCATGTACAGAATATGGTGCTCGACAACTGTCTTTCTGTAATAAAGCATGAGACAATATACTATCCGAGCCGTATAAGAGAACTTGCAAGGCAGGCACTTGCATCAGCCGATACCCGTAAGGAGAATATCGCTTCCATGCATGAGTATATGAAATATTACACTACGATATTCGGTATACTCAGCAATTGTGCGAAAAGAGAACTTGATGACAACTCCTTTGCTGTTTCAACAGTGCCGGTGGAATCCTTCTTCGAGGAACTTTCGCGTTATGTAAGCCGTCGCAGCAAGAAACTCTCCTTTGATGTTGTGCTGCAATATGATCCTTCGTCGCTTTCGGTTAATGTTGACCGTGATATGGTCTCTTACCTTTTTGAACTGCTTGCCGATGCGGCAATGAAGGTTGAAAAGTCAGGAAATCTGCATCTGCGCGCGGTTGATTCCAATGAATATGTAAAGGTTGAATTTGCCGATAGCCGCAGGGAACTCTCAAGCGAAGAGGCTGCCGACCTCTTTGTTCCCACACGTCGTAACCTATCAGCCGATGGCGGAATATGCAATATGGAGTATCTTGTGGCGAAAGAGGTTATAAGGCTGCACGAGGACCGTACAGGACGCCGGGGCAGCCGTATCGAGGCGCGTACAGATGTCGGTGGTACAGTGATTATGTTTACACTTCCAAAATGAAATAAAACAGTTTGATTATGAATAATGCTTTTAATGTAATTATTGTTGAGGATGCAAGGCTTGAACTGAAAGGTACTGAGGAGATCTTCCGTACCGATATTCCCGAGGCAACCATAATAGGTGTCGCTGCAAATGAGAACGAACTCGATGCACTGCTTGAAAAACAGGTTCCGGACCTGTTGCTGCTTGACCTTGGTCTTGGCGGGTCTACAACAGTAGGGGTTGAGATATGTGCCAAGGTCAAGAAAGCCTATCCTCAGATGAAGGTGCTTATATTCACCGGTGAACTTCTGAATGAGAAACTTTGGGTCGACGTGCTTGCGGCAGGTGCAGACGGCATTACCCTCAAGACAGGCGAACTTCTTACCAAGTATGAGATATACAATGTAATGGCAGGCAAGAGGAATGTCTTCAACCAGCCTATCCTTGAAAAGATAGTGGAACGTTTCCGCGAGGGTGTAATGCGTGATGTGGCACGTCAGAAGTCACTCATCGAGTATGAGATTGACCGTTATGACGAGTGTTTTTTACGTCATCTGGCATTAGGATATACAAAGGAGATGATTTCGTCGTTGAAGACAATGCCGTTCGGTGTCAAGTCACTCGAGAAACGTCAGGCCGACCTTGTAGCACGTCTTTTCCCGGAAACCGAACAGCGCGGAGTAAATGTTACCCGTCTTGTTGTCCGTGCCATTGAACTCAGAATCATAGATGCAGACAATCTTGAAGCCGATGAATAACCGCAAACTGCTATATGCGCCGGTGCTGCTATACACATTCTTGCTTGTGGCGGTATGGCTTGTATCATGGGTGACAGAACTCTACCTGTCGCTCTCGGGTAGTGCTGCGGTAGTTTCATCACCTATCAATGGTCCGGGATTGCGTTGGACACTACTGTCGATGAAGGAGTCCTTGAACGCTGCTCCCTGGGGCACTATGGCGCTTCTTGTCTTTGTCGGAGGTCTTTTGTCCGGTTCTGGAATCCTGCAACTCGGCAGAAGACTCATCGTCAAACGCAAGATAAGCATCTATGAACGCAATTCATTGCTATTCGCCCTTATTGCGTTATTTCTTTATTGCCTGCTGCTATTCATGCTCACAGTCTCACCGTGGAATACATTGGCGAGTGTGACCGGTTCGTTTGAAAATTCCCCGTTGGCTCAAGGGTGGCTGTTGGCTCTTTTCCTTGGAGTGCTTACACTATCATTGGTGTATGGATTCATTTATGGCAGCTACAGGACATTGTCCGATGTTGTAGGTTTCTCAGGAGACTGTTTTGCACTTTATGTTCCGGCATTCATTGCCATGATACCGGCATCGGGCATTATCCCATGCCTGCAGTATACGGGACTGGACCAGGCGCTATGTCTTGACGAAGTTCACCTTCGCATAACAGAAATGACAATGTATGCACTTCCGTTCGTGTATATACTTGTGCTAAAGGTTGTTAAATGATGTTTAGTTAGTTGACATGAGGTTTCTTGTTTTTTAAACGTCACTAAAATATCGCTAAAGAGAAATGAATAGTTTTATATTGTATTACGTCGCTAAATAATAATTAAATGAAATCTTTTGGTGAATTCATACTGTTGCTTCTTTTGTTATGCTCTTGTTCGGGATGTGGCTCAAAACCTGATCAAGGAAGTACTTCCGCTTCCATAGAACCTAAGCGGAATTATAGGCTTAATGGGCTTGATAGGCCAATTGTTGAAACACTGTCGGTTGATGAATTGAGGGCGAATATTAATAATGATACATGCTTCTCTGATTTCTATGAGGAAGCACAGAAATTGCGTGCATGGGTTCTCTATTCTGATATGAACGAAGCAAAATGGGGTGATATTACGTATGGAGATTTGTTGAAATATCGTGATGAAAGTACTGATCCTGTTTTTATGGGTAATTTGTCAAAGACTCTAAAAAATGAATATGATTTACTCTATCCCATAGATTATTCTCAGCAAGTAGATTCAATCATAAATTATTGGCGGGAATATGATGAGCAGTGTAACCCTGAATCTTATGTCAAGGTTGAATTCGAGAAACTCCGGAAAGAATATTTTTACTATTCAAATGAAGTCAGTAGTGTAAATGTGGGGTTCAAGGTGACTCCATTGAAAGGAAAAATAGAACAACTGGTTTTCAGATACGACATAAAATCAAAAATAAGCAATGACAAAACTATTAGTGATTTTAGCGGAGAAAGATGTCTGGCTTCAAGCCCTATTGATTCCCCTAAAGTGTTGTACTGGGCCGATTATTCTCATATGGGTCTCTTGAAAAACAGTACCGATGCCGAAGTCCGAAGAGATTATGATTTTATTATTGAAATAGTAGATGTCAGGGTAGACGGCTCCAATGTGAGCGAGAAAAAAGATTCAATCCCTCATAGTGTAAGTATGGCATTGAAATATTGTTCCACAGGCGATAACTATTATGCAGATGATATAATAAAGGATTTGGTGGACGGTGATTATAAATCTTTCAATGATTATGCTTCACCGAAGTATAATGCCGCACTGAAAGAACTTAATCCTAAGGTGTACGAACTTTTGGAGGAGGTTTCAAAAGAGAAGTAGTATGGTAATTGCTTGTTATTCGGCAAATATGCTTGACCCTACGCGTATGTGTGTGCTGCCATGATTGATTGCGATGGGGTAGTCATCGCTCATTCCTGCCGAAATTATCGAGAATTTTTTGTCATCGGAGAAATGACGTGCCTTTATCTTCTTGAATAGTTCCTGTACTGCCGAGAATTCTGTTGCAATCTGCTCCCGGTCATCGGTGTTGCTTGCCATGCACATGAGACCGCGTATCTCTACATTTTCAAGTGTGCGCCACTGTTCACCGGCAAGCATCTCGAGGCATTCGTCGGGTGTGAACCCGAACTTGCTCTCCTCTTGTGCTATATGTATCTGTAGCAGGCAGGGAATCCTGCGTCCGTTCTTTGCCCCATGCCTGTTCACCTCCTCAAGCAGACGGAAACTGTCGATGCTGTGGATGAGGTGGATGAACGGTGCGATATATTTTATCTTGTTGCTCTGCAGGTGACCTATGAAGTGCCATCTTATATCTTTGGCAAGCAGTTCGTGCTTGGCCTTCAGGTCCTGCGCCTTGCTCTCTCCAAAATCCCTTTGCCCGGCTTCATATGCAGCCTCGATAGCTTCGGCAGGGTGGTATTTGGATACAGCAATAAGCGTTACCCCCACGGGGAGGGTAGCGCGTATCTCTTCAATGCTTCTTTTTATAAGTTCCTTATCCTTCATAGTGGAAGATGTCCACGATAGGGCTCTCGTTTACCGATGCAAGGTTGTAGTCCATGATTGAATCCTCCATATGTTTGTTGAGGTTCTTCACGGCATTGGTCACATCCTCGGCCTTTACCAGGATTACAACCGAAGACTTCTTCTCCTTTGCCGATACCTCGTCAATGGTTACCATGGTAATCTTGCACTTGAACCACTTGTCTGCGGTCTCGCTTGTGCTGTCAACGAGCTCGTTGTACTTTGTACGCTCCATCTTGTTGATGTTGAACTCTCCTGTAACCATCGGCTGGAGTTCCTGTGTAAGACGCTTCTCTATTTCAGTGAATGTAAATCCCTGTACCAGATATACCTCGTTTACTTTGGTGTTCAATCCTTTCTCTCCTGCACGCTCGTATGTGACTTTGCACTCGAACCAACTCTGTACCATATCCTTTCTTTTTGTTTCTGTTTGTTTTTAATGGAAATGCGGACTTTCCGCGTGTACAAAGTTAGTAAATCAAAAGGGTTGTACATGCTTTTTTTGCCCTTTTTTTGCCTCAAACGATAAAATATCACGCGCTTGTGCACTGTAGACACTCTCCGGACGGCGCTGTGAGTGCTATGCCTCATATATCTTTTTGTTGCCGTTCAGCTTGGTCAATGCCTTCAGCTCAGGGCACATCTCGAGTAGCATCCAGTCATATTCATCGTAATGTTCGGGTTCATCATCGAATACTTTGCATTCATCTCCTTGTGGGAACTCCTCTTCATGCGAGTGTTTTCTGAACAGGTCGAAATAGTACTCGCATGGATCAATACCCAGCAACATCAACTCCTCGAGAGGTGTAAGTTCCTGACGGTATCTTCTTGAAAACACCTCGATATATTCAAATACTTTTGCCATGTTGATGTTACTTTCTGTGGAAGCATTCGTCATTGCTGCGGTGTCTCTTGACCTCGACTCTGTGACGTGCTGTCATTCCTGTGAAACAGTCCCTGTTGTCTACTCTTGCAATGAGTGTGTCGCGGTACTCCTTGAACGATGCAATGCCGCGACGTGCCACTCCGCTGTCAATGGCTGCTTTTGCTACTGCCGATGACACCTCCGTGAGCAGTCTCGGATCGCTCATCTTTGGAAGCAGGTATTCCGGCCCGAATATCTCCTGTTCTTCTCTGTTAGCCAAAGTCGACTGCTTTGCGATTCCTGCCAGAGAGTGTATCGCTGCAATGAGCATCTCATTATTGATTTTGGTCGAGAATGTGTCCAACGCTCCCCGGAAAAGATAAGGGAATGCCAGCGAGTTGTTTATCTGGTTGGGCATGTCGGTGCGTCCCGTTGCGATTATTGCATCGGGGCGTATGTTGCGTGCGGTTGCGTAATCAATCTCCGGTGTAGGGTTCGCAAGGGCGAAGATTATCGGGTTGTTGTTCATAACCTCAATATCATGCTCTTTCAACAGATTCCCTTTTGATACTCCGATGAAGATATCTGCATTAGTCATTGCTTGTGAAAGGGTGGCTAACTCCTGTGTTGTAGCGAATTCGGCCTTTGATGCGTCAATGTCATGGCGCATGGTGTTTATCACTCCCTTACTGTCGACCATAATAATGTTCTCTTTCACAGCTCCTATCTGCAACAACATCCTTGTTATTGAGATGCCTGCAGCTCCTGCACCGCATATGACAATTTTCGCTTCGTCAAGCCGTTTGCCGGCAATTTCACATGCGTTCGTAAGGGCGGCTGCCACCACAACCGATGTCCCGTGCTGGTCGTCATGCATCACGGGAATATCAAGTAACCCTTGCAGTCTCTTTTCAATGTAGAAACATTCGGGTGCTTTTATGTCCTCAAGATTTATGCCTCCGAAAGTGGGGGCAAGCGAAGCGATTGTCGCTATGATATTGTCGGGATTTTCGTCGCTTATCTCAATGTCGAATGCATCAATGTCGGCAAACACCTTGAACAGCATGGCCTTTCCCTCCATTACCGGTTTCGATGCAAGTGCGCCTACGTTCCCTTTGCCCAGAACCGCGCTTCCGTTCGATATTACAGCGACAAGATTCCCTTTGTTCGTGTAACGGTATGCTTTCCACCTGTCTTTGAAAATCTCTCCGACAGGTGCGGCAACTCCCGGTGTATATGCCAGTGAAAGTTCCTCTTGACTCCCGACCGGCTTGGTCGGAACGACTTCGGTCTTTCCGGCTCTCTCTTCGGCATGGTACTTCAACGCCCTCTTCTCCAACTCCTCATCCATGACTGTTTTTTATTTTTATAACAAGTTCTTTCCCTAAAAGTTCCCGATGTGTGATTGTAATATCGCTTTATTGTTATATCTTCGCGTTGTATAATAAGATGTATTATAATGGAGAATTTTCTGGAACTATTGAAAAATAGACGCAGCACCCGTGTCTTTACCGAAGATTCTGTTTCGCAGGAGGATGTATGCACGCTCATGAAAGCGGCACTGATGTCACCTTCAGGTCATCGTATAAATCCTTGGGAGTTCATTCTTGTTGAAGACAAGGAGGTTCTTGCGGCACTCTCGGTGAGCAAGGAGCATGGTGCAGGCCTGCTTGCAGGAGCAGCCATGGCTGTAGCCGTTATTGCCGATACTACAAAGACCGATGTATGGATCGAGGACTGCTCGATTGCAACCATAATGATACAGCTTGCGGCCGAGGAACTTGGTCTTGGCAGCTGCTGGGTGCAGATACGCCGCCGCAGCGATGCTTCTGGCGTCCCTGCCGATGAGAATGTGAAGTCGATACTGGCTATACCCGAGAATTATGCCGTTCTCTCAATCGTTGGAATAGGGCATAAGGCTCGCGAGACAAAGCCTTTCGATGAGGATAAAATGCAGTGGGAAAAGATTCATATCGGCAGTTTCGGTGGAAAATAAGAGAATTGTTATAGTTGGTGCAGGCAACATGGCGACCTCGCTCTCCATGGCACTGAAAAAGAGCGGCAATGCACCTGTTGCCGTGTGGAGCCGTACTGCCGAGTCGGCAGAGATGTTAGGCAAAAGGGTGGGGTGCCTCTACACCGATGACCTTACGTCGTTGCCTCCTGCCGATGTGGTGATAATCTCCGTTGTTGACAGTGCACTCCGTGAAATGGCAGCAAAGGTCGCTGCTGTTTATCCTTCGGCGTTGATTCTTCACACTGCAGGCAGCGTACCTATGTCGGCACTCTCCGATGCCGGTGCTTCGCGTTATGGAGTCTTCTATCCGATGCAGACAATGAGCAAGCAGAATGTCGTACCCTTTGACGATGTCACGATATTCATCGAAAGCAATTGCGATGAAGATACAGCCTATCTGCAATCTCTCGCATCGTCAATGAGCAATAAGGTCACATATGCGACAAGCGATCAGCGCAGTTTTCTTCATGTGGCGGCAATCTTCGCATGTAATTTCCCTAATGCCCTCTACTGCATGGTCGCCGAACTGCTGGAGTCCAAAGGTCTGCCTTTTGATTCAATGCTCCCTCTCATTGACGAGGCTGCAAAGAAGGTTCACCGTGTGCATCCCCTCGAAGCACAGACCGGTCCGGCAAAACGTGGTGATATCAATGTTATGAATGCCCACAAGGCAATGCTCCCCGATGAACTCGCTGCCATATATGAAGCAATGAGCAATTATATAATGAAACGAAACAGATAATAATATGATAAATTACGATTTAAAGAAAATCAAGGCACTGATCTTTGATGTAGACGGAGTGCTGAGCCGCGAGACAATATCGATGTATCCCAGCGGTGAGCCAATGCGTACCGTCAACATCAAGGACGGCTATGCCCTTCAGCTTGCTGTAAAGGCAGGTTTCCATGTTGCCATAATAACAGGTGCCCGCACCGAAGCTGTAAAAGTTCGTTACAACGGCCTTGGCATCAAAGATGTATATACCGGGGCATCCATAAAAAAAGATTGCCTCGAGGAACTGATGCTCATGTATGAACTCTCTCCCGAAGAAATCCTCTACATGGGCGATGATATCCCCGATTATGAGGTCATGCAGATTTGCGGTCTCCCCGTCTGCCCTGCCGATGCGGCAATGGAAATAAAACAGCTTTCAAAGTATATCTCGCCCATTTGTGGCGGCGAGGGCTGTGGACGTGATGTCATTGAACAGGTGATGCGTGCACAGGGAAAGTGGATGGATGAGGCGAATGCGTTCGGCTGGTAGTTTTGTTTGGTTTTCTAAAAAGGTGATTGCTGCGTTATACAAGGCAGCATAAATCCTCATTTACTTCAAGTAAACTCCGGTGTTATGCTACCTTGCAAGCCTTGCACTCACGCATTTTATAAAACCAAACTATCAGTGCTTTTATTGAACAAAACGCAAGCCTTGTATCTGCACTTTTTAATAAAGAAATATTTACGTTAAAGGCCGAAAGGGCCAAAAGGGCTACATCTTTCCACTTTCATCTTTAACCCCACTTCGTGGGCTTGAACCTTGGCTGCGCTCGCTGTAAAAGCTCAAGTAAACTTGGCTTTCGCTCGCTTGCATAAGCTTTCACCTTTCCGTTTTCACCTTTCACCTCAAACATTATGCTTGACAATTTAAAAAAATACAGAATAATCCTTGCGTCGGCTTCACCGCGCCGCAAGGAGCTTATGCAGGGGCTCGACGTAGAATTTGAGGTCCGCCGATTGCCCGATGTCGATGAGTCGTTCCCTCTGGAACTGCAGGGTGGTGACATACCCCTTTATATCTCGAAGAAGAAAGCTGATGCCTATCGTCCGCTTATGGCGGCCGATGAACTTGTAATCACTGCCGACACCATTGTGTGGCTCGACGGTGTTGCTCTTGGCAAACCTGTCGATGAAGACGATGCGCGCCGCATGTTGCATAATATGTCGGGCAAGACGCATCAGGTGTTCACCGGCGTAACCATAACTACAAAGGATGTGCAACGTAGTTTCGTGGCGCAGTCCGATGTCACTTTTGCCACTCTCTCCAATGAGGAAATCGAGTACTACATTGCCAAATACAAACCTATGGACAAGGCCGGTTCCTACGGCGCCCAGGAGTGGATAGGCTACATCGGCATGTCAAATATCGTGGGTTCATATTTCAATGTTATGGGGCTTCCTGTGCAAAGGCTTTATGAGGCGCTTAAAATAGTGCCATGATGCGTTACTTCGATAATAAAAATTGCTCATAAAAAAATAGAACTTTTTTTTGATGTGAAAATTCTTTACCGTATCTTTGCGTGTCCAAAGGGTTTTGTTTTTGGACATAATAATTTTAGGCAATAAATAACAATCATATGGCTGAAACAAAATTCATTTTCGTGACAGGCGGTGTTGCATCGTCACTCGGTAAAGGTATCATCTCTGCATCTCTCGGCAAACTCTTGCAGGCGAGAGGATACAAGGTTACAATCCAGAAATTCGACCCGTATATCAATGTCTCTCCGGGCACACTGAATCCACAGGAGCATGGCGAGTGTTATATCACTATTGACGGTCATGAGGCTGACCTTGACCTTGGCCACTATGAGCGTTTCACTGACATAAAGACTACACGCTGGAACACATTCACTACCGGCCGCATATATAGCGAGGTTATTGAGAAGGAGCGTCGTGGCGAGTATCTTGGAAAGACTGTTCAGGTTATTCCTCACATCACCGATGAGATAAAGCGCAAGATGAAGCGTGGCAGCACAAAGGATAAGTTCGACTTTGTGATTACAGAGATCGGCGGTACTGTTGGTGACATTGAGGGTCTTCCATTCCTCGAGGCTATACGCCAGCTCAAGTGGGAACTCGGTCGTCGCGCTGTGTGCGTACATCTAACGTATGTTCCTTACCTTTCTGCTGCCGGCGAGCTCAAGACAAAGCCTACACAGCACTCTGTTAAGCAGCTGCAGAGCCTCGGTATCCAGCCCGACTGTCTCGTGCTCCGTGCCGAGCACAAACTGAGCGTAGGTCTTTGCAAGAAGGTTGCAAGTTTCTGCAATGTTATGCCTGATTGCGTAGTGCAGAGCCTTGACGTGCCTTCAATTTATGAAGTGCCTATCAAGATGCAGGAGCAGGGACTTGATGCAGCAATCCTCCGTCTTACAGGCGAGGAGGTAGGCGAGACACCTGCAATGACCCCATGGCGCACATTCGTTGAGCGTCGCAACAATGCTAAGAGAATCATCAACATTGGTCTTGTGGGCAAGTACGACCTTCAGGATGCATACAAGAGTATTCATGAGAGCCTTTACCAGTGCGGTACCTACAACGACTGCAAGATTAAGCCTCACTTCATCAACAGTGAGAAGATTACCGAGGAGAATGTTGCGCAGATGCTCAAAGGCATGGACGGTTACATAATTTGTCCGGGTGTAGGTCCGCGTGGCTTCGAGGGTAAGGTAATTGCCGCAAAGTATTGCCGCGAGAACAACCTGATTACTCTCGGTATCGGCTTGGGTATGCAGGTAATGGCAATTGAGGTAGCACGCAATATAGTAGGTCTTGCCGATGCCAACAGCTATGAGATGAACGACCAGACAAAGCATCGCATCGTGGACATAATGGAGGACCTCAAGAGTGTAGGCAATCCATTCGGAACAATGCGCCGTGGAGGATACGACACTGTAATAAGCAAGGATACAAAGGCATATTCAATCTATGGTACCGACAAGGTAACGGAGCGTCACTATCACCGTTATGAACTCAATGTGGAGTACCGCGACCAGCTCGTAGAAGCAGGTCTTGCCTGCACCGGTGTTCACCCCGACAGCGGCCTGGTAGATATCGTAGAGTTCCCTGCCAATGACTGGTATGTGGGTGTAATCTATGAACCGCAGTACTCAAGTACAGTGCTTCATCCTTCGCCCGTTGTTATGGATTTCGTAAAGAATGTTGTTGCCCGCAAGGGATAAGCAATAATATATAATGTAATAGAGCGGGAGAGCATATACTACACTCTCCCGCTTTGTTGTTTTATTTGTGAATTTGAGAACTGTTTACGGTGCAGATAATAATACATAGCGCTATGTGTTGGAAAATTCTCGGGTTTTGTCATTTCAGCAACTTTGGTAGTATATTTGCGATATAACTTTGTGTCATTTACAAACTTAATTTTATATTATGAATGACAATGATTTAGAAATCTTAGAGGAGTACCAGTCGGATAATATTTATGACTTGGTGCATGAGAGGAAGAAAAGTAAAGCTGTACAGAATATACTGCACAAAAGTTCCAATAACAAAAAATATTACTATTTGGAGCAGTATGCCAATGGAAAAACAGATAAAAGGGAAATAGCTCCTGGTTTTCTTGATGCAATAGAACTGCCCAAGGACGGTTTAATACCACAAGAAATACAACGCAGTGATTCTTTGTTTTATTCTACTCTTCCAATGGTTTTAAACTATGAAGGTGGTTTAGTTAACAACCCAAAGGACAAAGGTGGTAAAACTAATATGGGAATAACTAAAGGTTTTCTCGATACTTATAAGAAAAAGTCCGGTGTTAAAGTTGATGATGTTGAGAATTTATCGCAAGGAGATGTTGTAAAACTTTATAAGGCTGAATGGGATATTTTTGGCTTCGGTAAGTTAGATAATACAGATGTTATGAAATTGATTTATGATTTTTCTGTAAATTCAGGTCCTAAAACGGCAATAAAATATTTGCAGCAATCGTTAAATAAGAAAGGGCATAATTTGCAGGTTGATGGATATATCGGGAAAAAGACAAACGATGCCGTAAACGCTGTTGATGAACAGTGGTTGAAAGATGAAATACAAAAAGCGCGTGCTGAACACTACGATTCGATTGTTGATAATAATTCCGAGCAAAAAGAATTTATCGTAGGATGGTTTAATCGTTTAAACGATATAGGACGCAAATATGGCACTGGAATAAAACTTCGAAGCCGTCATTTAAAATAAGTTATTTATGAATATGAAAAGGTTCTTATATTCTATTTTTCTGTTAAGCATGGTTGCTTGCAGTGGAAATAAACCTCAGGGTGTAGATGTTGCGGGTATTACCCCGTCGCCCTTTGTGGGTTATTGGGTTAACGTCGGAGTCAATGATACTGTGCAGAATATCTCCCTGCGCATTGGCGAGCGTAATGATTCTTTGCTCGTATCCTTTTATTGGGAAAGGGAAGAACCTTTTTACATGACGGGAAATCCAATGATCGATACCGCCGGAGAGGTGATACCACAGGCTTGTATTCCTGTCCCCAAAAACGGGAATAAGGCGGCAGGTGCTATTGTGAATCAATATTTCAGTGTGTTTCAGAATTACCCTCGGAATGAATATTATCCTCTCTGTCTTGAACTTAAATCACCTGATACACTTACTTTCAAGATAGATGGCAACGTGAACTACTGGCCCGACAGCGCTATCCTTGTCCGCAAGAGTAGCGAGAACTCTGCTTTTTCGACAAAGGTTGTTGACTTGTATAAGGAGCATTATAATATACCCGATACGGAAGTAACTGATACAAACAAATTTGATATATCAGGAATTGAACCTTCTCCTTTTATTGGTAGATGGGAGTGGACGGAAAATGGCCCTTGGCAAAATTTCTATATATATGTAGCTGAAAGGAACGATTCTCTGCTCATTGCGCCCGGTGGTGTCTTCCTTGGAGGGTACAGAATACAGAACGCAGAATATGATGAAGAAGACAGACTCTTTCCCCAAGCATTTCTTCAACTGCCCAAGAGTGGAAATAAGGCTGTAGGATATTTTGCGGCTGATGAAATTCCGTTCGCAGGAAAATGTAACAGCGGGGTATCTTTGGAACTGTTCAGCAATAACACAATGCTGTTCAGAACCCGGGAATCCATTGGCTTTTGGCCCGACAGCGCAGTAATGGTGCGCACAAGCAGCGAATGTCCTGTTTTCCGGTAATTATGGTTAGGAACAGTTTTTCTTTTCACTGGCTGCTCCTTACAGTGTGGTGCTATTTTCGTGGACTTGTCATTCTATATTTGCATTGTCATTGACTCGTTTTGCTTTTCGCAACCCAAACGGCATAACCTAAATTCCTCCTCTGCCTGAGGGGAGGTGCCAGTTTACTGGCGGAGGGGTGGGAGTGCTGCGTTTGACCTGTTGCTGCAAAACTTGTCGATAACAAAAAAAAGGTCATTGACTCGTTTTGCTTTTTGCAACCCAAACTGCATAACCTGCGGCTATGCTTCGTTTGACCTGTTGCTGCAAAACTCACCGATAACAAAACGTTGTTTTGTCATTCCGAACGAACCAACGGTCGACGCCCAAGGCGTCAGCCTTAGCATTAAGCAGAAGGGGCTAAAGTCAATGTGAGGAATCTCAAACCTGTATGTGAAGAATCTCTAGTCAAGTGCATTCTTCAATTATTTTCTCTTCTTAACCTTTGTTAACTATTAAAATTAGTTTTATAACTAAAAAATATAGTTCTTTGCTGTGTCAACTAAAAAATATAGTTGGCGCAGCGTGTTTTTGTAGTTAAGAACCACCGAAATTAATAGTATTATGAAAAATCTTACAAAAAGAGAAGAGGAACTTATGAAACTCTTTTGGGAGAGAGGTCCGTTATTTGTCAAGGAGATAATCCCTTTGCTTGATGAGCCCAAACCGCATTTCAATACGATATCTACCATTGTGCGCGGTCTTGAGAGTAAAGGTTATGTTGCGCATGAGGCTTTCGGCAATACTCACCGTTATTTTGCTGCTGTAAGTGAGAGCGAATATGGCAAACAGACTTTAGGTAGTGTTGTGAACCGCTATTTCGGCAGTTCCTACCTCAATGCAGTCTCTTCGCTCGTTAAAGAGGAGAAAATCTCTCTCGACGAACTCAAGAGTCTTATTGAGCTCGTTGAAAAACAGAAGTAAGAAATGACAACTTCCAATATAAGAAAACATTTTATTATAAATTTAAACAGCTTCTAAGTCAAGGCTTATATGGGTGCTTTTGCTGTATACATATTGAAGTCGGCGCTATTGTTGGCGCTTCTTGTATCACTCTTCATGCTCTTCATGAGCAAGGAGACTTTTCATAGGATCAACCGCTATGTGATGTTGTCGCTTATTCTGCTTTCATTGGCAATACCATTTGTCAATATCGGTGCAGAAACGCCTTTATCAGGCATGTTTACAGCCGTTGAAGAGAGTTTCGCTGAGAAAAGGCACACTGTACGAACAGAAGTGGCAGTTGAGAGGGAAAATGAAGCAGCTCTGATTCCTGATAATGCAACCCTTATAGGGCTTGAAGATTCATTTTCTGCAACAGGTGATTGGGATGTAATCTTCTCCTCCTCAGAAGTGAGTGTACCTGTAGTTGCTGAACCGGAGAAAATTGAGACACATGAGTCTCTGTTCAAGGAGAGTGTCGTAATTGAGAAAGTGCCGGTGTGGATTCAAGCAACAGCAGTCATATATATAATAGGTGTTCTCTTCCTCATCATTCGTCAGGCTGTAATGTATATTCAGGTAGCACGTATAATAGCACGCAGCAGGGTAGTGGATGCTTCCCTCTATGGTTGCAATGGCATCAGGTTGCGTGTGCATGACGGTAAGGAAAAACCCTTCAGTTGGTTCCACTGGGTGGTGGTCAGTACCGAGGATCTTAAAGAGGGTGCCCATGAGATACTCATACATGAGACTGCACATGCGCGTGCCGGCCACTCATGGGACATAGTGCTTGCCGATGCAGTGATAATAATGCAGTGGTTCAATCCGCTCGCATGGATAATGAAGAACAGCCTCAAGGATATACACGAATTCGAGGCCGACGAGGCTGTCATCAATTCGGGCGTGAATGCAAGAGAATACCAGTTATTGATAATAAAAAAAGCCGTTGGCGCAAGGCTCTACTCTATTGCCAACAGCTTTAATCACAGTTTAACTAAAAAACGTATCACTATGATGTGTAAAGAAAAATCAAAGAAGTGGAGATGTGCAAAGGCTTTGTACATCGTCCCGGTAGCAACCATTGCGGTGCTCACATTCTCAACAGTGGAGGCTGTGAATCCGGCAACGGATGAAACACTTTCCAAAGGTAGTGAATTTGTCGCTAACAACGAAAAGGAATCAGCAGAAAATTATGTGCAGCAACTTCCTGACGGTGATGACAAGGTCTATCAGAAGTGCGAGAATGCACCTGCGTTCCCGGGTGGAACGCATGCAATGTACAAGTATCTTGCCGACAATATCAAATATCCCGCCGAGGCTAAGGTTGCCGGCAAGCAGGGTAGAGTTATGGTGCAGTTTGTAGTAAGAAAGGACGGTTCTATTTCAGATGTTTCAGTGGCTAAGAGTGCAGGCAATACGTTGCTCGATAATGAGGCAGTGCGTGTAGTCTCCTCAATGCCTAAATGGAACCCCGGAACACAGGGCGGCAAGCCTGTGAATGTGCAATATACCATACCTGTTCAATTCAACTTGTCCGATGGCATGATAAACAATGAAAAGAAAGACACGGAGAAGAAAGACAATAGGATTGTAATTGGAGATGGCGGTGTCATTGTAGACACTGATGTCAAGGATAATGCGCTCATAGTCGTGGATGGCAAGGTGTTTGATGGTGACCTTAAAGAGCTTGAATCCTCTTCAATCGCTCATATTGAGGTAATAAAGAACAGCGCACTCACTGCCGAACTGAAAGAGAAATACAATGCAAAGGACAAGAAGGGTATAATATTCTTTACAACATCTTCCGGTTCCCATGGCGGCATAGTGGGCAACCCCGCTCCAGTAGTCAATGGCAAGAAGGAGGATGCTCCGTTTACAGTAGACTTTAATGTTGAGGAACGCACTACCGATGATGGAGAGAAAATCTATCAGGTATGCGAGAATGCACCTGAGTTCCCCGGGGGAATGGCGGAACTGATGAAGTGGCTCCGCATGAACGTCAGATACCCCAAGGCTGCACGTGACATAAACGGCCAAGGTCGAGTCTTTGTGAGATTTGTTGTCAGGGCCGACGGCAGCATTTCAAATGCCGAAGTGGTTAAGTCTGACTTCTCCTCTGATTATTCCGAAGTCTCGCTTGCCGAGCAAACAGCGAAAGAAATCGAATATTACAAGAATAGTATTGAACGTATCGAGAACGATTGTAAAGAATTTGAGCAGCACATTGAAGAGTGGAAAAAGCAGTCCGAAGTCCTAAAAAAGGGCGGTACACCGGAAAATATTCTCAATCGCCGTCGCGAAGAACTGGAAAAGGCACAAAAGCTTCTGGAAGATGAGAGGGCGAAAATTGTGATAATGAAGCGTACACTTGCGCAGAAGGAGGAGATGCTGGCCTATTCAAAGAATGAACTTGATGAAATTATGGTTACCGCATTCAAGAACGAAAAAGGCGAGGCACTGAGTTCCGATGAGGTAATGGCACTGCGTGCCGCTGCTGAAAAATCTCTCAAGGATGAGGCTGTGCGCGTAGTCTCTGCAATGCCCAAGTGGAATCCCGGTACTCAAGGCGGCAAGGCTGTTAATGTGAGCTTTACACTGCCTGTAGAGTTCCGCTTGCAGTAAGTGGCAGGCCGCGTGCTTGTCTGAAGACAGCGTACTTGTCATTCTATATTTGCACTGTCATTGACTCGTTTTGCTTTTCGCAACCCAAACGGCATAACCTAAATTCCTCCTCTGCCTGAGGGGAGGTGCCAGTTTACTGGCGGAGGGGTGGGAGTGCTTCGTTTGACCTGTTGCTGCAAAACTCGTCGATAACAAAACGTTGTTTTGTCATTCTGAGTGAAACGAAGGATCTCTTCTACGCGACAATAATACTATTAAAAACCTATGATTATGACAAGACACTATCATTTGTTGGCTTTGGCCTTTGCTACAATAATGGCAACGGGTTGTTCTAATGAGCGTAAAGATGTTGCTGTTGCAGAAAGTTCTGCAGTTGCGGTTGCCAATAAGGATATGGCGGTAAAAAAACTTCCTGCCGATGCTGTCCCTTTCAGCTACAGGCGCCATATTTGCTTTGATATGATGTTGCGTGACTCGTTTCCTGCACGCATGATATTCGATACAGGTGCCAACAACCTGCTGCTTGATTCTGCATTCTATGATTCTCATTTTGCATCAAACGGCAATCTGCGTAAAGCTATGCTTGGCGGGGCAGGCAATGGAATGGAAATGGCAAACATCGATGCAAGTGGCTGGAACTACAAGGTCGGCGGCAAGTCACATCATGAACAGATGGCGGTAGTGATGAATCTCCGTAAGATTGTGGGTGACGACGTCGATGGTCTGTTCGGCCTGCCGTTCATGCAGGGCGAGCGAGTGGAATTCAATTATGCCGACGGCTATATGCGTTTCCTTGCCCATGATGAAGAGATAGCCGGTGACTATGTGCGCATTGATTGCAAATGGATCGGCGACAAGAAGGATCGTATGATTTTGCCGCTCTCCGTAACATTCGCTAACGGCTATACCTTTAACGGAGATTTTCTGCTCGATACCGGAATGCCGGGTACATTGTCTCTCAACAGCACCACTGCCGGCAAACTGAAAGCCAATGGAGTGCTTGATGGTAGCGGCAAGTTTGTCTATACTGTGGGCGGAATTGGAGGCTCTGCTGTGCAGAATGACGTTTGTTCCACAGAGATAACCGTGGGCAGGCATGCACTGAAAGATGTGCGTATTGCATGGTCCGAGAACCGTAAGGGATCTTTGGCTGACGATCGTTACGCAGGGCTTGTCGGCAATGAACTCCTTGAACGCTTTGATGTTATAATGGATTTTGCACATTGGGTTATCTATCTTCGCCCTAACAGAAACTTCAGCGCGCCGCAGCCCAACTATTTCGGCATTGCTTTCACGCCAATGGACGACCACTGGATTGTGAACGGTCTTCTGGAAGGCGGCAATGCAGAGAAAGCAGGCCTGCGCCGTGGCGACCGCATTGAGGCAATCAATGGAATTAGAGCAAACGACAACAATGCGCTCTATCCGCTCCCCGATGTGCTGACCTTGACAGTCCTGCGTGAGAGTGGTAGTTTGGAGCTTGTCGTTGAAAAAGAACAATAATTTGTGTTAAGTATTTTTAACTCAAAAAACTGTAACAAAACAGAGACTCATTCGTCTTATAGGTGAAATGATGTAGAATTTGGTGAAAAAAAGAAACCTGCCGGCTTGGTGGTTCTTCCGACAGGTTATGGTATGTCACAATCCGATGCAAAGCATCTTCTCATGGCAGATGTTTAAACAATGTACAAATTTATTAATTATGCATCACGGTGAATGTGACATACCTTTTTTATTTCTGGTTTTTTAACTCAATTTAACAATTGGGGGGGGTAAATTGTGTTGAATGATTATCTTTGCACACTGTAACTCTTCTATAGTTGGTCCATTGACTTTACGAATATGTACTTTTTTGAAAATAGTTATAAAATTATTTGGAAAGAAGATATGTTCTGTTTTTGTATTTGCGGTGCACTAATAAACTAATACACTATGGCCGAGGTCAAGAATCTCTGTTTATCTTATTTAAACCTGCTTGAGATGAAAAAGACACTTTTAATTTTGCTGTTTGCATTAATTTGCCTGGGCACGAGTGCACAGAACTTTGCCGTGCAGGGCAGGGTGGTGGATGCCGAGAATGTCAAAGAGGGTCTGCCTATGGCAACTCTCCGACTATTTGTAAATGATACTACCTTTGTAGGGGGCGATGTCGCTGATGACAATGGCTATTTCAATGTGAAGGCCAAGAGTGCAGGAAAGTATCTTCTTGAGGTATCATATACCGGTTGTGAGAGTATGAAGAAGAGAGTTGAACTTACCGCAAAACGCCCGGTGGCTAAACTTGGCGACCTAATGCTGTCGCGTGATGTTTTGCTTGACGAACTGGAAGTTACAGCCCTTGCTCAGGAACTGACAATAAAGGCCGACACATTCGTATATCATACCAATGCATTCCGCGTGCCCGAGGGCTCTACTATTGCGGCGCTGATAAAGCAGCTGCCTGGCCTTACAATGGACTCAAACGGCAGTCTTACTTTCCAGGGCAAGGCCGTGAGTTCAATCCTTGTCAACGGAAAACCTTTCATCGGCGACGCCAACACTGCAATGTCCAACATTGTGAGCGACGCGGTGCAGGATATCGCTGTCTATGAGAAGGCCGATGAGGAGAAGGAGTTCGCGGGTGTACATGACACTGACAAGGCTACCGTTGTCGACCTCAAGATAAAGAAGGAGTACCAGTCGCAGTGGAACGTGAATACCGACCTCGGCGGTGGTACGCACAGCAAGTACATGGCAAAGGCTTTCGCCTCCAATTTCACCGACAAGCGCCGCACTGCCGTCTATGCCCAGGTGAACAACATCAGCGAGAACCAGGTTGCCGATGAGAACGGCAACTGGCAGAGCGACCCGTGGGGGCCTATGGGGCTCTACACCTACCGCAAGGCAGGGGCTATAATATCTTGGGATAACGGCCGCAAGAACACCGAGGCAGGGCACCTTAAGTTTAACGCCGAGGTGGAGGCCGGCCACACAAGCGGCAGCAATGACCGTATATCGAATACAGAATATATCCTTGGTACAGCCGGAAACCAATATTCCTATCAGCGCACAATCAGCGACGGCCGTGACAGGAATCTGAACCTAAACGGCAGTATCACATATAACATCGATACTCTTAACCGCATTGCTGCCACAATTGACTATCGTTACAGCGATAACCGCAGCGAAGGTACTTCCTATCTCTCAACTTATTCGGCAGCAATGGATATCCCTAATCCCGAGAGAGGGCTTGTGGGCGAGAATGTGAGCGAGGAACTTGGGGCAATGGGTATAAACTCAAACTCCTCGCGGAATATAACCGTGAGCGACAACAATTCGTTTGATGCGGATCTCCGCTATCTTCATCGTTTCAGGAAAGAAGGCTATTCGCTTAGTGCCGGGGCCAGTTACCGCATATACAGCCACAATGGCTCAGCGGACATCCTTAGGAATTACCGTTATTTCAACAACAGTACTCCTGAATCTGTTGAGCGCAGATACAACACCGCGCCGTCCGACAACAGCGAGCTAAAGGCAAAGGTTGCTCTTGAAGGAAAATTCAACAAGAACCTGAGCTTTTCGGTAGACTACCGGTATGCCCTTATGAAGTACGATGATGACTATGCCATCTACAGGCTCGACCGCTATCCTTATTATTCGCAGCTTGGCCTGCCACCCGGAGTGCATCCGTCCACAGCCGATTCACTTGCGGCAGTGATAGATATTGCAAACAGCCACTATTCAAAGAGGACAGAACAGAGGCATTTGATTGACCCTTCAGTTACGGGTGTCTGGGATAAAATTGAAGCAGCATTGGCAGTGGAAATTGAGCATTACGATGAGGAACTGCTGTATAAAAGAGGGGGCGCGGCACATTCTCCCTCGCGTAGCTATTTCGATTTTACTCCACGTGCCAGCATAAAATGGAAACCGGTAAAGAACGGTGAAATATCACTCCGCTATTTCGGCTACTCGTACCGCCCCTCGTTGCTTGAGCTGCTGCCTGTCACCGACACCAGTGATCAGATGGTTGAGCGTGTGAACAACCCCGGCCTTAAGACCCAATGGCAAAACCACTTCAACCTCTACAGCCGTTGGTTCAACGAGAAGCGCGGCGACAGCTACAGCCTCTACGCAAGCTGCGGGTTATACAATAATAGGATTGTCGATATAATTGTGACCGACGCGCAAACAGGCAAACAGCGGCACACCAAGGACAATGTTAACGGTAACTATTATGTTTCTGTGGGTGCAAATACCGAGCAGCCGCTTGACAAGGAGCGTCATTGGACATTTTTTGTAAGCGGTGCCTATCATATAAGCCGCGACAAGAGCTATGTAGGTGCAATGGGCGACAAGCTCGGGCTTTCAGTTGTATACCGTCACTCCCCACGTGCAAGCATGTCGCTCAAATGGCGCAGCGGAATATGGAACGTGAACCTTAACGGCCAATATTCTGCCGATATCTCACGTTACGGCAGCACCCCGGAGTACGACCAGAGCGGACACACATTCGAGTGCAAACTCCAGCCGCAGGTTGACCTTCCGTTCGGAATGAAAATCAATACTTCGTTCGGGTTATACGGTCGCCGTGGCTATGCCGATGAGATAATGAACCATGACCAGTGGTTGTGGAATGCCACTGTATCGCAATCTTTCCTCAAGAACAAAACTCTGACCCTGCAGCTCGAGGCTGTGGATATACTGCACCAACGCACGGCGGAATACTGTTATGTGCGGCCGGGCATGCGCTACTTCAACCGCGATAAGATATTCTACAGCTATGTCATGCTGCATGCGATATACAGGTTCAACATCGGAGGAAAGTAATGTTTAGTGTTTAATGTTACTTGTAACATCGACAGCACAAGCAGCGATTGGTCACGCGAAGCACGGGAGTAATTCGTGCCGCGTGGGTCGCGGTCAGCGAGTGCTGTCAATGTGTAACGTTTAATGTGTAGGGGCGGGGTCGGACCGCCCTGTGAATGTTTATTGTTTAATGTTGTAGGGGCAGGGGGCGGCCAGCCCAAGAATACATTACAGCATTGTCATCTTGAGCAAAGCGAACCAACGGTCGACGCCCGAAGGGGCTAAAGTCAAGGATCTCAAAAAATCAATTGACATGGGAATATTAGCTTAAATTTAACGTGAGTTCGATATAACATATTATACTGAATTATTGCATATTTGTCATTTTTCGGGCAAGCCCTCAACAACACGTCTGAACGAACCAACGGTCGACGCCCGAAGGGGCTAAAGTCAATGTGAAGAATCTCTTATTTCGCGATATTTTTGAGATCCCTCGTCGCTGCGCTCTGTCGGGATGACAGATTCGCGATTCGGTTGAACTTATATCGAACTCACGTTAAAATTAAACAGTTTCTCAATTATTCCATATGTCTCCCCAGTCATTGTCATTGATGTTGCTTTTGGTATTATCTCTATCTCTTGATGTTCTTGCCGGATTGACCGATGCAGCTATGAATGAACTGGTTATGCATGATACTTCGTTGACTGCCGGTGAGTGATACTCTCTTTTCATGTTGTTGCTGTTTTGGTTATACATGCAATAATCAACAACCGGCATCAACTTTAGTTCGCACTGCTGTTACTTAAAAACTGTTTGAATTTTGGAGAATTCAGTTCTATTATAAAATTTCAGTGGTTTATTTCCCTTTGTAGAGCAACGGCTCTTCATAATCGGAAAATTTCCTATTTATCCTGTCTCTGCGAATCATGACAGCTGTGTCGGGCCAATATCCTTTGTTGTCATCAAGAATAAAAAGCATTGTACTGTCATTTATCAGTTCGAATGAAATGTCATTATATACTCTCATTCTATCCTGGTCAAAGTAGAAATTCGAGAAAGCTTCGCTTATTTTGCTTTTTACTAAGTTTCCTTTGGGTAATTGAGTCTTGACTACCGGTATTATGTTTCCGTCTTTATCATTTTCGGGCATTTGGATTTTTCTTCCTCCGTGAAATGTACCTCCCATGCAGAATAATAGCGAATCATTTCTTTCTCCAACCCAAATTGCAAAGCTTTGCCATTGAGGGGTATTTTCTGTCCACTCCCATGTGCCGACGAATGGGGATTGCTTTTCATCTCCATCACTCTGTTGCGAAATAGAATGGCGGTTTGCTTTCAGTGCAACAACAATTAATACCAAACTGCAAAGCGTGATTACTGTTTTTCTCATATGACTTTGGATTATTTAAAACTAATAGGACATTGAAAAATGAAGGTTGTTGTATTGACAGATTTTTCCCATGCTAATATACTAAATTATTTCGGTTCAGTAGCAAAAAGGTGTGGGTAAGCAAAATATTTGCGGTTGTAATGGAAAAAGAGATCCCTCGTCGCTACATAAGCTGCTGAAGCAGCACTCCTCGGGGAACCTAAAGGTTCCTTCGTCGCAACCAACGCTCATTCGCGTCGGCGGGATGACAATTGCGCAATGATAAG